>JBAUEM010000093.1:0-25989 GCA_049678605.1 Dehalococcoidia bacterium
CAATAATACCGGGATACTTGCCAGACACTTGTATCCCGGTATTGTGCTATAAACATTCATAGTGCAACCATTATAGCGTCCTTTCATAACCCATGTATGTGTCACCCATCTGTCTGAACTAGATCACACCTGCTAATATAATAAATAGCATTCCAATAGTCAATTTCCTGCCAAATAACGGTTCGGTGCTTGTTTAAAACAGGGCATAGTGGGGTACACGCTTCCCTACTAATGTTACGGCTTCCGCGGCGGTTGTGGTTGTTGCTGAAACTGTATGGCAATTACTTCGCTTCCTGCTTCAAATAGCTCTGACTTAATTTCGTGTACCAGGCCCCAGGACTGCGCCTCCTCTGGATTCAAAGTTGTCCTCTCAATCATGACATCAGTAATATCTTTGGCGCTTTTACCGGTATTCGCTGCGATTACCTTTGCAATATTCTCCATATCAATCCTCAACCCCTTTAACCTTTCATCCAGCAGTTTCTCCTCTAAATTCTGCTCCCCCCTGAACTGTGCACTAACGCCATGAAATAGGAATCTCGCTTGGGGTACAGATAACCTTCTCGAACCGGCACAGTATATGACAATGCCTATTGAGTCCACGCTGCCGAAATTGTGTGTAGTTATGGAAGCAGGCAATCCCTTCAAATAATTATATGCGCTTAAACCATGGATAACAGAGCCGCCAGGCGAAGAGATAAGGATGATGAACTCTTTTGTCCCTTGCTTCATTTTCTGGTCGACGGCACTCATCAGAGCATTGACAGTGGCATCAATCACTGGAGCGAAGAATCTAATTACAACTGGTTTCATTGTCTTAATTGTAGCAAATATGCGGAAATTAATAAAAGGTGAATTATTATAACCTTGTAGTTTTGCTATACTATAAATAGGGATTAGCTTTATGGGAGACATAAATAAAGTTAAGCAGAGGATAGAAGCGCTACGGGGGATAATTAATCACCATAATTACCGCTACTACGTGCTGGATAGCCCTGAAATCAGCGATGCCGAGTACGATGAGCTGATGAGGGAGCTCAGGCAGCTTGAGGCTGAGCATCCTGAACTTGTTACCCCTGACTCGCCGACGCAAAGGATTGGAGCACCTCCTGTAGAAGCGTTCGGAGTTGTCAAACATCCCCAGCCCTTGTTGAGCCTGACCAATGCTTTTTCTTACGAAGAACTGGCAGCCTGGCATAAAAGAGTAAGCAAACTTTTAGGCGGGCGCCAGTTTGACCTTGTTTGCGAGCCCAAAATTGATGGGCTAGCAGTAGCCTTGACTTACGTTGGTGGCTTGCTCGTCACAGGAGCAACCAGGGGGGATGGCTACCGAGGTGAGAACATCACCCAGAACTTGAGAACCATCAGGACTATTCCCCTTTCCGTACCCAGAGAGGCGCCGCCCAGATTTGAAGTCCGAGGCGAAGTTTATCTTCCTAAGGCTGGCTTCAAGAAGCTTAACGAAGAAAGGGCCAAAGAGGGGCTGCCGCTTTTTGCCAATCCCAGGAATGCCGCTGCTGGCTCGGTAAGGCAGCTCGATTCCAGTATCACTGCCAAGCGCCCCCTGGATATATTCATCTATGCTCTGGGTTGGGCTGAAGGCAAGGCAGCGCCCAACACTCACTGGGAGATTATGCAATACCTCAAGTCCTTGGGCTTCAAGATAAACCCCAATATCGCTCTATGCCGTTCCCTCGATGAAACGGAGAAATATTATCAGAGCTGGGTAGAAAACCGGGGAAACTTCCCTTACGAAGCTGATGGCATGGTGGTAAAAGTCAATCCTATTACCCTTCAGCAAGAGCTGGGCACTGTGGCTCACGAGCCAAGATGGGCCATTGCCTACAAGTTTCCCGCTATTCAGGGTACTACGCGCCTTATTGACATTGGCATAAATGTTGGTAGGACAGGAAGCCTTAACCCGTATGCTATTTTAGAGCCAGTTCGGGTAGGCGGTGTCGTTATCAGTTCAGCGGCGCTGCATAATGAAGAAGACATCCATCGTAAAGATATCCGCATCGGCGACTGGGTTGTTGTGCAGCGGGCTGGCGAAGTTATACCCGAGATCGTAGAACCTATTGTTAGCCGCCGTACTGGTGAGGAGAAAATCTTCTCTATGCCTAGTCGCTGTCCTGTGTGTGGAAGCGAGGTGATAAAGCCAAAAGGCGAGGCTATGCACCGCTGCACCAATACTGCCTGCCCATCTCAAGCCCTGGAGAGAATCAAACACTTTGTCAGCCGCGGGGCAATGGACATCGATGGCGTGGGGGAAAAGCTATGTCAGGCCTTGTTCGAGGCCGGCTTGGTCAAGGATGCTGCCGATTTATACTACCTCACCAAGGAGCAACTTCTCAGTCTGGAAAGAATGGCAGACAAAAGTGCCTCCAATGTGCTTAATTCCATCGCAGATAGCAAGGATAGAAGCTTAACCCGAGTTATCTTTGCCTTAGGTATCACCCATGTGGGTGAGCAATACGCTGAATTATTAGCAGAGAACTTTAATAGCATAGACGATCTGGCTAAAGCCAACCAGGAAGAGCTTTCAGCTCTTCCGTCTATTGGGCCGAAGATAGCTGAAAGCATCGTTGCCTTTTTCAGACAGAAAGGAAATAAGCAAATTATTAAAAAACTGGGAAAGGCCAAGGTGAGGCTGGAAAGAGAGAAAGTTAAAAAAGCCAAGCCTGAGGAGCTACATTTAGCCGGAATGGAATTTGTTTTAACCGGGAAGCTGGAAGCTTTCTCCCGTTCAGAAGCAGAAGCGAAAATAAAGGCTCTCGGTGGTAAGGCGGGCTCGGATGTCACCAAAAAGACATCTTATGTGGTGGTCGGCGCTGACCCTGGCTCCAAGTTGGCTAAAGCTGAAAAGTTGGGGGTAAAGACGCTCAGCGAAGCTGAGTTTTTGAAACTGCTAAACCAGGCTGGAGGCAAGTTATAGAAACTCTCTTAACTCTAAGTCAATGAAACTCATAGTTGGTTTGGGAAATCCCGGCAAGGCTTATGCCCATAATCGCCACAATGTTGGCTTCCGGTGCCTTGCTTACTTCGCCAGGCTTCATTCTATTCGCTTTGACCACAGGCAATGCCAGGCTAGAGTAGTCCTCGCTGAAGTAGGGGGTGAGAAATTGCTGCTGGCCAAGCCCAGGACATTTGTGAATCTCAGTGGCGACCCCGTGGCTTGCCTGGTGCATAAGCATGACATTCCTTTAAGCAACCTCTTGGTAATATATGATGACCTCGACTTGCCCCTGGGCAAAATTCGCCTGCGGCAGAGCGGAGGCTCGGGAGGACACAAGGGCATTAATTCTATTATTTCCGCCCTGGGAGGCGAGGATTTCCCCCGAATCAGGGTGGGGATTGGACGACCTCACGTAGAAGAGCAATCCATGAGCGAGGATGCTATAGTCAATTATGTGCTCAGCGATTTCTCCCCCCAGGAAGAAGCAATAATTAAGCCTGTGATTGCCACGGTATCTGAAGCCATTGATTGCTTTCTCACCGAGGGGATAGAAGCGGCAATGAGCAAGTTCAACTAGCTGCTTGACGGCATAAATATGTTTGCTATAATGCTGAAAAGAAATACTATTCATAGAGTCGCTGATTGAAGGAGGCGTACAATAAACACTCTTGATCGCACCACGAAGAGAATCTTGGTAGTCGAGGACGAACCATCGATTGGCAATATGTGTCAAAGAGTCCTTACTAAGGAAGGATTTGAGGTGGATATTGCCGTCAATGGGAGGTTAGCTCAGAATATGATAGAGGAGAGGCAATATCACATTTATCTGATTGATATCAGGACGCCGAAAATGAACGGTACAGAACTATACCAATGGCTGCAAAAAAAATATCCGCGGTTGGCAAACCAGGTAGTATTCACTACTGGGAGTGTGATAGACGAGAAAACCATGCCTTTTATAGAGCAAAGTGGTAGGCCATTTTTACCCAAACCATTTACCCCCGACGAGCTAATAGCGGTAGTGGAAGAAGCTCTAAAGTAGATAGAAAAATAGTGGCAAAGCAAGAAAACATACTGATTGTTGATGATGAGCAGGCAATCAGGTTGGAGGTAACTGCATGAGCCCGTAGAATTGACAAAATTCACCCTGTCCGGCAACTGTCAGCCTTCTACTTAATGGTAGTGGGCTTTTTTATTTTGCCAATTTACCCCAGCCCGGAGGATTAGCCATATACCTGCTAGGTTATCAGATATAACTAAATAGTCTTTTGTTGGGGAACATTTGCTTATTTTGATCAATAAATCACAATGTAGCGGAGTGTTACAGTGCCTGAGCACTAACCACCTCTTTCCTCCTGATCAGTATCAAACCCCATGACTATTATGCCCATGCGAAAACCGCTGGGTGAAGATTATCCAGCCGGGCCACCCTCTTGGCCTCCCAGTGTCCCTTGCTCGACAGCTGACTCAAGACCGTCGCCGGTATACCTAGTCTGAACACTTTCCTATACAGAGACTACATAGGGGATGTCACTGAGTTTGTCCACATCTTCTTGGGCCAGTGGCTCGCCCCCACCCATCATGCCAAAGCAACCAGCCGGCCGCACTGTGATCTCTGTGCCAATCTACTGTCCTATCGACCCTGGTTGATTTTCAGTGGCGCCATGAACTGTGACCATAATCAATGCCAGCCCTATGCTGACTGACAGAATGGCTACGATCGCACCTGTGCGGAGGAGGCTCCGAATCAGATTACGTATTGCCCTGCGCACTACACCCATATACTAAGAACCTCCTTCTTTCCTACTCGTTGTCGGCCTAAGACGGAGACTCTTCCAACGTGGCATTAGCTACTTTCTGTACATTCCCACGGTAATAGACAATCTCAATCTGGTCGCCTATTTGATGAGAACCTACAGCTGAAGACAATCCTGCGGCTGTGCTGATGTCTTCGTCGTCTATCTTAATGATAACATCACCCGCTTTTAGTCCAGCCTTATCTGCCGGGCTACCACTGGTTACACTGGTAATGAGCGCTCCCGCGTTAACTGAGAGGTTGTAGTAATGCTGGATAGTTGAGGTAACGGTGGCCACTGCCACTCCAAGCCAGGGGCGGACTACCTTTCCTTCTGTTATTAAGCTCTGTACTACGGGAGCAGCCGTATCCGTACTTATGGCGAAGCCTATGTTCTCAGCATTGCTGGCAATAGCCACATTGATACCGACTACCTGACCGGCCATGTTTACCAGTGGCCCACCACTATTCCCTGCGTTGATAGCCGCATCCGTTTGAATAACGTCATTAAGCACCACACCGGTGTCCAGTTCAATGGAGCGTCCCAGATTGCTGACCACGCCGGTAGTCCAGGTAGGACCTCCCGGCAGGGCCAAAGCATTCCCCACAGCTACCACCGGGTCTAGGACGCTAAGCTGCTCCAGAGAGTTGCTCAGGAAATGTAAGTAGGCAAGATTGCTGGCGTCAATTTTCACTACCGCCAAATCAGTTTGTGCGTCTGTACCCACTACAGTTGCCGCAAAAGCACTTCCGTCACTAAGAGTTACGGTCACTTTTTGGGCACCTTTTACCACATGGTTATTGGTCACAATATAGCCGTCAGGGCTGATTATTATCCCGCTTCCCGCTCCTGTCTGCGGGACTGCCTGCCAGAACCAGTTGTAGCTCACCGTTTCGGTAACGATGGGAACCACGGCAGGAGCCACCTCTGCTACTAACTCCTGGGTACTAAGCTCGGGGCCAATTCCTTCGTCAACATACAGATATTCTGAGGCGGAACTGGGGGGGTTAGCCAGGGTGCAGGCAACAACCAGGCTGATACTAACAAGCAAAACGACACCTATTACAATGTACTTTAGCTTAGTCATTTTCCATGCCCTCCTATTATGAAAGCATAGTACAACTTATTATCGACCCTTTCCTTTAGTTGAGTTCTGCTCTTTGTATTATTTCTTATTCTCACTCTTTTCCTTCATTTCGGTTTGAAGTCTATTTTTCTAGACTTGAGTCTTGGCTATTGCAAAGGAGAGGGGAGATGACCCACCCCCTCTCCCCAACAGGTTCTGCTTCACTGTCTTATCAATTGCCTGCTTCATCGGAATCATCAGGGGCACGCCTCCCTATATAGTAATCACTTTACAAAATATCCCCTTATGTAAAATCCAGATAGTATTAGAGGCCTCCATTTGGAAGCCTCTAACACCATAGCAGAAAGGAGGGAAGAGAAGAAGGCTGGCTATAGAAGCCAGTAAGCTAGTGAGATTACTGTTGGGAACGTGTTTCCTCTTCGGATGCTATATCGGTCTCCTTTTCTTGATATGTACATCTCATTTCCTGTTCCAGTCAGTCCCCATCAGCACAAATCAAGCTTATCACACCAACATGAACCCACCATGAACTGGAAGTGAATGGCAGAAAAAACATGCAATCGAGCTATTTCATCTCATGTTCATCTTGGTGTAATATAATTTGTTTTGGAGTTGATCATGCGAATTTTGGTTATTGATGATGACCGGCGACTCTGTGCTATCATCAAGCGCGGGCTTCTGGAAGAAGCCTACGCTGTTGACTTAGCCTACGACGGAGAGGAAGGAGAATATCTTGCCGAGGTCAATCCTTATGACCTCATCATTCTAGACATCATGCTGCCCAATAAAGATGGCATCGAAGTTTGCCATGAGCTTCGCGCCAAGAAGATTAATACCCCCATTCTGATGTTGACGGCTAAAGACACTGTGGAGGACCGGGTCAGAGGGCTAGATACAGGAGCCGATGATTATTTGGTTAAACCTTTTGCCTTCAGTGAGCTTCTTGCCCGAGTCCGGGCGCTCCTGCGGCGAGAGGGAATGTCCAAATCGCCAGAGCTTCGGGTGGGAGACTTAACTCTGAACACTCTTACCCGCCAGGTTTGGCGAGGACAAAGACCTATTGAATTGACTACCAAGGAATACGTCATCCTGGAGTACTTCATGCGCCATCCCAACGTGGTAGTTACGCGGACCATGGTCGAAGAACATGCCTGGGATTACGACTTCGATAGCCTGTCTAATCTGGTAGATGTCTATATCCGCAGATTGCGGCGTAAGATTGACAACGAGGGGGAGGATAGCCTGATTCAGACGGTGAGAGGAGCCGGCTATCGGCTGAAAGCACTATGAGCTTCATTCGCAGCATCAAATTCCGATTTACCATATGGTACCTGTTGGTGCTGGCAGTTTTATTGACTGCCCTCAGTGCCGGGGTATATTTTTATCTTTCTCGAAGCCTCTACCAGAACCTGGATGATTCACTGGAACTACGTTCAATGGAGATACGTAGTATCCCGCCTATTCTAGAAAGCATCTGGCAAGGAGAATTCCAAGAGGAACTGGGGGAAATCGTCATATTGTACTTTTACTCTGGTAACCAATTGGTGGAGGTGTCTCCCCCAGGGATAAGTATTCCCTTGAGTCACGAATTCATTTACCAAGCCATTAACGGCAGGAGTTCGTTTACCACTATCGAGGCAGCAGAAGGCGAAGGGTTGCGTCTCCTGGCTGTCCCCATACACCTTAGCATATCGGGACTGCCACTTAGTACCCAGCCAGGTATACTGATTATTGGTCGCTCGACAAAAACCATAGACCAAGCACTAGCGGGATTGGTGCGCACCCTTATCATCGCTGTCCCGCTGGCCCTGGCATTAGCCGCTGGAGGTGGCATATTTCTAGCCCGCCGAGCGCTTAAGCCTGTAGACAAGATTGCCCAGACAGCACAGAAAATTGGGGAAGGTGACTTGAGCCAAAGGATTAATGTGAACACCAAGGATGAATTGGGGAGGCTAGCAGCGACGCTGAATGAAATGATTGGACGATTAGACAAAGCATTCCAACGCCAGAAGCAATTCACCAGCGATGCCTCGCACGAGCTACGTACTCCCCTGGCGGTAATTGAAGCTGAATCCACTCTGGCACTCCAGAAGGAAAGACCACCAAGCGATTATCGGCAATCTTTGGAGATTGTTTCTAGAGAAGCAAAACAAATGTCTTCCCTCATTGGCAAATTGCTTACCCTCGCTCGTGCTGACGCCGGAAAGGAGCAATGGAACTTTACGGAAGTCGACCTCGGCAAGCTCATCACTAACCTGAGCACGGATGTAGAGGTTCTCTGCCAGGAAAAAGGGCTCAGTTTTCAATTAGGTCAGCCACAGGATTTAGTGGTGAAAGGCGATGAAGGTCGACTGAGAGAACTGTTCATGAACCTTTTGGATAACGCCATCAGATATACCTCCGCTCCAGGTACTGTTTCCCTCTCGTTTCGCCGCGAAGGGCAAATGGCCGTCGTCGCCATCATGGATAACGGGATTGGCATCCCGGCAGAAGACATACCTTTCATCTTTGAACGGTTCTACCGAGTTGATAAATCCCGCTCGCGCGCTGAGGGAGGCAGTGGGCTGGGCCTGGCAATATGCCGGCATATTGTTGATGTTCACGGGGGAAAGATAGAAGTGGAGAGCCAGGTGGGGGCGGGAAGCACCTTTTCGGTATGGCTCCCTTTGCAGTCCCCCTAGTTCTCGCCTATGTCACTACCTGCTGTTCACATGGCCATCGCCATATAGGTGCAACCACACAATGTAGCGAAGGGAGGATTGTAATGATTTATGCGGTTAACTATAATTTAGCTTCAGGGATGTAGCTCACTAATTATTTTCCCAATCTCAAAGCTGGGTAGCTGCATATGTCTTGACTTCTGACATTTTGTAGAAATCGCGGCACAAAAATCATTGCGAGGCTAACGAAGTGCAGTGGCGGAAGTAAGGGAAAAAGGCTCAGTTCAGCATCTTTTTTCCGGGCGACTCTCTTTCGGCCTTGTCTTTCTGTCAGGAGGCTCAATATACAATTTCTTTATAAGCGGATAGCCCGGCTATTCTACTACCCTTTGTATCCCGCCGGTGCCGCTTCAGCAAGAGTGCCCGCCCCCATTATTATTGTCATCTGCAGGTGTGGCCGGGCAACACTCTTCCAGGTCAGGGGACCGTGTATTACTCCCGCTGGTACGTAGAGGGCTGAGGTTTTGTTGATTTTAAGCGGTTCGCCCCCCACCACGAACTCTATTTCCCCGCCAAGGTCTTCGGGATTTGTGGGGTCGGAGCCGATGTGCAGAACAAATTCGTCGGAGTTGGCGTGAGAATGTTCGGGTATATGAGGATTCGGGTCGGGCATAGCATATACCCAGCCCATTTCGATGTACACGTTGCTTCCCGGCACAAGCTCGTTGCTCATAAATGTCATTGTGGGATACTGCCGGCCTTTGACATCGTCAAATTCGGTGCGCGCCTCATACTTTGGTTTCTGTACCAGGTTCTTGCTATATGTACCCATTTTTTCCATTTCTCCTTTCTAAGGTTCCTATACTTTATAATAAAGGAAGGATTTCAAAATAATCGTGCTTTAGTCGACCAGCCCCGCTCTTCTGAGCGCCGCCGTTATTGACGCTCCTACTGCATCAACCACGGCAGTTCCGCCGTCAATGGTGAGAACCGCCCCGGTCATAAATGATGATTCATCGCTGGCCAGATAGGTGCAAAGCCCGCCCATTTCGGCTGAAGCGGCGAAACGGTGAAGGGGTATCTCCAGCGCTATCTGTTCGATGAAAGTATCGGGGTCTATGCCGAGCATCTCCCCGAACTGACCGAAGTCCTTCTTGGTCATATCCGTTTTGACCCCGCCGGGGCAGATGACGTTACAGCGGATGTTATTGCGCCCGTAATCTAGTGCTACTTGCTGAGTGAGCATAATCAGACCCGCTTTTGAGGTGCAGTAGGCCGGCATACCGGGCAGACAGCGCATCCCGCCAAGCGAGGCTATATTTATGATGGAACCCCCACCCGCTTTTAGCATATGCGGTATCACCGCCTTTATGAGCAGGTAGGGACCAGTGAGGTTCACCCCCAGAACCTGCTGCCATATCTCAAGGTCAAGCTCAGTGACAGGTGCCGGATGGTTTATGGCGGCGTTGTTGACCAGCACATCGAGCTTGCCGCCAAACTTCACCGTCGTCTCCACCATGCGCTTTACGTCCTCCTCCTTGGAGACATCTCCCTGACATATCACTACCGACCCCGAGGGGAGTGATTTGGCCACCTTTTCCAGCAATTCTTGGCGACGGCCGGTGATACAGACCTTGGCGCCATCGGCAACAAATCGTTCAGCGATGGCAGTGCCTATACCGGTACCTCCGCCGGTGACCAAGGCTACCTTTCCTTTGATGTTCATATCTTCATCCCCTATCAAAAATTTTCCTGACAAAAATAGCGTACCGCCTTTTTGCCTTAAAACTACTTTGGCAGCTTGCCTGGGCCAAACGAGGAATAGTCCAAGTCATAGAACTGCTTGCAGGTTTCAAAGTAACCCAGGTGTGAGCCACCCAGGACTATTTTTAGCACTACCGCATCACGGTAATACTTCTCGTAGTGGTTTTCCCGGACAAGGCCAAAGGAGCCCATCAGCTCTAAACCCCTTGAAACCAAGTCGGGCACGGTGCGGGTGATATAGGCGTGCACGGCATGCCCTTTAGCCATCATACTTTCTGTGTTCCACATACCATAGATATCCATGTGGTCATACTGGTGAGCTAGCTCCAGAACGGCGGCTCTGGCCACGGATATAAATGAGACCATCTCGCCCAGTATCATCGCCGCGTGGAGGTGCTGGTTGACCGGTTTGCCCCCCGCCACCCTCTGCCCGGTATACTCAACCAGGACGTCAAATGCTCCCTGCAGAAGACCAACGGCGTTGGCGGCATTCAGGGACATGGGGGCGGACACGGCATTCGTGAAAATGGCCCAGGCTTCAGGACCCTGTATTCCCCACTCCTTAGGCACCCTGACGTTATCAAAATAGGTGGGAGTATTCCGGTCAGCGTTAGCCCCGCACTTGACCTCGAATTTGCCATGGGAGACCCCGGGCCAGGGCTCGGGAACATAGACCAGGGTAAAGGCGTCTATTCCCCGCCTGGGGTCCATGTTGCAGACAACGCAGTTGAGGTCGGCAATGCCGGCATTGGATGCCCATAACTTATTACCGTTTACCACCCACTCGTTGCCCTTAAGCTCTGCCTTCACCTTTACCGTCCTGCCCTCATTAAGCGGGTTCTCAACATCACAGGCGGAGTCTTCTTCACTGAAGTTCATGCAGGCAACGGCTAGCTCCTGGCTAGTGAACTTGGGGGCAAATTCACTAAACACCGCTTTTCCCCATGCCTTCCCTGTTGGCGATAGTGACAAGTAGGCAAGGGCAGCTGGTACCAATCCCCAGTCGGTGCAGGCGCTGTGGAGGCTTATGCCGTAGTCAGCGCGGGAAAGCTGCTCCTGTATTAGGGCATCCCCGACCATGGAAAGCTGCTGGTTGCCGCCGAAGTCTTTGGGTATCTTGTTTTTCTGGTAGCCTAGGCCTACCTGTAGTTTTTTCAGGATGGGAGTAATTATTTCTTCATGGGTTACATCATCGTCAATCTTTTCCCGGACCGGCATAATCTCCTTGTCGACAAAATCGGCAAGCGTCTTTTGCACCATTCGTAGCTCTTCATTGACGAAGCACTCCGGGTATTGTAACTTGTACCATTGACTAGTCTGGCCTAGCATTTGTCCTTCCTTTCAATTAATAGATTTCTTCCCCGGACAGGATTTGAAGGTCGGTTACCATCGGTATAAATTTCTTCAAAAAATCTTGGTATTTTTGAGTTTTGGCAGCCTTCTCTTCGAATTCATCCAGGCTTTTCAGATGCACGATGCCAACGTATTTATAAGGAATCTTTCCCGCCGCGGCTCCTGTTATCCTGACCAGTTCGTATTTCTTGACGGACGGGAGGCTCTCTATTAGAGGACCTTTTTCACTAGTCACGTAAGCCTTGAACTGTTCATCAGTCACATGCTCTGCCAGATTGTAAAGAATGATTCGCTTGGCCATTTTGGTCATCCTTTCTCAAGATTTTGCTTTAACTGGGAAATGCCTGACCAACCCCGATGTTACTACACGTAATTCGGTTTGTCAATACTAAGAGCTATTGTGGCACAGAGCTTATTAGTCTGTGGTTCTTAAGTCCTTTAAATCTTTCGTTACATCAAAGTTGCAACCCACCAGGGATTAACCATATAGTAACTAGGTGAACAAATATCACAATAGAGGCAATTATTGGGTACCAATTGCCTGTTTTGTTACCTCTGACGTAACAATATAGCGAAGTGTGTGCTTCGCATAAATATGTTGGACTATAATATAATAATGAAAGGAAATATTATTCACAGAGTCGCTGATTACATGAATTACCCACTACGAACAGCGAAGAGCCAATAGCGAGCATGCTCGGTACATAAAGGCTAATGTCTATCTCTAATAAACGTCTGAACATTAACAGTGTCCCGGCTCTAGTCGGTATCGTGGGACCCATTGTGGTGGTTGTCGGGGATATCGCGGCGTCTTTATCTACTCCCGATTACAGCCCGGTCAGCGATTCAATCAGCAGCCTGGCGTTGAGACCCATAGGCTGGCTACAATCGATTTGTTTTCTGGCTATGGGCTTGCTGATGGAGATCTTTGTAGCCGGCCTCTTTTTCAATATTCGTAGAGCACGGGGCTTCCATGCCGGTATCGGACTCCTTGCGTTCTGTGGCTTCGGGCTGATGCTGATCGCTGCTTTCCGAATGGACGCCCCTGGAGCTCAGCGTACTATTGAAGGAATAATCCACACGATAGCATCTTATGGCCTTGGCTTGTTATTCCCCATCGCTATTTTGTCGCTCGCACCCAGCCTCAAGAGCACCCCGAATTGGAAAAACATTTTTGTCTATACTCTGGTCGCCGGTATTCTAGCTTTGGCTCTGATAATAGGGGCGTTCTTTACTGAGCAGACGGGCTGGTTTGGTTTGTATGAGCGAATTATAGTGGCCAACGCCATAATCTGGGTGGAGGTAGTAGCGGTCCATCTTCTACGCCTGTCACTGAGACGGGAGCCAGAGCCTCAATCCTGACAAATTAATACCAGCAAAGCCATCTGAACCTGCAATACCCAGCCTTGTCTCTTAAAAAGCAACAATTGGGCGATTGGTGCAACGAGTCACACTCTGGGATAATGGACTTGGCACTAAAAGACAGTGGATAAGTTGCCTGTCAAGTTCTAGAAAGTCATTTACAGTGGAATATGATTGGCATATAATATATCATAGTGTTATTATCAATAACTGGAGGAAAAGCTATGAATAAAAGTCGTCTCGTGTTATCCCTGTCGATTCTAAACTTGCTGGGATTCCTCGGTACTATTGTCGTTAATGGGCTGGCCAATATCCTCCCCATAAATAACAGAACGACCGGCGAATTATCTGACCTCTATCCAAATTTGTTTGTGCCAGCGGGGCTGACCTTTGCAATCTGGGGGTTAATCTACGTATTACTTGCTATCTTTGTCATATATCAATTAATACCCTCTGTTAGAAGAGACGCCCAGAAGGTTGACTTTGTACAGAGAATCGGACTGTTATTCTTTATTTCCTGTATCGCCAACATCGGCTGGATATTCGCGTGGCATTATGAAATCGTCTCACTATCCCTGGTCCTGATGCTGATACTGCTGGGATGTCTGCTAGCAATTTACTTGAGGCTGAACATTGGCAAATCAGAGGCGACGAAGACTGAAAAATATTCAGTACATCTTCCTTTCAGTATCTACCTCGGCTGGATTACCATAGCCACGATTGCCAATGTCACCGCTCTATTGGTGAATATCAACTGGAACACATGGGGTCTTGGTGAGCAATTCTGGGCAGTAGCAGTGATTATCGTTGGTATTGCTATTGCATTATCCGTACTGTTCACCCGAAAAGATATCTATTATTCCCTTGTTGTTGATTGGGCATTACTCGGGATACTGCTAAAACGACTTTCAGTTACAACGGTGACAGATCAAAGAATAGTAGTCGTTACGATTGTTGGCCTGATACTTATTACCGGCGCAGTTATAGCTCAACTGATAAGAAAAAAGGTGTATTAGCCAAAATAACGGTATATCTTAATCTTACTAATCCTTGCAGCCATCGCAACTAAAAAGTAATATTAGAGCGGTTTGTTCGATAATCCCTAGGGATTTCATGTTCTCCTCTGCGGGATGAAATCGTGCTACAATGCAGTTCACTGAGACTCAGGCTGTGTGATGATATAATATATTAAGCCACGAAATGATTATCGCTGTTATCGGGGATTCCTCCTGTTCCCCAGAAGAAGCTAAGCTGGCTGAAAGTGTTGGTGAATTGTTAGCCCAGCAAGGTGCCAATATAGTATGCGGTGGCTTGGGTGGTGTGATGGAAGCTGTTTGTCGCGGGGCTAAGTCAAAAGGTGGCTTGACCGTGGGTATTTTGCCCGGGAAAAATTCAAGCATGGCTAACCCCTGGGTAGATATTCCCGTGGTTACTGGAATAGGTGAGGCCAGAAATGTCGCGGTGGTGAAGTCAGCCCAGGCGGTGATTGCCATCGGCGGAGGTTACGGAACGCTAAGCGAAATTGCTTATGCTCTGAAGAGTAATATCCCAGTCATCGGATTGAATACCTGGTCGCTGTTACGAAACGGGCGAGAGGATGATTCCATAATCAGAGTTCAGAGTGCTACCGAGGCAGTGGGTAAAGCAATTTCCTTGGCTAAGAGGCGCAAAAATTATGAGATTGCTTCGCTACGCTCGCAGTGACAGGGAGTTAGCCATAGAATACGCTTGGAAATGGCAAGTATTGAAAGAGTAAAAGCCAGAGAGATTCTCGATTCTCGGGGCAATCCTACCATAGAGGTGGAGGTGGTATTGGTTGATGGCACCGCGGGTGTCGCCTCTGTCCCCTCAGGAGCAAGCACCGGGAAATATGAGGCTGTGGAGCTTCGGGATGGTGACAAAAGTAGATATGGGGGGCTCGGCGTTCTAAAAGCCATAGAACACGTCAATAGTGAGATCGCTGCAACAATAGTGGGTATGTCCACTTTAGAGCAGGCGGCTATTGACCAACGACTAATTGAACTTGACGGCACTACTACTAAAGCCCGGCTTGGGGCTAATGCCCTACTGGCGACATCTCTCGCCGTAGCTAAAGCCGGAGCTAGCTTCCGGGGGGTTCCTTTATACCGCTATTTAGGAGGGGCAAGAGCTAACCTATTGCCCGTCCCTATGTTAAATATTCTAAATGGGGGTAAGCATGCCCTGGGCTCTACCGATTTTCAGGAATTTATGATAATGCCAGTGGGCGCTGCCAACTTCAATAAAGCCCTGCAAATAAGCAGCGAAGTATATCATTCCCTGCATAAAGTGCTTGAAGATAAGGGATTAAGCACCAATGTGGGAGACGAAGGTGGCTTTGCTCCCCGGCTCCCTTCTAATAAAGATGCGCTGGAGCTGATACTAGCAGCCATCGACATGGCTGGCTATAAAGCTGGCCAGGACTTATTTATCACGCTGGACCCAGCCGCCAGCACTTTCTACCAGGGAGGGAAGCATAACAGTGCTCATGGAAAATATGTCCTCCCCCAAGAAGGTGTTACCCTCGGTTCCACAGAAATGATTGACTATTATGTCAAGTTAACCTCGGATTACCCTGTCATCAGCATTGAGGATGGGCTGGCTGAGGATGATTGGGCAAGCTGGTCGTTGCTCACTGCTCAGCTAGGAAAGCAGACTCAAATTGTGGGTGATGACCTTTATGCTACCAACATGAAGCGCCTGGAAAAGGGCATTGCCCAAAAGGCATCCAATTCAATCCTCATTAAGCCCAATCAGATAGGTACGCTCACTGAAACACTGGCTGTTATCAAAAGAGCACAGCAGGCTGGGTGGACAACCATTATCAGCCACAGGTCTGGTGAGACCGAGGATACTACTATTGCCGACCTAGCGGTAGCTAGCAATGCCGGATTCATTAAAGCTGGTGCCCCTTGTCGCAGCGAGAGATTGGCTAAGTACAATCGCCTCCTCAGGATAGAGGAGGAATTAGGAGAAGCTGCACAATACCCTGGCAAAAGGGCGTTATATAATTTGGAGAGGATGAAATAATGGAGATATTAAACGGTGTTCACCAAATAAAAACTCCTGCTCCTGAAAGTGCATCATGGTATACCAATGTTTATGTAATTGAAGGCAGTGATGGTCATATACTGGTTGATAGCGGCTGGGATAGCCAGGAATCTCTTTGGGCCCTCCAGGAAGGGATTAAAGCGGCAAACCTCAAACTTCGAGACATCAAAAAAGTGGTTATCACCCATATACACCCCGACCATTATGGATTATCAACCAAGATAAAACAAATCTGCGGGGCCCAAGTAGCTATTCACAGGATTGATGCGGGTTTTATCTTTCCCAGATATAAAGATTTTGATGACCTGATTAAAAAGACTGAAGAGCTGCTTCGGCAGAACGGTGTTCCTGAGGACGAATTGCCTCAGTTAAAAGAGGCTTCGTTATGGATGAATAAATATGTCACCCCGGATTCGCCTGAAGTAAAGTTAGAGGATGGCGACATAATTTCTAACGACTCTTTCGAATTTGAGGTGTTATGGACGCCGGGGCACTCGCCAGGCCATGTCTGCCTTTATGAACGAGATAGGAAGTTCATTCTCACCGGTGACCATGTCTTGTATGATACCGTTCCCCACGTTGGCTTCAATCCCCAATCTGGCGATAACCCCCTGGGCAACTATATTTCTTCCCTTAAAAAACTAGAGCGCCTTAAGGTTCATTTTATTCTCCCGGGACACGGGCCGGTGTTCAATGCTTTAGGGCTGAGAATAGAAAGGATACTCCAGCATCACGAGGAAAGGAAGAGAGCCATCATGAGGTCTCTAAACAGCGGTTTGAAGACAGCCTACGCAATAGCTCAGCAAATCCCCTGGATGGTCAACGAGGGAGGCATTGCTTTTCAGGATTTGTCAGTCTGGGACAGGCGAATGGCTGTTACCGAGACCCTTGCTCATCTTAAGCTCTTGATGGAGGAAGACAGGGTGGGCAATGTTGATATGGATGGTGCTTCTTTATATTTAGCTAAAGACTAGCTTCACCCAGCCTCTCCCTCGAAGGGAGAGGAACAAGGAGGGGGTGAAAATTGGAATGAAAACCTCTCAAATGCGGAAGGTCCAAAGTAGCAATCTCGTTTCTAAACTTTGTTCCATTTTAGATAAGCTAGATTATAGTGCCTATAGCGATGGTAGAGCCTCATGTTACCTCGATTATGTTCAAGGTGGGTACAAGGATGAGCTAACCCTGGTTGACCCGGTTTTCTTTCCCCAATTTGCCAGAGAAGTACTGGGCTTCATTCTTGGCATATCATTAATCCCGAAAGAAAAGACCGAGACTTCGGGAGAGCGTCCTGACTTTCTCCCTAGGGACTTGCATCTGCACCCTTTCATATTTGAAACTAAAGGAACAGACTCGAGAGATTTGGCAATTCACTTCCCTCAGGTGCAAAGCTACATCCAAAAAACTGGCGCCCGCTATGGGATAGTGCTGAATTTAAGAGAGGTGACAGTGATCTCCGAAAACGCTCAGCCCATTGCTGAGCTTTCCTTCTCATTGGAGAAACTCTATCGTGATTTCAAAGCTAATGCCCATACTGTTGGTATTCAGCCTAACACCAAGCAATTTTCTAGCTTTGTGAAAACCTTTTCTTGCCAGGAGCTAGATTTCATCCAGAAAATTGAGCAGATTGCCCAGAGCAAACCATGGACAGGGGAGGAGACTTTATCATTGGACGAGTTAACACAGAAGGTTCGTGAGGTAGTTTTTATCCTCCATAACGATGTCCGTGGTCAAAGAGATAAGCTCACTCACCTGCTTGGGTACGACAATGAACGTAAGGTGAAAATCGCCAGCGAAATTGATGCTATTGCCGAGTCCCTAGACCCCAAAAAGCCCAGGCGGGAAATCTCTGCCTCTAGCCTCCGTGAGATGATTGGTGCTAAATCAGGCAGTCTTGATGAAAAGGCACTGGACGCCTATTTTTACCGTGTTGCTTATTTCACCATGACCCGCCTTCTTTTGGTTCGCCTCTGGGAAGATATCGGTTTTATCGATGAAAGCCTTTATGATGGCGGGTTCAAAAAGTGGTATGAGAATTTTAACCGGGAGATTGAGCGAGTCTTGAGATATGCTTTCCACCTTGCCGGGGAGCGCTACAGTTGGCTGTTCAACAGAGAGAACAACTATACCTGGTATTACCCCGGCGATAAAGCTCTGGTTGATGTGCTCTATGAGTTTTCTCATTTCAATCTGGGCAAGCTCAATGCCGATGTCCTGGGGACGATATATGAAGAATATGTTGATAAGGTGGACCGCAAAAACAAAGGACAATACTATACGCCCAGGGAAGTGGTCTCCTTTATCTGGGATAGGGTTGGCTTTACCCATGACAACGCCTTCTTCTACTTTGAAGACGGTCAGAGAAAGCCAAAGTTAATCTTCGACCCGGCTACTGGCTCTGGAGGCTTTTTAGTAGAGGCAGCCCGTCGCTTGAGAGAAGAAGCCACCTACAACTCCCAGAACTTCAATGACCTCCTCGACATAGAGAATGCCATTATCGAAGGACTCTACGGCAGCGAAATAAGCGCCTTCTCCTACTACATCACCGAGATAAACCTCCTCATCCAGCTTACCCCCATCATCAAGAAAATACTGGAGCATAAGCATCTTTATCGCCATCCAGAGTTTACACTCTCCGTCATCCACCAGGATTCATTAAAGCTCCATCCTCGCATCGAGAAGACATTTGAGGGATTTCCTGACGAACTCAGGAAAGCAGACGAGGTCTATGAGCGTGATAAAAGGCACGACATAGTGGGATTGGAGGGACGGAAGCGGGAAGCGTATGAATTTATCAAGGACTGCCGTGACTTCGACTATGTCTGTGCCAATCCACCTTATATTGGTGAGAAGGGACACAAAGAGTTGTTCCGAACCACTATCGCGCAATACCCTTACTGGAGGGAATACTACCTGGGCAAGATGGATTATCTATATTGGTTTGTTATCTTAGGCTTATCCAAGCTAAAGGAAGGTGGCAAGCTTGGCTTCATCACCACTTCCTACTGGCCTACTGCCGATGGTGCTGCCAAACTGAGGAAGTATATCCTTGCTAATGCCCTCATTCGAGAGATAGTTAATTTTGGTGAGACCAAGATTTTCGAGGGTGCCCCGGGTCAACACAATATGATTTTCGTGCTGGGTCGCTGCGATGATGTTCAAGAAAGAGCGGACAATAGAATTAAAGTAGCGAGAGTTAAGAAGGAATTCGAGAATGGGGCAGTTAAGGAAAGATTGAAGAAACTTCTTGATCATCTGGAGGTACACATCGAGGAGGAAAGTTATACTGATGAATATGTTGATGTCTTTGTGAGCCCAGTGAGGCAGGGAGAGCTAACTGAGAAGGCGTGGAATCTTAGATACAACGTAGTCGAATCGAATATCCTCAGTATCATTGAACAGCAGGTATCTTACTTGGAGGAAGTTTGCAACATTGACTGTGGTATATTCTCAAATGCGGATAAAGTAAGCAAAGGAAACATCAAAACTTTACCTCTGTCCGTGATTGAAAAGTATCACATTAAGGAAGGTGATGGGATATTTGTAATAAACCAGTCTGAGTTGGAAGAACTGAAACTTCCATCAACAGAAAAGAGCATTGTCAAACCAACCTACAAAAATTCAGATATCGACAGCTATTACATTTATTGCGATAAAGAAGATTCTCAGCACATTATCTATACGAATAATAGCACAGATATAGACTTATTGCCGCAAATAAAAGAGCATCTACTAAAGTATAAGTACCTCTTGGAAAATAGATTAACTCGATATGGAGAGAGCTACCCTTGGTATCGACTTCACAGACCTCATGATGAAAAGATATATCAAAATGAGAAAATCGTCACTTCTCGCTGGGGTGAGCAAAACCTTTTTGCAATGCAGAGTGGAGGCTTCTATGAAAATTCCGACATAAACATTTTTATTCCTAAAGACATTATGCGAGAGTCGATAAAATATCTGCTAGGTCTCTTAAACTCGAAGTTGCTTAACTATTGGGTAAAATATAAAGGGAGAGGCAAAGGAGTTTCTAGACAAGCTTGCCTCAAACAAATTCCCATCCGTCGCATAAACTTCGATAACCCCAGAGAGGTTGAAATCCACAACCGTCTGGTGGCGCTGGTTGATAGCGTCATCGAGGCAAAGAAGAGCCTGGCCAGTTACAATCGGTTCTTTCCGAAGGCGCGCTTAACCCGCCTCCAGGAAAGTGAGCCTTTACCGGAAATAGACGATGAAGAAATGGTTAAATCTCTCGGCTCTTCAGTGCTTCGCACTATTCGCACACACCCACAAATTCGATATGAACCAAAGGCAGTTGAGCACTTCTTTTTGAAAGGCGCAAAGTTAGCAAAGGATGCCCAAAACCTCGCTGTCGTCTCAAAAGATAAGCAGGTGCTAACCTTGACTGCCCCTCAACGTATTCTCGAATATCTCCAAAAGATACTGCCGAATTACCAGGGCAAAGGATGGAGTGAAATCATCGACCAAGTTCTCATTCCCACTGAGCCAGTTTTCTTTGATAGGAAAAGGGCAGAGATTCTGTCCCAGGTCGCTAGTCTTCGGGATAAGATTAAATCCCTCCAGCAGGAAATTGATTCCATCGTTTTTGACCTATATGGCTTGAATGAAGAGGAGCGAAAGGTTATCATAAGATATCCTTAAAGGAGTGTGCTGATGGCTTCCACACTGACAGATATAGAGATTATGGACTTGCTGGAAGAAGAGAAGCCTCTTCCAGCAAAATATCGCGACAGGCTTCAGCCAAAAGGGAAATCCGCATATCAACACGAAGAACGAGAGTTGAAAGTGGACACACTTTCAGGACACAGCTTTAGAATCATTATTAGAAGGAATAGCCAAAACATTTTGGATTTCTCAATTATCTTGAGCTACTATGACGAGGCTTCAAACACATGGCTACGCTTGGTTCGCTACAATGGGAAACACCCCTCCTTGCACACCAACAAAATTGAAAGGAACTCCTTCCGTGATTTCCATATTCACAAAGCAACTGAAAGATACCAACTAGGGGACTATCCAATTGATGGTTATGCTGAGGTGACTCATTCATACTCCACCTTTGAAGAGGCTCTCGTTGCCTTTTTGAAGGATTGCCATTTTGAATCTCCGCCCAGTCCGCAGCTACCCTTATTTGAGTAGAGAGGTGTAGAGAATGGATATTGAGAAAATCGAACAGGAATTCAAATCCAAAGTCTGTGACAAAGTGCAACTCTTGCCAGAGGGTAAGGAACGTTTAATCGTTTCGACGCCCTTCACATTTGAGGATGGCGATCATCTCTGTATTCTGCTTAAAAAGTCTGCAGATAGATGGTATTTTACTGATGAAGGGCATACCTTTATGCACCTATCCTATGATGATATAGATGTTGACAAGGGAACTCGAAGAAAGATTATTGATACGGTGTTAGGAACCTATCAGATACAGAATTTTGAAGGTGAGCTCAGGTGTCTGGTCGAAAATGGAGATTTTGGAGATGCACTTTTCACTTTCGTTCAGGGAATTATCAAGATCACTGATGTCGCATACTTGAGACGGGAGAGATTGCGCTCTCTTTTCATGGAAGAGTTCCAGGGATTCCTCGAGGAGAGCGTCCCTGCTGAAAGGTACACCTTCAATTACCGAGACCCACAACATGACCCTGATGGTAAATATATTGTGGATTGCCGAATTAACAGTCGCAGAAGACCTTTGTTTGTTTTTGGCATTCCTAATGACGATAAGTGCCGTGATGTGACTATTACCTGCCTTCAGTTCGAAAAATTTGCTATTCCATTTATTTCCGCTGCTATTTTTGAAGACCAAGTGGAGATTAACAGAAAGGTCTTGGCTAGGTTCACCGATGTGTGCGAAAGGCAATTCCCAAGTCTTCAATCAGCCAAGGAGCGATTCGCCAAGTATCTGGCCAATCTCCCTGAGTGAAGCAAAGGAACGGAGGAAAATTGAAATTTAATCAAAGGAGGGATATAGAAATGGCAACAAAAGTAGGAATCAACGGCTTCGGGCGTATTGGCAGGTTAGCTCTGAAGGCAATTATCCAGCGTTGTGGCGGTAAGGTAGAGGTAGCGGCGGTGAATGACCTTACCGATGCTAAAACCAATGCCCATCTTTTTAAGTATGATAGTAATTATGGCATCTATCCCGGTAAGGTGGAAGCTAAAGACGATTGCATTGTAGTCGACGGAAGGGAAATAAAGGTCTTAGCTGAGCGTGACCCGGGGAAAATTCCCTGGCGAGACTACGGGGTGGATATTGTGATTGAATCTACCGGGCTTTTCACCCACGCGAGCAAGGCCGCTGCTCATCTTCAAGGCGGTGCTAAGAAAGTAATTATTTCAGCACCGGCTCAAGAAGAGGATATATCTATTGTCCTTGGTGTCAATGAAGGGCAATATGACCCGGCTAAGCACCGCATTATATCCAACGGCTCCTGCACCACTAATTGCATTGCCCCTGTAGTTAAAATCCTTCACCAAAACTTTGGCATTGTTCACGGATTAATGACTACCGTCCACGCTTATACTAACGATCAAAAGATACTGGATGTATTTCACCGCGACCTGCGCCGAGCAAGAGCCGCTGCCACCAATATCATCCCAACTACTACTGGTGCAGCTCGTGTTGTGGGCGTAGTCATTCCGGAACTTCAGGGGAAGTTACATGGTATTGCCCTGAGGGTGCCCACTTCGGTGGTGTCTGTCGTTGACTTTGTCGCTGACCTGAATACAAAGGTAAGCGCTGAGAAAGTTAACGCTGCCTTTCGTAAGGCTGCTGACGGAGAGCTTAAAGGAATTCTGGAATATTGTGACGAGCCACTGGTGAGCTCAGATTTTAAGGGCAATCCAGCCAGTGCTATTTTCGATGCCTTAAGCACTATGGTCATTGATGACAACCTGATAAAGGTGTTAGCCTGGTATGACAATGAGTGGGGCTATAGCTGTCGTCTTGCCGACCTCGTCGTTTTTATCGTTAGAAAGGGATTATAACTCTCATCTAAGCTCTCCCCCGAAGGGGGAGAAATAAGAAAGGGGAACAAACAATGCACGTCGGTGTGTGCCAAATTGAGCTTCGCCTCCCTGAGAACCATTCCCTTAAAGGTAAGAGACAAGTGATTAAGTCCATCATTACACGGCTACAAAATAGGTTCAATGTTTCCGTAGCCGAGGTGGATAACCAGAATTTATGGCAATTAGCTACTTTGGGTATAGCCTGCGTTAGCAACCACAGAAGACATGCCGATGAAACTTTATCCAATGTCGTAAAGTTCATCGTCCAGAACTACCCCGATGTAGAGTTATTAAGTTCAGAAATAGAAACATTCCCCTGATGGATGCCGCTGCCTTTCTCCATCACCTTGCTAGTCTGCCTGATTATCGCCAGCAGGTCGTCCATATTGAACGCATTCCCTCGCAAAGCGCTATGTTTGGCAAACTGGATAACCCCCTCCACCCCAGCCTTCAAGCATCTCTGGAGTCCCTGGGTATATCAGGTCTTTATAGCCACCAGGCAAAGGCCTTGAATGCCATCCTGGCCGGGAAAAACGTGATAATAGCCACGCCCAGCGCCAGCGGCAAGACTCTGTGCTATCACTTAGCTACCCTTGATGCGCTTTTACATGATAAGGACAGCCGTGCTCTTTACATCTTCCCCACAAAAGCTCTAGCCCAGGATCAGCTACGTAGCCTGAAACAAATCCTTCACCCCCTGTCATTGCGAGCCCCGACAAGTCGGGGCGAAGCAATCTCCCCAAGAGCTGTGGCCACTTTCGACGGTGATACACCGCAGAGTGAAAGAGCAAACATAAGAAAACAGGCAAGGATAGTGCTCACTAACCCGGATATGCTCCATTTGGGCATTTTGCCTAACCACCAATCGTGGTCTGTACTGTTTCGCAATCTCAAATATGTAGTAATAGATGAGACTCATATTTATCGAGGTGTTTTCGGCTCTCACGTGGCCAATGTCCTGCGAAGATTGCGGCGGCTTTGTGCTTCTTATGGCTCCGCTCCTCAGTTTATTTGCTGCTCAGCTACTATCGCCAATCCCGAAGAGCATGCTCAAAATATCGTCGGCTTGCCTTTCGAGTCCATTGTTGAAGACGGTTCACCACACGGCGAAAAATACTTCACCTTTTGGAATCCGCCTGTCATTGATGAGGCTAAGACCAGCCGACGCAGTTCCAACAGTGAGGCGGCTTTTCTTCTTGGAGAGCTTGTTCAGAAAGGTATCCGTGGTCTGGTATTTGCCCGCACTCGTAAGCTTACCGAGCTCATTTATATTTATACCCGGGGACGATTGTCCTCCTCCCTGGCAGATAAAATCAGCCCTTACCGGGCGGGGTACCTTCCCGAAGACAGACGCCGAATTGAGCATCAATTTTTCGACGGCGAGCTTCTCGGGCTGGTCGCCACAACAGCCCTGGAGCTGGGAATAAATATCGGCGACTTGGACGCGACAGTGCTTACCGGCTATCCCGGAAGCATTGCCAGTGCCTGGCAGCAGGCAGGGCGTAGCGGACGAAGTACCCATAGCTCTTTGAGCTTTCTTATCGCCCAGGAAAATCCGCTCGACCAATACCTGATGCGTAATCCAGATTTCTTTTTTACCAAGAACTTTGACAACGCCATAATCAATCCCGGCAATCCTTATATCCTGAAGCCTCACCTCCTCTGTGCTGCCTGGGAGAAACCTCTGAATAAAGAAGACGAGGAATTCTTCGGGTCCAACACCGGCACCATGCTAACTGAGTTGGAACAAGAAGGGGGGTTAAGAAAACGCCATGAGAGATGGCACCCCGCTCCTTCTATCGCTTATCCCGCTCAGGATATAAATATAAGGGCAACATCAGGGCAAAATTATGCTGTCATCGATGGTCGAGAGGGTTGCTTGTTGGAGACAGTAGAAGCTAGCGTTGCTTTCTTTCAAATACACTCCGGCGCTATCTATCTCCACCAGGGTGAATCTTATCTTGTAAAGGAACTAGATTTAGCCCGGCACATTGCCTGGGCAGAACCAAGGTCCACAGATTACTATACCCAGACCATGGAAATAACCGACATCCGGGTCACAAGCCTGACCGAAGAAAAGGACTGCCATAGGGTGAAGGTTTACTTCGGAGATGTTGACGTCACTACCACGGTAGTCGGCTTTAAAAAGAAGAGGCAGTTCACGGAAGAGGTCATTGGGGAGGAGCCTCTTGATTTGCCACCACAAAACTTTCCCACCAAGGCCCTGTGGTTCGATTTGCCTCAGAAGGCGATTGATAGAATAGCCGATGCTGGGCTTGACTTCCACGGCGGTTTACATGCCTGTGAACACGCTGCCATTGGCATACTTCCCTTATTTGCCCTTTGTGACCGCAATGACATTGGCGGCGTTTCCACCCCTTTTCACCCCGACACTGGCAAGGCACAGGTTTTTATTTACGATGCCCACCCCGGAGGCATTGGCATCACCGAAAAGGGATTTGAGATGATAACCGAGCTCTGGCAGGCCACTTTGAAAGCTGTCGAAGCATGTCCTTGTGCTGACGGCTGTCCCTCCTGCGTGCAATCGCCCAAGTGCGGCAACAATAACCAGCCCCTGGATAAAGAAGCTGCGATAGTATTGCTCGAAGAACTCGTGGCCTGAGGGGAACCAACCAGGATAGCGCGCCCTCACCTATGAAATAGGTATGGTGTCCCCCAATAACGCGATTTGCTTGTCCTTCCCCAAATCCGCTGGCTGGGCTTGCTGCTATTCGCCTTTAGGCTGAGCAAGCCTCACCCTGATTGCGTGGGGGCGACCGTTGGGGTCCCGTGTAACCTCAAATTCCACTTCTTGCCCTTCTCTAAGGGAACCATAGTCCACCCCGTGAAGCTGGTTGCGGCCAAAGAAGAGCTCTTCTTCCCGCTCTGTCTTGATGAACCCAAAACCACGGTCTGCAA
>JBAUEM010000094.1:0-50822 GCA_049678605.1 Dehalococcoidia bacterium
CCAGGACCAGCGCCAGACATATAAGTAATATTTTTTTCATTTATGTTCCTCCTTTTTTAGAGTTTCTCAATTAATCATCTCACCTTATAACAGTCCTGGCCTACGGGAATTCGTTGTACTGGCCGTACTGAAGCTCGATATAGAACCAGTAGGAGGTGTTCTGTAGGGCATCATTGTCCAGGTGAATGGTGAGCATCCCGTACATTGTTTCACCTGGATGAAGCTGGTACCCGTACCAGTTAATGGGGACGCCCGCCATGTCCGTGAATGTAAGGGTGGCTCCCGCTGGTAGATCTCCGCCGATCCAAGGCGTGTCGAAGTGAATGGGCACGCTGCCGGTACACACAATGTTCCACTCGACAGTGTAGGTAACGCTCGGATAGGCATTATAGATGTCTATGTACATCCAGTCCGGCCCATAGAACAGATCGGCCAATATCCAACTTACGTCCTTATCAGCTGCCTCATCATCATAAGTCGCCTCAATGCTCCATTCGGCACCGATGTAACCGGTCTCGACATAACCGTCGATGTACAACCAGTCCGACCACAGGGCACCGGCCACGCCGAGAGAACCCAGTGCCAGGACCAGCGCCAGACATATAAGTAATATTTTTTTCATCTTTGTTTTTCTCCTTTTTTAGAGTTTCTCAATTAATCATCTCACCTTATATCTGATTTAAGATGTGCCTTACCGGTCTCGCCCTCACCTTCATCCTCTCCCACCGAGGAAGGAGACTTGATAAGAAAGCCCGGTCGCCCTGATCGACCTGCCTGGAAACAGGTTCAGAGCATCGGCAGTCGTTATTATCAAAAAGGTTCTTAGCCACAGATTATTTGGCATTTTCAAACTTAACTATTCTCTTTCATGTTTCTTGAGAGGCCCGGGTGCGGCGCAGCAAGGAGCGAACCCTGGCAAGCAATTCCCTCAAGCTTAAGGGAGATGTCAGGTAGGCATCAGCACCCATTTCCAGAAACTCGACTCCCGCCGCCTCTTCCTGGTCCTGCCCGAGAACAATGATAGGAACATCAGATAGCTCCCGAATGCGGATACAAAGCTCATCTCCATTCAGTCTGCGGCTGTTCTCACGCATCACTATGAGGTCAGGAGAGCTTCTACCTATCTCGGCCAAAGCTTGCTTGCTCCCGGCAAAGTTTACAATTCGAAAACCGGAATGCTGTAATACAAAGGTTAAGTTATCTGTCATCGCTAAGTCGGGACAAACAAGCAAAATCTTCTCCACGGTTAACTCAGGCTTAAGTCCCAGTACTTAAGTACCAGTACTTAAGTCTAGTGTAATGGGGAATGTCAGAGAAGTCAGTAGCTACTCGGTTACCAGGGGTTTCTTTTTGGTTACAAAAGGTTTCTTTTTGGTTTCAGCACACTCTCTATGTCATTGCGAACGAAGTGAAGCAATCTCGGCGCAATGACACACCGCCTCGTCATTGCGAGCACCTGAAAGGTGCGTGGCAATCTCGTTGGCTCCCCACGGGGATTGCTTCGGCACTGTCGTGCCTCGCAATGACAAGGGGAGTGTCTCTACCCACCCGAACCGGAGGCTCTAATAACGTAGCCTATGCCTCTTTCATTGAAGATGATTTCCGGGTTCGAGGGGTCTTCCTCAATTTTAGACCTCAAGCGGTAAACACTCAGCTTAAGGAGTTCTCTTTCATCACTATAGTTTGGCCCCCAGACGTGCTGGAGTAGCTCGGCGCTGCTGCACACCCTTCCCTGGTTCTCGACTAAATGACAAAGGAGTTTATATTGAATAGGGGTTAGCTTCACTGGCTTTCCCGAGATGCGTACCTGGCGAGTGGCATAATTTATAGACAGCTTGTCATTCAGGAAAAGGAAAACCTCGTGATTATTGGGGGAGCGGCGGCGGAGAATAGCATTGACCTTAGCAATAAATTCCATGGGGATGAGAGACAGTGACACCCAGTCATCAGCACCCATCTCCAGAGCTTTTACCTTGTCCATGACATCATCGCTCTGGCTAATAACAATGAGGGGCACACCAGAGAAGCTGCGAATCTGGCTTATGAGGTCAAAGCAGTCCAGGGGTGGTGCTCCTTCACTTCGCTCAGGAAGGTGAAACATAACGATGTCTGGTTGTTCTCTATGTATTAGCTCCAGGCTTTCCCTGGCTTCATTAACATGAACTAAACGTAAGTTCGGCCACCTTACTTTCAGGATATGGGAAATAGCTTGCGATAAGTCTTGAGAGTGGCTAACAACCAGAACTTTCATCCCATTCACCAAACACAAAAGCGAAACTAACCTTTAAGGTGGGTTTCGCTATTGACTCTGCTGAACCCAAGCGACCATTTACAGGTTCAACTTCACTGCCTCCTTACACACAAAACGACAACAGAACTTTCGGCCTATCCTTCCTTAAATACATTTGCCCACTATCAGCTTTCTCCGACCGCCCAACTCGCACTCCCGGGAACTTACGCAATCGCTCCCTTAGTGGTCCTCTGCATAGATTATTCATAATAATAAAACATGCCAGAATAATTTATATAAGAATAACGCTTCTTCAATATAAGAGTAACACCTCTTCAAGAGGAAGTCAATATACCTAACTTAACCTTTCTTACCAATCTTACCAAACCAGGACTTTTTTCCTAGTACCATTTTCTAATCAAATTGATACTTTTGGGTGATTGTGCGGTTAGCTGAAGTGAGTTACCCTTAAGATAGGTTAATTAAAGAGAAGACGGGAAAAGATATGGCAAGCGAACAAATGGATGACATGCTGACGGTGAGGGAAGCAGCCCGGCTCCTCCATGTCCATCCTAACACCCTGAGGCGGTGGACTAATGAAGGAAGAATAAGAGCATACCGCATTAGCCCCCGGGGTGACCGGAGATTTAAGCGCGAGGAAATCGCTCGCTTTCTAGCCGAACTTAACACCCACAGAGGCAACTGGAGAGAAGCCTAGAACAGATAGTAGCCACGGTAATCAATGAGACCTCTACGAAGAAGGCAAATCTAAATACCAGGTCAAAACCTCCTGATTATAGTTAACCGCAAAATTCCCCTGTGGTTCTCTCTCCTTTAAATCTGTTCCGTCCGGCAAAGCGAATTCTAGTTATGCCTCGCTTCTGATGAACAATCTGACAGTTCGTGCGATTATCAGTAGCTCGTTCTGGGGAAGTAGAGCGCTTGCTTATCCAAGAAGGGCCCTATATCATATGGAGAATGGAGGTGATAGTAAGTTGAAAAATTACGAATGTGTCGAAGTTAAGCATCATAAGGATGTCGGGAAAACGATTGAGGAA
Organism: Dehalococcoidia bacterium; assembly: GCA_049678605.1. Lineage (GTDB taxonomy): Bacteria > Chloroflexota > Dehalococcoidia > GIF9 > AB-539-J10 > RBG-13-51-36. The sequence continues at coordinate 3,289 of JBAUEM010000094.1, forward strand.
TACGAAAGGAATGGCTGGCATCTCCACACTTATCAAACGGCTGGCATGGGTGCAGGCCCAATGTCATATATCGTTAATCATTACTTGCTGTTTGAGAGGGGCAAGTGAGCGTTGATCGAGACAAAATCTGATACGTGTTGTTAACAAAACGGTGTGAAGCTCTGAAGCTAACAATATAGTGGTTTGTTCAACCTGAGAACTGCCAGCTTCATTTTTCTTGTAGCTATGTTGGCATATTGACTACAAGCGGCTGGATACTTTTCTTTCTTCACACAATTCCTGCTCGATCCCCTAGTACTTGTCTGGACAGGTTCTGCTTAGCGTCTCACTTACGAGTTCTTTATAAGCAGCCTCCATTTTTGGTTAGCTGACCGGCTTTGCCTGAGTTGATGGGCTTGCCCTCAAAAACTAGGTACGCTCTCATTGGTAGCGAAGGTGCTCAATAATTCCAGCTAGGGGAGAGCCCGATAGGTTTGCTGGAGGAGCAGAGCATCCTTTTCTAAGTAGGGCATACTCTCGCTGATGACTACTCCCTTTGCCCTCCGTTCCTTTAGGGCTTTAAGTAGCTCCGCGTATTGGAAGTCTGAGTCCGGGAGCATCAAATGCTTGATTTCGCCCTTTGTACCGTAAGCAATCCCGGAGAGATGGATGTGCATATTATCTAAGGCTTGCCTGCCCAGTTTCCTTTCAAGCTGGTCTAAGATATCGAGAAATTCTTGATAAGAATTAGCCTTTCCCGTCCGGGCATGCCAATGAGAAAAATCAAGGCAAGGGGCAACTCCTTTTATCTCGCTACTAAGCTGAAGTATTTCCTCTAAAGTGCCAAATTGAGAAGGTTTTCCGGTAACTTCAGGGGAAATAATTACCTTATTGCCTTCGTTCCTCAGGACGTGCATTATCTCATCTAGATGCCTTTTTACCACGGTGTAGGTCTCTGCGAGGGTACTTTTGAGATAAAAGGCGGCATGGAAGGTAATACTTCTGGCGCCGAAAAGAGCAACAATGCGAGCAGTTTGTAGTATCCTTTCTTTGCTCATGTGTACTTTTTCCGGCTCAACGGCATTTAGATTTATAAAGTAAGGTCCGTGAGCGGTGAGCACTACCTTCTTTCTTGCTGCTAATTCTCCCACCGAGACAGCAACCTTAGGGCTCATCCTTACCCCCTGGACAAATTCTACCTCCATGCAGCCGAGGCCGAGCTCGGCAATACGCTCGATGCCCGCCTCTGTGGAACGGGATTTAGCACTGACGGGAACACCGCCTGTTCCGAAAAGGAGCCTACCTGTTTTGTCTGAACTCATGGTTTTCTTTACGAATTATTATAACCGATTGACTACAAACTTGAGAGGACTTCGCAAAGTTTGGAGAATATGTGTAAAATAAACCATGTGAGGAGGCAATGAATATGTTGGGTAATTATACCGCTAAGTATACGAAAATCGACTCCGGTTATATGGGACAGCTTGTGGAATGGCCGGAGGTGATAACCGAGGGAAGAACTTTGGAAGAGTGCCGGGAAATGCTCAAGGACGCTTTACGCGAAATGGTACTAGCCTATCGGCAGCAAAATAAAGAGATCCCTGTTGGACAAGCTCTTCTAGAACAAATACCTGTCGAAATCTAAGGTGTCAGTAAAACGCCGGGACTTAGTCAAGTATTTTGAGCAGAATGGTTTCTATTTGCTGCGCGAAGGTGGAAAACATTCTATATACACTAACAATCAAAAGATAATACCCATCAAAAGGCATCGGACAATCGACAGAATAACAGCAAACGAGTTATGCAAACAGGCCGGGCTAAAGCCCAAGTTTTGACGAAAGAAGCTTAACGAAGCGTCTCGTCTACGAGTTTTCTATAGGCGGCTATTAGTTTTCTGGTTAGCTCGCCTGGCTTGCCTGTGCCGATAGGCTTACCCTCAAACCATGTCAAGGGCATAAGCTCCAGTATGGAATTGGTGATAAAGGCTTCTTCGGCCTCAATTAGCTCTTTTAACTCCACCTGTCTTTCCAGGGTTTTGATATTTGCAGCCCGAGCTATTTCCAAGACTGCTTCTCTGGTGATTCCAGGCAGTACGCCACTTTCCAAAGAGGGCGTGATAAGCTCTCCATTACTCGCCAGGAAGATATTAGTCGTGCTGCCTTCGGCCAGGTAGCCCCGTTCATTAAGCAAGATGGCTTCATCGCATCCAGCAGCTCTGGCTGCCATCCGGGCGAGGATATTTTCCATATAGCAGGTAGACTTTAGTCGGGATAAGGGCGACTGGCTATTACGGCGCAGGGAGGATAGCGCTGCTTTAAAACCTGATTCATATTTTTCCGATGGTAAGGGAACAATATTTTGGGCGGTGACCAGGACGGTAGGGTTAGAACAAGTGCCGGGGTCAGGTGTCATGTCGCCTTCCCCGGCCGAAACGGTGAGCCTCAGGCGGGCATCCTTGAGCTTAGTAGCTTCCAGAGTCTCCATGCAGGCAGCTTTCAGAGATTGCTTCCCCTCCACTATGTTCAGGATGTTATGTGTCAGACCTAGGTTCTGGGCAGAGCGGCGAAGGCGAGCAAGGTGACGGTCAAGGCGAAAGATATGCCCCTGGTAAGCCCGCATGGTCTCGAATAACCCGTATCCGTAGAGGAAGCCATGGTCGAAGGGAGATAGCTTAGCCTTGGAGCGGGGTATAAGTCGGCCGTTGAGATAAATAATTTCAGCCATGATTTCAACTCTGCTCGTCATTGCGAGGCACCTAAGTGCCGAAGCAATCCCCAAAAATGCCCTGCCACCGAGATTGCTTCACTTCGTTCGCAATGACAGGTGGTGTCGGTAATAGTAAATGAGGGCTCACAATGACGGCGCTTCACGTTAGTTAAGTACTACTTTCGCTCCAAACTGGCCGGGTAAAACCAAGAAAGTTAGCTAAAAGGTTATGTCCTACTTCAGTGAGGATGGATTCAGGGTGAAACTGAATCCCCTCCACTACATAATCTCGGTGTCTTACCCCCATTATTATGCCTTCAGAAGTTTTGGCGGTGACTTCGAGGCAGGATGGAAGATCCTCAGCTTCGATAATCAAGGAATGGTAGCGTGTTGCTGAAAAGGGATTGGGTAAGCCCTGATAGATAGTTTTGCCATCGTGGTGGATAATGGAGGTCTTGCCGTGGACTGGCAATGTCCGACCAATTTTGCTCCCATAGGCATAGCCAATGCATTGATGCCCTAAACATACCCCCAGTATGGGAATTTTTCCACCAAAGTGCCGCATTACCTCATTGGAGATGCCTGCTTCCAGGGGAGTACAAGGTCCTGGGGAGACGACGATATGACTAGGGGCTAGCTCTTCGATTTGAGCCAGAGTTATCTTATCATTGCGATAGACCACTGGTTGCCAGCCCAGTTCCCCCAAGTATTGGGCGAGGTTGTAAACAAAGGAATCATAGTTGTCTATTATCAGTACCATTTTTAAGCTTGTTGCCAGGATGGAATAGCCCTGCTTCTCCCAGTGTGGTTAATTTCTTAGTACTAAATTATATCTCCACCTGGCCGTCATTGACAAATTTGTCTTTGGCGTTTATCCTATTCATCGTTGTCTCCTTACAAGCACCTGTCTGCTGTGTGGGCACAGGCAGGTTTTTTTGGTGCGGATGTTATTTGCTGTATCATAGCTGAAAAGGGACACCTTGGCTAGGGCTTCAAAGACCATGTGATTCTTTATGCTTTATCTGGATTTAAGAAAGGAGAAGCGGAATCAGAAATCAAGATAAAATCTGCCGAAGAAGCAACAGGGATTGCCCATTCTATTGAAGGAGAGAGTCATGGAAAAGGTCATCATTTTCGACACTACCTTACGAGATGGTGAGCAAGCTGCAGGAGCGAGCTTGAACCTCCAGGAGAAGCTGGAAATAGCCAGGCAGTTGGATAAACTTGGCGTTGATGTTATTGAAGCGGGCTTTCCTGCCAGCTCAGTGGGAGAGTTTGAGGCTATCCGCCTTATTGCCCGGGAGCTTAGGCGTCCCACAATTTGCGCTCTGACCCTTGCCAGTATTGAAGCCATAGACAGGGCCTGGGAGGCGGTTAAAGAAGCCGGGCATCCCCGGATTCATGTTTTTCTTTCAGCCTCAGACATTCACCTTGCCCACCAGCTCAGGAGGAGTCGGGATGAGGTTCTAAAGATGTCTCAGGAAATGGTGGCTCGAGCTAAGGGTTATTTAGACGACGTTGAGTTCTCACCGATGGATGCCAGTCGTGCTGATCCTGCTTATATCTACCAGATTCTGGAGGCAGTGATCAATGCTGGAGCAACCACGGTTAACATCCCCGATACTGTGGGCTATGCTACCCCCCAGGAATTTGGCAGTTTAATCCGAGGCATACTGGACAACGTGCCTAACATCGGCAAGGCTGTGATCAGCGTGCATTGTCATGATGACCTGGGGTTGGCTGTGGCTAATAGTCTCGAGGCAATAAGGGTAGGTGCGCGGCAGGTTGAATGTACCATTAACGGCATCGGTGAGAGAGCGGGCAACGCTTCTCTAGAAGAGATTGTCATGGCTCTAAAAACTCGCCAGGATTTCTTTAATCTCACCACCAATATTGATACGACTCAAATTTACCGGACAAGTCGTCTGGTTAGCGAGATGACTGGTTTTCCCGTCCAGCCTAACAAAGCTATCATTGGAGCGAATGCCTTCCGCCATCAGTCAGGTATCCATCAAGATGGCGTGCTCAAAAAGTCTATCACTTACGAAATTATGGACCCCAGATCGGTGGGCATCCCTTCGAGTGCCCTGGTGCTGAGTAAGGTGAGTGGTAGACATGCCTTCAAGGAGAGACTATCCGAGCTTGGCTACACTTTAAGTGAAGAAGCCTTAGACCGTGCCTTTCAGGGCTTCAAGAAGTTAGCGGATAAGAAAAAGGAAATCACAGACCGGGATATTGAATCTCTGATAGCCGAGGAATTACGCACTGTTACCGAGGTGTACCATCTTGACCATGTTGAAGTTTCCTGTGGTGACCATAGCCTCCCTACGGCAACAGTTAGACTTATCGGTCCAGATGGTCAGAGTTTGGCCGACGCTGCCTTAGGCACGGGTCCTGTGGATGCCGTATATAAAGCTATCAACCGCATAGTTGGGATACCTAATAGACTCACGGAGTTCGCCGTTAAATCGGTTAGTGAGGGGATTGATGCCATCGGGGAAGTTTTGATACGGATAGAGAGCGAGGGTGTAACCTATACCGGGCGTGGTGCTTCCACTGACATCATTGTTGCCAGTGCCAAGGCGTACATGAATGCCCTAAACCGGCTTTTGGCCAGCAAAGCAGGCAAGAAAGGAGAACTTTAGTTGAGTCCTTGGCTAGAAATGACATTGAGGTTTTTATTGGCTGTTGCCTTGGGAGCAGGCATTGGTTATCAGAGGGAGCGGGCAGGCAAGGCAGCGGGAGTGCGCACGCATGTATTAGTTAGCTCCGGGGCAGCCCTTTTCACCTTGGTATCTATATACGGGTTTAGTGGTGCAGTGGTTGACATCTCTCGAGTTGCCGCTGGAGTAGTAGTTGGAATTGGTTTTATCGGCGCTGGCGTTATTCTCCGTGGCCAGCGTGAAAAAGAGGTGGCAGGGCTAACCACCGCAGCTACCATCTGGATAACTGCCGCTATAGGTCTAGCTGCCGGGGCAGGAATGTATTTGGTCTCCGTTATAGCAACTGCGGTCGCTGTAGGTATTCTGCTGCTCCCCAAGGTTCGTGGCTAAGAAAGTCATTGCGAGCAAAGCGAAGCAATCTCAATGAGAACGCCGGTTTAAGAAATTTAACAACGCTCCTTGCAAAGGGGCATTTGTCATGCTCAAAATTTTGCACACTGCCGATATTCACCTAGGGGCGAAGTTCTCGGGTCTAGGAAATAGAGGTGCCTCTCAACGAGAGCAGTTGAGAACTACATTCAAAAACATCGTAGACGCTGCAATAGATGAAAGGGTGAACATCGTTTTAATTGCCGGAGATCTATTCGATGCTAACCAGCAACCACAAAGAAATATAGATTTGGTAATAGAGCAATTTAATTTGCTCAATCAGAATAATATTCCGGTCTGCCTTATCCCTGGCACGCATGATTCTCTTGATTCCTCGTCAATTTACAGAAAAGTTGACTTTGAAGGAAAATGCTCTAATCTAAAGATTTTTGCTGATGAAAATATATCCTACAAGGAGTATCCCGAGCTCAATTTAACGGTATATGGGAAGCCAAATCTAAGTAATAGGTCCTACATAAGCCCACTGGAAGGGCTCAAGCCTTCGACCTCAAGTAAGTTTCATATCGCTATGGCTCACGGGTCGTTCTATATCCCAGAGAAGATAGCGGAGGATGACCATGTCTTCAGGCTTGAGGAAGTTAAAGCCAGTGGCATGGATTATCTGGCGCTGGGGCACTGGCACCGGGTCTATAACTGCTCAGAGAAGCCTCCAGCCTGGTATTCCGGCCCGCCGGAGTGGATACCTGACCAAAGAGAAAGGGGTGCTGTGCTTTTAGTTAGCCTTTCGGACTCAGGTGAGGTTAAAGTTGAACCCAAAATGGTTGGGCTTCGTGATTATGATGAAGTAGAGATAGACATGAGTGAAATACAAGACCTGGCGAAGCTAAAAGTGAGAATCTCCGAGGGGGCAAATCAGAATCTGGTAAGAAAAGCCACTCTTAAGGGGCTTCGCGATGCCGAACTCATAGTAAATCCTGAGGAATTGGCTGAATTGGGGGAGAAATTTTTTCATCTTAGTGTTATGGATAAATCTCATCCGAAGTCAGGAGAGGTCACGGAGGATGAAGAGCGGTTGATTAGGAATAGATTTATTAAGCTAATGGAGAGGCAAATCGAGAGCTCGGAGGGGGAAGAGAAAGACATTGCTGAAAATGCCCGTCAGTATGGCATAGCTCTTCTGGACGGGAAGGAAGTCTTATAATGTGGTTGAAAAGGATTGAGCTCAAAAACTTCAAAAGACTTGTTGATTTTCAAGCTCAGTTCAGCCCTGGGATAAATGTGGTCAAAGGTCCGCTAAATGAAATGGGGAAGTCCACTTTACTTGATGGTATCGTTGCTGCCCTTTTCCATAATCCTAAAAGCACTGCGAAGGAGCTTAAGGATTATGTTTCCTGGGGCTCAACTAAGCAGTGTCGAACTAGCCTTGAATTTGAGAATAACGAGAATAGATATTTGCTAGAGAAGGATTTTGACAAAGGAACCGTCAGGCTTATTGACTATAATACACTAGAAGAGCTGGACACCTTCAAGGAAATCGCAAAGAAATTGGCTGAGCTACTGGGAACCAATTCTGACAACCTCTTCTTATGTTCTTCTTGTATTCGTCAAGCCCAGGTAAGTGAAATCTCATCAGGTAAGAAGGAAATTAACGAGAGCTTAGAGGAAATTGTGAGTGGGGGTAAAGAAAGCACCCTTGCCTCGCAAGTGATACAGAAGTTGGATAGCAAAATCGCTGAAACGAAGAGGGGGCTGGATAAACTAGCAAAAAACCCAGGCATCCTGGCAAGCCTCAAAAACGAACTACAAGATATTTCACGGAGATATAATGAGGTTAGGGATGAGGTCTCCAAAGTTGAAGCGCAGAAAATCGAGCTAGTGGAGGTGAACAAGCAACTGGCTCAGGTCAAGGAAGAATACGAAAAGTGCCGGGTCTGGTTGGAGAAAAATAAACAGCGTAAAGAGATCGAGGCATCTATAGAAAATCTCAAACAAAAATATGATGAGGTAGGCAAGCTGCTTGACAGAATAAATATGCTGTCAGCAGAATCTGAGAAAGCAAAGCGAGCACTTGGTTCTATTGAAGGATTAGAAGGCGAACAATGCGTCTCGGAATTTAGACGAAGTTTGAACGCGATCCAAATTAGGCGTAAGGACATTGAGAATAGCCTAGACAAGCTACAAAGGGAGGTAACTGAAGCGAAAGGAAGGTTGGACAGAAGAAAATCCCTTAGATTTCTCAGTTTGAGAAGGAGCGTAGCCATTGCAGCAATAATATCCATAGGTGGCATAGTTGGAACTCTAATTGGTCCTCTTTATCTCTTGAGTTTAATAATTTTGGGCATGGCTTTTCTTGCTGCAAGCATGTGGGCAAGAAGTCTCCTAGCTCGAGATAAAACTGAAATTTTCGGTTGGGAGGAGCGTATCCAAAGCATGAAGGAGGCTCTTGGTGAACTTAGTGAAGACGAAAAAAAGACGTTAGCTGAAGCTAGATGTAGCACAATTGACGAGTATAATAAAAAGGAAAGGGATTTTAATTATTGGCTCAACGAGCAAAGGAACTTGCAAAATCAACTAATGGGGATGTTGGCAGGTAGGACAGTCGAAGAGATGGAAAAGCAAAAACGAGAAATAGCGAGGGATTTAGAGGGTAAGCAAGCGAAACTTACCGAGGATTTAATAGAAACACGCCTGAGCCCGGAAGAATACATCGAACTAGAAAGGAAGGTTCAGAGTTTAAAGGCAAAGCAAGATGAGCTTGAGAAGCAAAAAAGGCGCTGCGAAATAATCATTGAGCAGGCAAGATTTAATATAGAGAATCAAATTAAGCTGGAAGAGGAACTGGAAAGCCGTCAGGAAGCATTGAAACATGAAGAGAGAAAGGTGAAAGTTTATGAATTAGCCAGGGAATTTATCTCTAGGGCCAGGATCGAGATTCTTTCGTCAGTTGAGGAAGCTTTGGAGAAAGAAATTCAGAGATATTTGGCTGTCTTTACCAATGACAAGTATAAGCAGGTAAGAGTTAACAAAGAAGCCTTGGAGTTCGGGGTATATTCGGATGAGAAAGGGGACTGGGCTAAGCCCGAGGAATTAAGTGGGGGGGTAATTGATGAGTTCTATCTAGCATTTCGACTCGCCCTGGCAGAGTTGATATTTGGCGATAAAAAGCCGCCTTTGATATTGGATGACCCCTTTGTTAACTTTGACTCTGTCCGCTTGGCTAACACGCTAAACTTTTTCAAAACGCTGGCCTCGGATTATCAAATCATCATATTCACGCTGGGCGATTTATATGATAAGGTAGCTGATAACATTATTTTGTTAGGTGAAAAGGAGAGGCCTTTGTGATGAACTTAACACTCATCATAACAAGCACGGTTTCCATTATAGGCAGCAGAGAATGAGAGGTAAAATAGTATGGAATTTGATGTAGCGGTTTTACCCGGCGATGGTGTTGGCCCTGAGGTAATAACCCAGGCGCTAAAGGTTTTGCAGACCGTGGGTGAGAAATTCGGGCATAGCTTTCACCTCCAGGATGGTCTCATAGGTGGCGTTGCTATAGACACCCTGGGCACAGCCCTCAGTGATGAGACCTTGAAGATGTGTAAACAATGTGATGCGGTGCTGCTCGGCGCAGTTGGCGGTTCTAAATGGGATGACCCTCAAGCCAAAATCCACCCTGAGGACGGGCTTCTGGCTTTGCGCAAAGGGCTGGAGTTGTTTGCTAATTTGCGCCCCGTGAAAGTTTTCCCTATGCTGGTGGATTCTACTAACCTCAAGCCGGAGGTGGTTAAGGGGGTTGATTTGGTGGTGGTTAGAGAACTCACCGGCGGACTTTACTTTGGTCAGCCCAAGAAACAGTGGCGAACTCCGGAGGGAAGGCAGGCTGTTGATACCATGGCTTATTCCGAGATGGAAATTGAGCGCATATTAAGAGTCGGCTTTGAGTTAGCTCTCAGCCGTCGTAAGAAGCTAACTTCGGTGGACAAAGCCAATGTTCTCCAGTCATCCCGGCTATGGCGGCAGATTGCTATAGAAATTTCCGCCGATTACCCCGATGTTGAGCTTCAGCATATGCTAGTTGATGCCTGTGCTATGAGGTTTATTCAGCGTCCTGCTGAATTGGATGTCTTAGTCACTGAAAACATGTTTGGTGACATTCTCACCGACGAGGCTTCAATGCTGGCTGGCTCTATGGGCATGCTCCCTTCGGCTAGTTTAGCAGGAATTCCTAGGGGGAAAACCTTCGGCATGTATGAGCCGATTCATGGCAGCGCTCCCAGTCGAGCGGGGCAAAACCTGGCTAACCCTATTGCCACTATTTTGAGCGTAGCTATGATGCTGCGCTATTCCTTTGCGCTGGAAACTGAAGCACAGACTATAGAAAATGCTGTCCTCGCTGCCCTGGAGCAAGGTTATAGAACTTACGATATAATGTCAGAAGGCAAGATTCGGGTGGGAACAAAGGAGATGGGAGATTTGATTGCTCAAAAAATGAGATGTTAAGGGAATTTTCCATGATAACGGTGCAGCTTTATGATACCACTCTAAGGGATGGTGCCCAGCAGGAGGGGATTTCTTTGTCTGTCGAGGATAAGCTGAAGATTGTCCAGAAGCTGGATGAGTTAGGCATTGACTTCATAGAGGGTGGCTGGCCCGGTTCTAATCCTAAGGATACCGAGTTCTTTGCTAGAGCACAGAATTTGCGCTTGACCCGTTCAACCTTGGTTGCTTTTGGCAGCACCAGACGCGTGAGTTGCCGGGCGAAAGAAGACCTTAATCTCCAGGCCTTGCTTCAAGCCAAAACCAAGGTGGTCACTATTGTAGGAAAAGCCTGGGATAAGCAGGTAACCCGGGTTCTGGAAACAACACTGGAAGAAAACCTCAGCATGATTACAGATTCCACAAGTTATCTCAGAGCAAAAGGGCTCAGGGTTTTCTTCGATGCCGAGCACTTCTTCGATGGATATAAAGGCAATCCTGAATATGCCTTGCAGGTGGTGGTAACTGCGGCTAAGGCTGGTGCGGAATGCGTGGTTCTTTGCGATACCAATGGCGGCACCCTGCCGCAAAAGATAGTGGAGGCTATTAAAGTTGTTCAAAAGGCAAGCCCTGTCGCTTTGGGTATTCACACCCATAATGATGCCGAGCTTGCTGTAGCTAACTCCCTGGCTGCCGTGGAAGCGGGGGTTATTCAGGTTCAAGGAACCATGAATGGCTATGGTGAGCGTTGTGGCAACGCCAATCTCTGTTCCATCATACCGACTTTGAAATTTAAGATGGGCATTGATTGTATTACTGACGAGCAGCTAAGCAAGCTCAGCGACGTCTCGCGCTATATATCAGAGCTGGCTAACATGCCTCATTATGACCGGCTTCCTTATGTAGGCGATGATGCCTTCACTCATAAAGGTGGGATTCACGTATCGGGCTTAATAAAATGGGAAGATAGCTACCAGCACATAAACCCGGGTCTAGTAGGCAACCACCCGCATGTTGTTGTTTCCGAGCTGGCAGGGAAGGGAAGTATTATCTTTAAGGCTAAAGAGCGTGGACTACCTGTCCCTAAAGGTAAAGAGATTGAGAAGGTGCTGGAGCAAATTAAGTTATTAGAGAATCAGGGTTTTCAGTATGATGTTGCCGAGGCGTCCTTCGACCTTCTACTCCGCCGGGCTCAGCCCGACTATCAGCCACCTTTTAAGCTAGTTGATTTCATGATTGTGGTGGAAAAACGGCGCCGCCCGCCCACCAGAGGAAATCAGGAAGAGCCATTGTCAGAAGCCACTATCAAGGTCAAGGTGGATAACAGGATAGTGCATACGGCTGCTGAGGGCGATGGCCCGGTCGACGCCCTCGACCAGGCTCTGCGCAAAGCTTTACTCCAGTTCTATCCTGACTTGGCTGATGTAAAACTTATTGATTATAAGGTGCGCATCCTCGAGGAAACCGCAGGCACTGCATCGCAGGTCCGGGTGCTCATTGAATCCAGCGACGGCAGGGAAAACTGGCGGACGGTAGGCAGCTCCACTAACATCATCGAAGCCAGCTGGCTGGCCCTGGCTGACAGCATCGAATACTGGCTGATAAAGCAGGCTGGCAAAGCAAAAATCTGACCCCCGTTACAACATGGGCAGAATCTGGAGTCCGCTAGAGTTGGTTACCCAAGGGCTTATGTGAGCGAAGTAGAAAAACCTGTGGATTTCAACAACCTGCCGAATGAAGGTATATAGAACGAAGTTCGGATATGAACAGGTCAGCCGAAATTACAAATGGCGCAAAGAATAATAAAGAGGCAATAGTATGGTAAAGCCAAGAATCGTTGAAACGGATCAAGGGATACAGGATGAATTTGATGTACGAACATACAATAGTATGATGCAAGGATTAAGAGACAAGGGTTGGATGGAAACAGACCATATTATCACATCCGGGATAACATATGGGTTAGCACTAGAGATTGGTCCTGGCCCCGGTTATCTGGGGCTGGAATGGCTGAAGAAGACGGAAAGTACAATGCTCCTAGCTGTAGAAATCAGTCCTGAAATGACAAAAATTGCTGAGAGAAATGCCAGGGAATATGGACTTGAAGGTAGAGTCAAATATGTGAAGGGCGATGCCCACCAGATACCGTTTGAGGATAACACTTTTGATGGCGTGTTCACCAATGGTTCTCTTCATGAATGGTCACAACCTATAAGGGTTTTCGACGAAGTTTACCGTGTGTTGAAGCCGGGGGCGAAGTACTTCATGAGTGACATGCGCCGGGACATGAATCCGTTTGTGAAGGGGTTTATGAAATTGATGGTTAAACCTAAAGAGATTAGACCAAGCTTTGTATCATCTATAAATGCATCCTATACGATCGACGAGATTCGCTCTATACTCGATCAGTCAAACTTGAAGGAGTCTGTAGTTGCAAAAACGTTTATGGGACTCGAAATTACCGGGGTGAAGAGTAGGTGATCTTACTATCTGCTCGGAACTTCAGATACACTCGGCCATTATACGAAACCGCCTCTTAAAAAAGGAGTAATAAGCCACCATGGATAAACCAATGTCCAATTTTGATTTCAAATTCATGTCTTTGGGCTACAGATTTCGCGACCTTCGCTTGCCCCGCAAGAATATCTTAGAAGAGGTGCGGATAAAACCGGGATTTCACGTGCTTGATTTTGGCTGTGGCCCCGGGAGTTACATAATGCCCCTCGCAGAACTGGTAGGCGAATCAGGGAAAATTTACGCCCTGGACATCCATCCACTGGCAATTCAGAAGGTTAAGGATATCGCCTCAAAAAAGCAACTGGCGAACGTGGAAACCATTCTTTCCGGTTGCCAAACCGGGTTGCCGGATAATACCTTAGATGCCGTTCTGTTGTACGATGCCTTTCACCACTTGAGTTACCCAGACGTGGTACTAAAGGAGTTACATCGAGTATTGAAACCAGATGGAATCCTATCCTTCGGTGACCACCATATGAAGGAAAATGAAATAGTGTCTGAGATAACAAATAGCCGATTGTTCAGGCTGTCGAGAAAAGGCCAAAGAACATATACTTTCTTGAAAGAGGAATTATAACGAATTTTGCTGTGCCTATTTTTGTGCTAGCTTTCTAAAGGCAGGGATGAATATAAAGCAAAGGCCGCCAGCGAAGCACCAAATGCCAGCAATAATTAAGCCAACTATCCCTCCGACATAATGGCCCAGCACCGAGGCGTGAAGGAATCCCTTCCTTCACGGAATTTTGGTTATTAGTGCTTTGACATTGTTTAGAGTTTAGGATTTAGTGCTTGGGATTTTGTTCCCTTAGCACCTCGCCTTTAGCCAATCCAAAACAAAGGTCATCGCTGCCTTTTCCAGGCGCATTTTGTGCCTGGCACCAGGTATTATTTTTAACTCTTTGGGCTCTTTAGCTTTCTGGTAGAGCGTATGTGCGTGCTCCAGGGGTATTAATTCGTCGGCATCTCCATGAACCAAAAGCAGGGGACGGGGAGAAATTTTATCGATCCACTTGATTGGAGAGACGGTTTCAAATCCTTTTTTCCATTCTTCTATTGAGGGTGGAAAATCTTTATCCCTGATTGACCCGATTTGGCGAAACCGTTGGATGGTGTCAAGAGGTGTTTCTCTTTGAGAGAGAGAGCGAAAATCCGCAGGGCAGGCACAGGTTACCACTGAAGATACTCTGGGGTCATGGGCGGCGGTATAAACGGAAACCGCTGCTCCTCCGCTAAATCCCAGTAAGCAAAAGCGAGTTTTATCTACCTCCTCCAGGCTATACAGGAAATCGAGAGCGGCTTGTAAATCTCGACTCCAGCCCAGGATGTCTAGGTTCCCTGCGCTCCTTCCAGCCCCCCGGAAGTTAAAGATTAGGGTGGCGAAGCCAGCATGGCAAAAGCGCTGCGCTAGCATTGTATAGCCCCTGTCTGTGGGGTCAGGGGGAGCAGCGGGAATGCCATGGCAGATGCACAAGGCGGGATGACCCTTGTCCCGTGACGGTATATGAAGCTCGCCGGCGAGTTCAAGTCCATCGGCTTTCAAGCGAATTTCCTTTACTTCCATCTTTTATCAACCCCGTAAATTCGCCCTATAGTTAACTGCATAAATCATTATAATTCTCTCTCCCCTGGCGGGAGAGAGTTAGAGAGAGGGGGAAATTCACCCTCACCCTGACCCTCTCCCTTCGAGGGAGAGGGTTTTATACGAAATTATGCGAAAGACTGTAAGTTTAATTGGGATGGTTCAAAGGGTCAAAAATAATAGACTCGTCTTCTCCTCCTAAAAATGAGACCCGCTATGAGCCCCAGCAGCAAACCTCCAATGTGAGCTTGCCAGGCTATCCCGGGAAGGAAAGAGAGGAGGAAGAAGATTAGGATTGCTACCCAGAGTGGTATGGGGACAGGGATGGGAATTATAAGGACTGGCACTCTGGGGACCATTACCGCCAGGGCTCCACCAAGGGCATAAATGGCCCCTGAGGCTCCTATCCCTACTGAAAATGGTTGGGCGAGAAGGACGAAAAGAATGTTCCCCGCCAGCCCTCCGAGAAAAAATACCGCCAGGAAGCTCCTCTCCCCCACTGCCCGGATGAGGAAGCTCCCCAGAAAATACAGGCCTATCATATTGAATAATATGTGGAGGAAATTGCCGTGGACAAACATGCTGCTTATGATGGTCCAGGGTTGTTGAGAGAGCAAAGCGGGTGTCAAACCCAGAAAGTAGATTGTTTCTGGCCTTGCCAGAGTGATTATGAAGATTAAGACATTTAGAGCTATTAAAAACCACAGGACATTTAGATTGACAGCGCGATAAGTTCGCATTGTGCAATTATAGATTAAATCTGGCTTCTGGTTCAACAGGCTGTCTCAGCGAGAGCGTTTAGCAATGTCATTCTGAGGAGTCCCGATTCATCGGGACGACGAAGAATCTCTGGACGCCATCCTGAGTTATCTGACCGATTCTTAACGGAGCCTGTCCTGAGCTGCACAAGATTCTTCGCCCCGACTTGTCGGGGCTCAGAATGACACTCGCCCTGGTCGTTGCGAGGCTGACGAAGTCAGCCGAAGCAATCTCGGAGATTGCCGCGCTTCGCTCGCAATGACAAAAGAGGAGGGGCTCAGAATGACAAAAGGATGTTACTAAACAACCGTTGCCTCAAGGAGCTGCCGGGCCGCAGTGTATTGTAATATCCGGTGCTGTAAGTTTATAATGGAGAAGATGTTCAGGCTGGCAAGATATTTTCTTTGCGGGAATTTTAAGTGAGCGAGCAAAGTCCAGAGCAAAAACGAAGACTTCCCCCCATAGTTATAGTGGGCATAATTCTGGCAGCCCTCTGTGGCATCTCATTGTACATACGCATAGCCCTGCCTTATGACCAAGTTTTTGTCAATGACTGGGTCTGGTTCCGAGAGACTGATGCCTATTATTACATGCGCAACATAGAAAATCTGGTCCATAACTTTCCCCACTTCAATTCCTTTGACCCCTACATACTCTACCCCGGTGGTGCTGGTGGACTTGCTCGGCCATTCTTCGCCTGGCTTATCGCTGGCATAATTCGGCTTATTAGCTTGGGGACACCAACTCTGCATACCATGGAATCGGTGAGTGCTTACATGCCCGCTATTCTGGGCACTCTGACAATCATTCCGGTGTACTTTATCGGCAAGGAACTGTTTAACCGCTGGGTGGGCGTCATTGCAGCCGCCCTGGTTGTCATCTTGCCTGGCGAATTTCTGCATCGTTCCCTGCTTGGCTTTACCGACCACCATGTAGCTGAGGTTTTGTTTAGCACTGTGTGCATACTCTTTCTAATAATGGCCATTAAGCGGGCTCGAGAAAGAGAGATTTCCTTCGGCCACTTTCTAAGTAGAGACTGGTCAACTATCACCAAGCCTCTCGTCTATACCCTGCTCGCTGGCGTCTTCCTGGGTATTTATCTCCTTTCCTGGCAAGGTGGACTGCTGTTCATCTTTATTATATTTGCTTACCTGGTGATTCAGTTCATCGTGGACCATTTAAGGCATAAATCGAGCGACTATCTGTGTATTGTCGGCACTCCTCTTTTCCTTATTGCCTTCCTCATGCTTCTTCCCATATTGGTCAAGGGCGGCCTGGATACCATTTCTCTTGTATCTCTGCTGTTTGCCATAGTGGCACCCATAGTCTTAAGTATTATCTCACGACTCATGGCAGGCAGGACTTTGAAGCCTGTTTACTATCCTTTGATCTTGCTGGGACTGGCTGGAATTGGTCTTGCTGTTTTTCATGCCATTGATCCCTCCCTGTTGCAGTCCATGCTTGGCAAATTCAGCATCTTCACCCCGGCCGGTGCCAGGCTGACTATCATGGAAGTGGAACCTCTTCTTTTTCCCGGCGGTACATTCGGTTTCCAGACAGCCTGGGGCAACTTCACCACCTCCTTCTTCATCTCATTTATTTCCTTTGCCATACTTGCTTATGTCGTTGTTAAGGAAAGAAGTGCCGACAAAACCTTGTTCCTGGTATGGAGCATGATAATGTTAATAGCAGTCCTGGGGCAGCGCCGCTTCGGTTACTACTATGCCATAAATGCTGCCTTGCTCACAGGATATTTCTCCTGGAAAATGCTGGACATTGCTGGCTTAAGTAAATTGCTGGCTAAGTCTAAAGAAGTAGTGGGAGCAGTTAAAAAATTCAAGAAGAGAGAAAAGAAAACCAGGGAGAAAGCGAGGCCAAAAACATTTATGCAGCCCAGAGGCGCCTGGGTAAGTGTCATCATTGTCGGGATAATCATCTTTTTCCTGGTCTTTTTCCCCAATATCGGCAAAACGGAAACACTTGCCGAGCAGCCAAATTATATGATGAACGAGGGGTGGTATAGCTCGCTTCTATGGCTAAAGGATAACAGCCCCGAACCTTTTGGTGACCCTGATTTCTATTATGAGCTATACCCGCCACGGGATGAGTTTGAATATCCCGAAAGTGCCTACGGCGTGATGTCCTGGTGGGACTATGGCTACTTCATAATGCAAATTTCCCATCGCATACCCAATGCCAATCCTGGTCAGGCTGGGGCTGTCCAAGCTGGCCAGTTCTTCACCGCCCAGAATGAAAGCTCAGCCAATAAGTTAGCCGATGAGTTAGGTTTGAAATATGTGGTGATTGACTATGCAATGCCAATTACAAAGTTCTATGCCATGGTGGAGTGGGCTGAAAAAAGCTTGAATGAGTTTTACGAAGTTTATTACGTACCGACGGAACAGCAATGGGCGTATTTATTCTACCCCGCCTATTACAACTCCATTGTGGTCAGGCTTTATAACTTTGACGGCAAAGCCGTGACTCCCACGGAATCGATAGTCATGTCTTACGAAGAGAAGGAATATGAAGGAGAGAAGTATAAGGAAATCACCAGTTGGCAACCTTTCTCCAGCTATGAAGATGCTCAAGCTTATGTCGCAAGCCAGACGTCTGGGAACTATAGAATAGTGGGTGTGGATTCCTTTAGTAGCCCCGTGCCTCTTGAAGAGTTGAACAGCTATGAGCGCGTATATCCCGATCCCGATGCCACAACAACCACAGCAACTGTGAAAATTTTTAAATACCTCGGCCCAGAGGAATCCTGAGTAAAAACACAGCAATCATTACCGGTGGGGTGGGATTTGTGGGCTCTCATCTAGTTGCGGAACTGCTCAAGCGTCGGTACAAGGTATCACGAGTTGATATTATGGAGAAAAGGGTGAATCCAGAACAATTAGGGGTCGGTAAAACCTACGAAATTAGAATCACTATTACTGAAGAGATGGTTGAGCATTTTGCCCGAGCCACTGGTGACTATAATCCTATCCATATGGATGAGGACTATGCCAAGGGAACGATTTTCAAGACACGGGTGGTACACGGTATGCTCCATGCAGGACTCATTTCGGGAATTGTGGGGACCCGTTTCCCAGGCGCAGGCACGATCTATCTCGCCCAGACTCTCAAGTTCCTGAAGCCAGTCTTTATTGGTGACGAAGTTACTTACCGTCTTAAGGTACTAGAATATTTACAGGAAAAGAATAGGCTTCGCCTGGAGACAGTTTGTATCAACCAGAGAAGTGAAACGGTCCTCACTGGTGAGGCTCTGGTTATGCCACCAAAAAAATAACTAGAGAGTTTGTGTCTGTTCTCATTAAGGTAATAATCCTTGATGATCTCTCCACAGGGAGGCGGGAAAACATAAGACTGCTTATTGAGCCCTCTTGTCATTCTGAGCCTCTCCTCTTTTGTCATTGCGAGCGAAGCGCGGCAATCCCCGGGATTGCTTCGGCTGATTTCCTTAATCTCGCACTGACGGGGCGCAGAGAAGAATAGAGTTGCCCCCATTTTATTGGAATTCAGATGTTACAAGCTTTTGTATTATGCTAAACTTGAAGTTGCGGGGTATGAAGGAGAGGTGACTTTGTTACGACTGGAAGAAAAACTCAGGGACAAGTCGGCTACAATAGGTATTGTTGGACTTGGCTACGTAGGACTTCCCTTGGCTGTCGCCTTTGCCATGGCACGCTTCAAAGTGCTGGGATTTGATACCCAGCAAAAAAGAGCCGACCTGGTTAATCAGGGTAATTCTTATATCGCCGATGTTTCCAGTGACAGTCTCTCCTCGGTAGTGACAAGGAAACTCTTGGAGGCAACCACAGACCAGAGTCGCCTTGGCGAGGTAGATGCCATATGTGTCTGTGTTCCCACTCCGCTGACCGTGACGAAGGACCCCGACCTTTCTTACGTGATTCACGAATCCAGGGAGATATCAAAATATCTCCAGCCCGGACAACTTGTGGTCTTAGAAAGCACCACCTACCCCGGCACTACCAAACAGGTAGTACTGCCCAATTTAGAGTCATCGGGGCTTCGATGCGGCATTGACTTCTACCTGGCTTATTCGCCAGAGCGCGTCGACCCGGGCAGCAAAGACCATAACGTTAGAAACACTCCTAAAATCGTCGGCGGCATAGATCCCAAATCCACAAAGCTCGCTACGCTCTTGTATAGTCAAATCGTAGAAAGAGTTGTCCCGGTCTCAAGTCCTGAGGTGGCTGAGATGACCAAGGTCTTTGAGAACGTCTTCCGCAGCGTGAACATCGCCCTGGTCAATGAGCTTGCCAATCTTTGTGAGAAGATGGGTTTAAGTGTCTGGGAAGTTATTGACGCCGCTTCTACCAAGCCTTTCGGCTACATGCCATTTTATCCTGGCCCTGGCATCGGCGGGCACTGCATCCCGCTCGACCCCTATTACCTAGCAAACAAAGCCCGGGAGTTTGATTTCCATACCAGGTTCATCGAGCTCGCCGCTGAAATCAACGAACATATGCCTTATCACGTCGTTTTTCGCATTCTCGAAGCCTTAAACACCAGAGGCAAAAGCTTGAGCGGAGCTAAAATACTTGTCCTTGGCGTAGCTTACAAGAAAGACGTTGAAGATACCAGAGAGTCTCCCGCATTGAAAATAATTCAGCTTCTTCGTGAAAAGGGGGCAAACGTATCCTACAACGACCTATATGTGGCGAGTGTTAGAATCTCCGAAAATGACCTGATGTCGGTAGAACTTACAGACGAACAACTAGCCTCGGCCGATTGTGTCGTGATAGCTACCGACCATAGCGACTATGACTATCCGTATATTTTGAGTAAAGCCAGCCTGGTATTTGATACCAGAGGCGTTACCCGATGGCTTGCGGGTAATAATATCGTCAGGTTAGGGGAATAAACGAAGATTTCAACCCACACGGCTTTTGACACTGGTAATAAGTCTGCATTATGATAGCTCATGAAAGGTTCTGAAGACATGGAGCCATCATTTTCGAAAAGTGGGTATCAATGTTAGAGAGCCCAAGACAAGAATTTACTTACGACTACTACGCGGAGTTTGTCTCTCGTCTGCGTGAGGTTTACCAGTTTGTCACTTTTTCGGAAGGTAAAAGAAACCAGGGGACGGATAGCCCTCTCTTGATTATGAGGCATGACATAGATATGGACTTGGAAGCTGCCCTCAGATTGTCTTTACTGGAAAAGGAACTCGGAATTCACTCCACCTATTTTTTCTTGATTCGTTGCCCTCTTTATAATGTCTTTGACGGCACCGCCGCGGAGCAGGTAAAGCAAATACTGGACACCGGTCATCACTTCGGGCTCCACTTCGATTGTGCTCTGTATCAAGATATCACCGTCGATAAGCTTAATACTTATATTTTGAAAGAATGTGAGTTACTGGAACGATTCTTTCAATGTCCTGTTGATGCTGTCAGCTTCCATCGCCCCGGCCGCCTGGAACTCAGTGGGGTGGAGTTGGAGAGACTGCCCAACTCATATGAAAGAGTGTTCCTGGAGGGGTTTGAGTATTTCTCAGATTCAAGAGGCAACTGGGCAAGAGGTAATCCTCTTAATTCAGAAGCTTTCAAAAAAAAGAAAAACCTGCATATCGCGATACACCCGATATGGTGGACGGCGATACCAATGACCCCTTATGAGAGCCTTGTTGAACTTGTGCAAAGAATTGTCCACCGCTCCGAGCAGTATATCTCCGAGAATTGCCAGGTATGGAATAAAGCCAGGCAATCAGGGGCTATTGCGGATAGCTAAAACCTTTGAGGTTACAAATGAGGCAGAAGACATGACCAGGGAAATAGGCATTACGGAGCTGGCTAATAGACTAAACGGCACAATAGCCGGCAATTTCGATAAGGAATTGAGGCTATGCGGAACCTGTGCCGTAGAGAATTACGCTGAAAATAAGGTCACCTTTATAAGAAAAACAAAATATGGCGAGTTACTGGCTAAGTTGCAAAATGCTGTGGTGCTTATCCCTGAAAGCTTGGCTGACCTTTGTGAAGAGCACCCGCAGAACACTTACATTATTGTAAAAGATATATTGAACTCAATAATGGATGTACAGGACTTCTTCTACGGCGGCGAAATTATCATGAGGTACGAAGGAATAGCCGCAACGGCAAACATAGATAAGAGCGCCAAAATTGGTCGCCATGTCTACATCGGAGAGTACGTATGCATCGGGAAAAATGTGGTCATCGGAGATAATACGAAAATAATGCACAATGTTAGCATCCTTGATAACGTGGCCCTCGGCAGTGGCACACTCATCTACCCAGGGGGCTGTATTTATCAGGGCTGCCGGATAGGGAATGACTGTATCATCGATGCCGGGGCTGTAATAGGAGCTGATGGTTTCCGATATGAGCAGTTTGTTGAGCAGAAGATAGTGAGAAAGATGCTCCATGTAGGAGTGGTAATGGTAGGAGATAGGGTTGAAATTGGTGCCAATACTGCAATTGACCGAGCCACCTTTGAGGGGGATGCAACTATCATTTCAGATGACGTTAAAATTGATAATCTTGTTCATGTTGCCCACAATGTCAAGATTGGACCAAGAACTGTTATTATTGCTCAGAGTTGCATTGGGGGGAGTACTAAGATAGGCGAAGATGCTTGGATTGGAATAGGGGCCGCTATCTCGAATGGCTTAAGCATTGGGAATAGAGCAAAAGTGCTGCTCAATGCCGTGGTTGCCTACGATGTGAAAGATGATGAGATAGTGAGCGGGTTTTACGCTATGCCCCACAAACAATGGAAACAGATTTGGGCAAAGTGGACAGAGCAGGCAAGGTGAACAGCAATATCGCTGTTGCTGGCTGTGGATACTGGGGTAAGAACCTGGTTCGCAATTTCGCCGAACTCGGCGCACTCCATACTATTTGTGACAGCAATTCCGAGGTTCTGAGCAAGCTTGCGGCACTTTACCCCGATGTCAATACTGAAACCAGCTTTGAGAAGGTATTAGCCAATAAAGAAATAGAGGGAGTTATCATATCGTCCCCCGCAGCACTTCATTATTCCATGGCAAAGCAAACACTGCAGGCCAGCAAAGACGTCTTCGTGGAAAAGCCATTGTCTCTCACAGTTAAAGAGGGTGAAGAGCTGGTAAAGCTAGCTGAAGAGAAGCGGAAAGTCCTGATGGTGGGTCACGTGCTGGAATACCACCCCGGGGTCATCAAACTCAAACAGATGGTAGACGACGGCGAGCTGGGAAAAATAGACTACATCTACTCCAGCAGGCTCAACCTGGGCAAGTTCAGGACCGAGGAGAACATTCTTTGGAGCTTTGCCCCACATGATATATCGGTCGTTCTGCTTTTGCTCAATGAATTACCTTTGGAGGTCTCCGCCCACGGCGGCTGCTATCTGCATCAAAATATAGCCGATATTACTGTAACCACCATGAGCTTTGCCAGCGGGGTCAGGGCTCACATCTTTGTCAGCTGGCTTCACCCGTACAAAGAGCAGAAGCTAGTTGTGGTAGGTGACAAGAAGATGGCGGTGTTTGATGATGTGGCGCCGCAGAACAAACTGTTACTATACGAGCACGGGATAGAGTGGATTGACCGCGTGCCCATGCCTCGTAAGCAGGAGGCTACTCCCGTAAAACTCGATATGGCGGAGCCATTGAAGCTAGAATGCCAGCATTTCTTAAAGTGCATGGAAACGCGGAGCAAGCCCAAAACGGATGGGGAAAGTGGGTTGAAAGTGTTGCGGGTTCTCGACGCCTGCCAGAAGTCGCTTCAGGGCAGGTTTGAGAACATCCTCTTAGCCTCTACTGAAGCCAGCTTCTTTGTTCATCCTACCAGCATTGTAGAAGCGCCATCTGGCATCGGTGAAGGCACCAGGATTTGGCACTTCTGTCACATAATGCCGCATGTAAACATAGGCAAGAACTGTATCATGGGGCAGAATGTATTCATTGGTGAAAACGTGAACATCGGCAACAATGTCAAGATTCAAAACAACGTGTCAGTTTACGACGGGGTGACCTTAGAAGACGACGTATTCTGTGGCCCCTCCTGTGTGTTTACCAATACCAGGAGCCCTCGAAGCCACATATCTCAAGGGGGAAAATACACACCCACGATGGTCGGAAAGGGCGCTACCATCGGCGCAAACGCAACTATCGTCTGTGGCAATACCATAGGCCAATATGCCCTCATCGGCGCAGGCTCGGTGGTTACAAAAGACGTTCCCAATTATGCCATGATATTTGGCAATCCAGCACGCATTGAAGGATGGGTCTGCGAGTGCGGAACGAAGCTGGATTTTAAGAAAAATGAAAGAACAAAATGTTCTCAATGCGGCAAGGAATACTTCAGGGAGGGAGTTAAAGGAAACGCTAGAGTGGAACGGGCTGGGGCATGACTATTCCTCTTGTTGATTTAAAGGCTCAATATGACTCGATTAAAGATGAGCTTGACGCTGCCATTGATAGGATAGTGCGAAGTGGGCAGTTCATCCTGGGTTCTGAGGTCAAGGCCTTCGAGGACGAGATGGCAGCCTACTGTGGAACAAAATATGCTGTGGGTGTTGCCTCGGGCACCGATGCTTTGCACCTCGCCCTGCTTGCCTGTGGCATAAAGGCTGGTGATGAGGTCATCACCACTCCTTTCACCTTTATTGCCACTGCTGAGTCTATAGCCAAATGCGGTGCTAAACCGGTGTTCGTGGACATTGACCCGAAAACCTATAACGTAGACCCAGCTCAAATCGAATACAAAATCAGTAAGAAAACCAAAGCGATACTCCCCGTCCACCTCTACGGTCAACCAGCCGCTATGGAGCGCATACTCCATATAGCCAGGAAGTATAACCTGAAAGTAATTGAGGACTGTGCTCAGGCACTCGGCGCTGAATACAAAGGAAAGAAAGTCGGCTCCTTCGGTGATGCCGGCTGCCTCAGCTTCTTCCCTGCCAAGAACTTGGGCGCCTATGGCGATGGCGGCATGGTGGTCACCAACGACCCTAAGATTGCCGAGACGGTGAGGATTCTCAGGGTTCATGGCTCCAAAACAACTTACCAGCACGTCATGCACGGCTTCAATAGTCGCCTCGACGCCCTGCAGGCTGCCATCTTGAGAGTGAAGCTCAAGCACCTCGACCGCTGGAACGAGCTGCGTCGCAGCAAAGGAGCGCTCTATACTCGGCTGCTAAGCCAGGTGGATGGCATCGAGCCTCCGTATTTTGAAAAAAATTGTAAATCTTCATGCAACTACTACACTGTCCACATCAAGGGTTCCCGCCTGAGCCGCGACGAACTGCGCAAACACCTGGAATCTAAAGGCATCCAGACTATGGTCTACTATCCACTGTCTCTCCATCTTCAGGAAGTCTATAAATATCTCAAACATAAATCGGGCGACTTCCCGCAAAGCAAGCAGGCACAGGAGCAGGTGCTTACCCTGCCCATGTACCCTGAACTCAGTGAGGAGCAGGTCGAGGAGGTAGCAAGCGAGATTAAAAGGTTCGTAAATCGCTAGAGCATGATCATGAAAATAGTTCTTGTTGTTGGAGCCAGGCCAAACTTTATGAAGGTTGCACCTATTATTAGGGCCATAAACAAGCACAATGCCTCTACGCGCTCAACTCATATAGAACCGACACTTGTTCACACCGGCCAGCACTATGACTATGAAATGTCCCAGATATTCTTCAAGGACCTGGAGCTTCCTCAACCTGATATCTATCTTGGCGTCGACTCAGGAACCCATGCCGAGCAGACTGGCAAAATAATGATCGAATTGGAAAAGGTGCTTTTCAAGGAAAGACCTCATTTAGTCATAGTGGTGGGAGATGTCAATTCTACCCTGGCTGCTGCCTTGGCTGCGGTGAAGCTTTGCATCCCTGTAGCTCATGTTGAGGCTGGGCTGCGGTCTTATGATAGAACCATGCCTGAGGAGATAAACAGACTTCTTACCGACGCTATCTCCGATTACCTTTTCACTCCTTCCCCTGATGCTGATGAGAACCTAAAGAAGGAAGGCATACCTCAGGAGAAGATATTCTTTGTTGGCAATGTGATGGTAGACAGCCTGCTTTGCAATAAAGCCAGGGCTGAGCAATCTCAAATCCTCTCTCAGTTAAAGTTAGCTGAAAAGGGCTATGCATTGGTAACTCTACATCGCCCCACCAACGTAGATGAAAAAGACAGCCTGCTCAGAATTATCGAAGCTCTACGAGAAATCACCCGAAGGCTTCCCGTTGTTTTTCCAGCTCACCCCCGAACTAGGAAAAACATCGCCAAGTTTGAATTTAGCCAGATTCTTGAAGATAGGCGAATCCTTCTGATTGAGCCACTCGGCTATCTCGACTTCGTCAATCTTGAAATGAATGCCAAATTTGTGATGACTGATTCCGGTGGAATTCAGGAGGAAACTACCGTGCTAAGCATTCCCTGTCTCACTCTGAGGAATACCACCGAAAGACCGATAACCCTGACCAGAGGCACAAACATTCTAGTATGGAACCACACTGAAAAAATCGTTGAGGAGGCTTTCAAGATACTCGATGGCAAAGGCAAAACGGGAAATTGTCCTGAGCTCTGGGACGGCAAGACAGCCGAGAGGATTATAAAGGTATTAGCTAAAGGAGAGGGAACTTGAGGATTCTGATGCTCCTTGACCGATTTTTCCCTCCCGATATTCGGGTAGAGAAAGAAGCTCGGTCGCTCCTCAAAGCTGGGCATGAGGTATTTCTTCTTTCGGCAAGCAAAGGTGATATGCCAAACGAGGAAACAGTAGAGGGTATAAAAGTGATTCGTAAGAAATTGCCCCAAAATTTCCGTAGAAGGGCATGGAATTTTTTTTGCTTGCATGTATTTTTTATCCATCCTCTCTGGAAGAAAGCTCTGGAAGATGCTGTCAAACAGTATAGGGTGGACGCTATTCATGTTCACGACCTGCCACTGGTGCGCACTGGGTTAAATGTAGCTCGGAAATTCAATCTTCCGCTCATCGCCGATTTGCATGAAAATTATCCCGAGGCGATAAAAGTCTGGGGGCGAAGCAGGAAGGCCAAAATTCTTAATCTTATTAGCCCGCCATGGCGCTGGAAACGACTGGAGAGCTTTTGCATCCACCAAGCAGACGCAGTGATTACAGTAGTGGATGAAGCTAGGCAGCATTACATAAAGGACTGCAAACTCCCGCCAGAAAAAATCAAGGTAGTGATGAATCTGGAGGACTTGGATTATTTTTACTCTATCCCCATTGATAAACAAATTATCGAAAAATATGAGCCTTATTTTGTTATTTCGTATGTTGGAGGTTTCGGTCCCCACCGAGGAATACAGACTGCAATTTCAGCAATGCCTAGAGTATTGCATCAAGTCCCGAATGCGCGCCTTCTTCTAGTAGGCTCCGGGTCAAATGAAGCGGCATTAAAAGAGCTGGCAGGAAGAGAGAGTGTGGAGCAGGCAGTGGAGTTCACCGGCTGGCAGCCTTTTGAGTTGGTCCCCTCTTATATCAGCGCCAGTGACGTTTGCCTCATCCCTCATATTGCCTCTGGGCATACTGACAGCACTATCCCACACAAAATCTTCCAAGCTATGGCCATGGGAAAACCAGTAGTGGTCTCCACAGCAAAACCTTTAGAACGCATTGTCAAGGAAACCGGAGCAGGTTTAGTTTACTCCTCAGGAGATGCTGAGGCTCTCGCTGAGGCGGTGATAAGGATTTATCGAGATAACGAACTGGCAACCAAGTTAGGTGAAGCAGGTAAAAAAGCTGTAGGCCAGAAGTATAATTGGGAAGCCGAAGCGGAGAAATTAGTTAGCTTGTATCAAGATTTACAGAAGATCATCAAATAAGCGTGTATTCTGCGATGGCTATTAAAATAAAAGCTAATATTACCGAAGAGATTATGCAGTCTATTACCCGGCTTGATGGTTGGATAACAATAAATGGCTGGGCGGGATATGACCCGTATGATATTAAGGGACATCCTTGGGTTCTAAAGCTAAGTTGCAATCGAAACCAGAATCGAGCTTCCCGATTAATAAGAGGAGGTCTATTATTAAGCATCGAGGTTTTTCCCCGAGCTTCTAGAAGGCTACTCAGAGTTAAGAAGGAGACAAATGCCAAAGCAATGGGGCTTTTTGCCTCTGCCTACCTGAAGCTATATGAGCATCTCAAAGAAGAGGCTTATCTTCGGAAAGCTTATGAATGTCTGAAGTGGCTGGAGGCAAACAAAAGCGAGGGCTACGCTGGGGACTACTCGGGCTATCCCTTCAAATTAACAAAGCCAGATTTTCTTCGCAGAACAAACGCCTTCAGCAGTAGCAACCACAACATTTGAGAATAACTTCACATTATGAGCAGGATACTACAAAAGAAGGTAATCTTTATTGGCGGCTTCCCGCCCCCGTATGGGGGGGTTAGTATGTGGAACAAACGAGTGCTTAATTACTTTACTAGGCGAAAAATCGAATTTCTTGTTGTTCCATGGTATGGTGAGTTGTCGAGAGATATTCCTCAGTTACCCTTTAAGAAAGTCAGAAAAGGGGGGCAACTCGCAAAAGTTGTTTTCACAGCAATTTCTAATACCCACCTCTTTCTTGGAGCCCTTAGATTTGTCCCAATGTCTATTAGTAATGCTTATCAGATATTAGCAATGCTGGCGCAGGCGAAACAAGTAGCACATATCTTGAAGCACGAGGGATGGACCGATAATGGCAGCACCATTTATTCCAGTTACTGCCCTACATTTAGGGGTTTATTTGCGGCTTACTTGAAAAGATTAATACCGAAGTCAGAATTGGTTATGCATATCCACGGGGCAGAAGTAATTGAATGCTTGCAACATTATAAGCGTTTTATGAAGTATGTATTGTCACAGGCTGATAAGATCGTAGTTGCCAGTGAATATATGAAATCGCGCACCTCTAACCTAGGAATTCCTGATAATATCATAAAAGTAATACCCTGTGGTCTGGAAATCGACTATAAAGAAGGCAAGCGCCATAAAGAAAATCTCATAATGTTCTGTGGCAGATTGGATCACTCTAAGGACCCACTGACGTTACTCGAGTCAGCGCCCAGAGTAGTGAATGATTTGAACGGTCAGGTTAAATTTATGTTTTTTGGGGAAGGGATACTTAGAGAGGAGATGGAGGAGGTCATCAGGAAAAAGAATTTACAGGATTATGTAAGAATTCTTGGTCAAGTTGCTAATGACAAGCTTGTGAATTACTATAAGAAAGCTAAGGTATTTGTCTCAGCGAGCACCAGGGAACCTTTTGGGATAGTATTGACAGAGGCATTATCGCATTATATGCCTTGTATAGTAACTGATATCGGCGGAATGCCTGAAATTGTAACGCATGGCAGGGAAGGCTTCATTGTTGCTAAAGGCGACGCCGATAAGATTGCTCAACATATTGTGGAGTTATTTTCCAACAGTGACCTTTATAATAGAATGTCCGAAGCTGCTCGCAAGAGGTCTTTGGCCTATGATATCAATGTGGTTATGGACAGGCTAGTCGACTTCTTAAATGAGTAGAATTGAAACGTGACTTTTTCAAACTTGGGCTGACCCTGAAAAGAGCTGGAAATGAATTACAAGATCTTGGGCTACCAAACCATGCAGCGAGGATATGTGCTCTATGGGTCAGGTATAACGGCACATGTAGATAGGAGAATAGCTACTTCTTCTACTCTAGCAGCTGAGTTGTTATTAAGATCGGTGAGCAAAGTCACTCACTACGCACAGGGGCACTTATTAGACGTTGGTTGTGGAGAGTCGCCTTATCAGCCCCTATTTGAACCATATGTTTCAGCCTATTTGAGAACTGATGAAGCCATCTCCAGGTATAATCCTAAAGGAATTGACTTCTATTCCTCAGCGTTAGCACTTCCGATTCGAGATGAGTCCTTTGATACAGTCTTGTGCACTGAAGTTCTTGAACATCTCTCTGATCCCTTTAAAGGTCTCCATGAATTAGTAAGAGTGACTAAGCATGGGGGCATGATTATTCTTAGTGCGCCGTTTCTATATGGGGTACATGAATCACCTTGCGATTATTTCAGATTTACGGGATCTTGTCTGAGGGCATTTGCTCACAAGGAAAAATTAGAGATAATCGAGCTAACGGAAAGAGGTGGCGCATTAGCTGTAATGGTCAATGTATTTGTGAAAATAGCACAAGCGGTTCTTGAAAGCAAAATTTTTCGGTTTCGGGTATTAAGATTGCTTAGCAAGATCAGTGGATTTCTAATGGTTTACGTGCCTCAATGGTTCATCCTGCGATTGAAAAAAGACATATTAACGCATCGGTTTACATTAGGACATCTCGTAGTTCTTAAAAAGGTGTCAACATGTTAAACTCCAAGGTCTACGGGCAAAAGAATCTCAGCAAACGTTGGTTAGATAAAATACGTTTCAGAATTTCTCGTGTATTATCCCATTTTTTGCTATATCACCGCTTCAGATATTCATTATACTTTAGAAAGAAATTATGTAGATGGTTAGTACCTACCCCCGACAAGCCGACTGTATGCTCGCACTTTGGGAATATTGAACTACTGGTTGACCCTGTTAAGGGCAGAGGATTAGAAGAACATATTTATTATTTTGGTATATATGAAGCAGGAACGATATCTGTCTTAAGACGATTTCTAAATGAAGGAGATCTATTTTTTGATGTAGGGGCTAATATTGGCTCTATTTCTTGTGTTGCTTCACATTTCGTCGGTGAAAACGGTCATGTCTATGCTTTTGAGCCACATCCGGAAACCTACAAAATCTTAGAACATAACATATTCATAAATAAGCAGAAGAACGTTTCTGCTTTAAACGTCGCTCTAGGAGCTGAAATATCTACTGCGTGGATTTATGATAAACCTAATATTGGTCGGGGTGCAGCTTCCCTAATTCGTCCTGAGAACGCAAGTGAGAAATCACGTAGACAAGTGTACGTGACGACGATCGACACCTTGATTGAAACCAAGCAGTTACCCGTCCCTGCCGTGATAAAGATTGATGTAGAGGGCTTCGAACTCCAAGTATTGAGGGGTGCTGAAAAACTTCTCAGGAGCGCGCAAGCTCCAATGTTATGTGTGGAGTACAACACATTGCTTCCTCAACGTGGAGGGGATACACGTGAGATTTATACATTTATCAAATCAGTAAATAATTACTCCTGCTATAAATTAACACGCGGCAAAGAAGTGCCGTCAGAATTAGTGAGAATTTCTGGCGAAGAACAACTACCCAGGCACGATAATATCTTCTGCTTCCTTGAGGTAGAATAGAAATATGAACTTCGACCCAAGGCAGTATTGGGAGGAACGTCTAAAAGAGCACTGTGATCTGGAGGGTGTAGGCTGTGTAGGGAGAAGTGCGACCCTAAATCATTTCGTTTACAGAGCTAAAACCCGCGCTATGAATAGAGCCTTAAGCAGGCTACCCTTAGCTTTAGCTTCAAGTAACTTGAGGATGCTTGACATTGGATCGGGTATCGGTTTCTGGATAGACTATTTTATGGCTAAAGGTATTAAGTCCATCACCGCGGTTGATATTGCCCCTGCCGCTGTCGAATTTCTGAAACAAAAGTACTGTATCTTAGAAACCATGAATTTCGTCTGCGCTGACACTGGCGATGACGAATTCTCTGAAGGCGTCGGATCAATGTTTGGTTTGGTCATCGCTATGGATGTACTCTATCACATAATAGAGGATGAAAAATTTTGTGCTGCGATCAGGAATATCGCCCGCGTCCTAGAGCCTGGCGGTTATTTCTTCCTCACTGATATCCTGTCTTCTTCGAAGGAAGCAATGTCTCCTCAGAAACATGTTCACTTCCGATGCTTAACTACATATAAACGAGAATTAGAAAAAAATAACCTGGATATTGTTTACTTAGCCCCGGTATATACACTTCTGCAGTCGCCTGTGGATGCTAGTGGCATCTTTGGCAGATTACTTAACCTATTTTATTATCAGATAACCTGCCGCTTGAACTCGAAGACAGCTTCTATACCCGTAATAATACAGAAAGCTTATCTTAGTGCTCTATATAGGCTTGATTCCATAATGACCCTTTTCCCCCAGTTTGCCGTCACAGTAAAGCTACTTGTTGTGCAGAAACGAACCTAATTATGTTCAGACAATTGCTCCGCCTCTCAAAGCATTCGATAGTCTACGGGCTCGGCGTGGCAATCAGCCAGGTTGTAGGTTTCTTCCTTATCCCGGTCTATACCCGCTATCTAACCCCAGCCGACTATGGCGGTTTAGAGATCTTCCAGACAACTCTATCGATACTGAGCATAATCTTCGTTATGGGTCTGACAACAGCGTTATTCAGGTCCTATTTCAATTACGGCGATGAGGAGAAAAGAAAAACAGTTGTAGGCACCACCTTCCTTTTTCTCACTGGTACTTCCTTTCTCTTCCTCTTAATACTAATGGCCCTAGCAGGTGATTTCTCGGCGCTGCTTTTTGGCTCTGTTGAATACGCTTTGTATTTTCGGGTTATTTTTCTCACCTTGTTTTTCGATGTCGGGGTAGTAATCGCATTCTCAGTCCTTAGGGCTCGGGAAGAATCAAAAAAGTATGCCATATTCGCCCTGATTCGATTTCTGACGACGGCTGGGCTAAATATCTTATTTGTAGTAGTTTTGCACAAAGGCGTGCTGGGCATTTTGCTGGGAGGACTGATAGCTGCGTTTTTGCTCTACTGTATCTCACTGCGAAGCATAGTTAAGAATGCAAAGCTTAGCTTCTCTATTGCCGAACTAAAAGAAATGCTCAGTTTTGGCTTACCTCTTGTGCCGGCAGGCCTTGCTGCCTGGATAATGACCATGGCTGATAGATACTTCCTTCAGTTCCTGTCTACCCCGACTGAGCTTGGACTTTACTCCTTGGGGTATAAATTTGGTATGGTAATTCAGGGGCTTATAGTCCGACCCTTTATTTTAGCTTGGGGACCTTTTTTCTGGTCTGTGACTAGGGAGAGAAATGCTAAAGAAATTTATTCCTCAGTTTTAACTTACTTTGTGCTGGTAGGGATGGCGGTCGCTCTCGTGTTATCTGTCCTGTCTAAAGAAGTCTTGGTGATTATGGCTACCCCTCCATTTCATGGAGCCTATAAAGTCATACCTTTGATAGCGGTATCGTATGTATCATACGGATGCTACCAGATTCTAGCTCCCGGAATTCTTCTGGAGAAGAAAACGAAGTACCTTGCGCTTATTGTTGTAGTCGGAGCTGCTGTGAACCTCGGCTTAAACTATTTACTTATCCCCAGCTATGGCATGATGGGGGCAGCGGTGGCTACGGTCATCTCCTACCTGCTACTGCCAGTAGGCTCGTATTTTGTGTCAAAGCGCTATTATCCCATTAAGTATGAGTGGGGTCGTGTTGCAAAGATACTCGTCGCTGCCGGGTTAGTTTATGTCGGGAGCCTTTTCATCACCGCTGATTCAGCAATAGTAGCTGGCTTGCTCAAAGCGGTGACTTTACTTGGCTTTCCACTTTTATTGTTTGCCTTCAGGTTCTTCAAGCCTGAGGAAATACAAAAAGCAAAGGAGATATTCAGGGCTGTCCCTGGATACGTCAAACTAAGGTGGGCAAAGAAAGGGCTATTTTGGAGAAAGAAATAGA
Organism: Dehalococcoidia bacterium; assembly: GCA_049678605.1. Lineage (GTDB taxonomy): Bacteria > Chloroflexota > Dehalococcoidia > GIF9 > AB-539-J10 > RBG-13-51-36. Next base: position 35,980 of record JBAUEM010000094.1, read on the forward strand.
AAATCGAAGAGGAATCAATGACAGCCGCTGAAGGCAAGAAAAGGAAGGTACTTATAGTTTCCTTCTTCTATTCCTTTTGGCTTTGTGTTCTTCCATTGCCTGCTGGCAAACTTCAGCAACCCTTGTTGCCACACTCCCCCAGTGATGAAAATCATTCTACTGGTCGGGGCAAGACCCAACTTCATAAAAATCGCTCGCATTATCACGACAATATAATTAAGCGAGGGAAGAAATAAGCGTGGAAATAAATTTGCTTCTCCGGATAAGACATAAAATTTATCTGGTAAGCCCTGAATGGGGGAAAAGGATACTGGAAAGAGCCTATTGGAAGGCACGCTTTATAAGGTTAGACTTGAAAATTAAATTTCGAATGCTCAGAGGAGGCACAAAGAGCGTTAAAACAAATGAAATAGTCTATGTGAACCCTTCAGAAATACGCTACTGTAGTCTGACCGATAATAACAAGTATAAGAATATTTGTACAATTGAGGGCGGTGACTGGGATTTGAAAAGAAAACCGATTGAGGACATGGATATCTTTATTGCGCTCAGAGAACATTTCGAAAACGGGGCCCCCCTTTCAAAAAGCAAAGCACACAACCGAATCTTGAAAGAGATTGAGAAAGGTGTTTCAAAATGGGGATGCCAAACAGAAGAAGAACTTAACGCCCGATGGAGAGGAATCGATGAGCTTTATTTTGATATCAAAACAAAGGGATATCAAACGCAGAGAGAACGTGGGAATCCGGATTTCGTGGACGAGGTTACCGTAAAGATTGGGCGGGATGGGGAGCTTTTATTTGAGGATGGTCGGCACCGCTTATCAATTGCGAAAATATTGGGGCTTAAAAGTATACCTGTCCTAATAACAAAAAGACATCGTGAATGGGCGAAGTTCAAAGCCAAGCTGCTTTCATATAGCCAAGAGCACCGCGTATATCAGCCACTCCTGCATCCAGATTTAATGAGTATTCCCAGCTCAAAAAGAAATGAGAGAATTTCTGTTATCCTGGATAACTTGCCGTGTCATAAAGGAGAAGTACTGGATATTGGCGCCAACTGGGGATACTTCTGCCACATACTGGAGGATGCAGGGTTCACTTGCTATGCCGTTGAAAATAGTCTCGAAGCGCTGTATTTCTTAAACAAGTTAAAAAGCGTGGAAAGGAAGAGGTTCGATATTATAGCGAAGTCGGTATTTGATATTGAAAAGGTAAGCTATGATATCGTATTGGCATTGAGTATTTTTCATCATTTTCTAAAGAATGAATATGATTATCACAAACTTACAGAATTTCTGGGCAAGCTCGATACAAGGTTTATGTTCTTTGAACCTCACAAGTTCAATGAACAACAGATGAGAAACGCATATATAAACTATACTGAAATCGAATTTGTGGAATATATTTTGAGTAATTCTTGTCTAAATACTTATACGTTTTTAGGCAGGCTAAAAGAAGACGGTAGGGGAATATATCTCTTCAAGCGGTAAGCACATACTTATGAAAATCCTTCTACTGGTCGGGGCCAAACCTAACTTCGGGCTGCCTCGTGTAATTTTCAAGTGCCTGCTGGCAAACTTCCGCAACCCTTCTTGCCACGCTTTCCCAGCTACGATTCTTTACGACATATTTTCTACCATTCTCGCCCATCTGCTTCCGGCAGTCGGGATCTTGAAGCAATCTAATAATTGCCTTAGCAAGTGCCCCTGGGGCTTCTGGCTCCACCAATATCCCAGCATTATTTTGCTCTAACATCTCGAGTCCACTTAGGTTGCTGGCAACAACTGGTTTTTGGCATGCCAAATATTCGCACAATTTTAGTGGTGATACCCCGCTTCTTTCGTTCCGTGCCTTTATGAAAGGAGCAGCACAAATATCGCTGGCATTTATATATAAGGGCACTCTCTGATAAGGAACTCTTCCCGTAAATAGCACGTTGCTTGACACGCCAACCTGCTGAGCAACTTTGACTAGTTCCTCCTTTGTTTGTCCGCTGCCAACAATCAGCAATTGCGTATTCGGACACTCCTCTAATATGCGTGGCATAGCTTTTATCAGATATTCCACCCCTTGCACCTGCCAAAGGTGACCCACAAAACAGATATAATTGTTGGTTTGGCTCAAATTTAACTCCTGCCTCGCCTTTGTGGTACCCATCGGCTGGAATAGCTTTGTATTCGCTCCATTTTCTATCACCACAATCTTATCTTCGGGTATTTTGTAATCATTATGGAGAAGCTCTTTCAATTTTGATGTAACAACGATAATCTTATCCGCCTGCCGCAGATTGAGTCTCTCTATTCGGTCGATAATTCGCAATGAAAATCTGCCTGCCCACTCACTGATTCTTACCTCGTCAATCACTATTCCGTTTACTTCTGTAATGAGCGGAACTTTAAACAATTTAGCTGGAATACATTCAGTATTGAATATGCCATGCCTCCTATAGATTACGTCGGGCTTATGGCGCAGAGCAGTTCCAAAGGCCACAAAGAAAAGCCTGACCTCCTTTAATAAATTCCACAAGAGCATAGCCTCGCCTCGGAAAGGCAAAGTCATCACAAACGCCTTGGTTCGCTCCCACAGTGACTGACGCTGTTCCAAATCAAGCCCAATATCAAATTCCTCAACGGGAGAGTAGTTTTGCCCATTTACCCAAGCGATAGAGTGCCCTAACCTAGATAAATTGTTGAGCAATTCAAATATATGAGTCCACGCTGTGCTTGAAGGTCTCTTTTGTATTGTTTCATAAAACAAGATCCTCATTTTAGTTCCTGCCCTGTTGATATACTAACTGTACGTCTCAGGAAATAAAATAGATTTATTAGACGAGGCCAGTAACAGAATCACAATCGCAGACTTTCACAACCCCTTGTTCAGATAAAGTTTGGCTTGGTTCATACCGCAGTTTATGCATACCTTGGTAAACCCCTGAGCAAGTCCCAAAGTGGCAACAATGTTATCAAGATTATCGGGTACGTGGTTTCTGCTAGGCATCATTTAGACCGCCTGTTACCTAGCCTTTTCCTATGAGGATTTCCTATGTGCCATGGTAGTGCCACTGTTAGCCGGTCTGCTATCCAGCACAGAGGATACCTGCCATATGAAATTATCATAGATTTCTGATGGTTTCTTTTAATCCACTCTGCAAATCATATCGGGGCTCGTAACCGATGAGCTTAGCTTTGCTGATGTCCGCCAGGCTATGTCTTATATCTCCCACCCTTGCCGCCTGATAGACAATCCCTACGTCTTTGTTCATAGTGTGGATGATCAACTTAGCCAGTTCGTTTATTGTTACCCTCCGCCCCTGGCCAATGTTAAATACGCCAGTGGCATCACTCTCCGCCGCTAGAATATTTGCTCGTACCGCGTCGCTTACGAAAACAAGGTCCCGCGTCTGCTCACCATCGCCAAAGATGATGGGAGACTTCCCTTTGGAGACCCTCTTTATGAATCTCGGGATAACGGCAGCATAATCAGAATTTGGGTCTTGCTTTGGTCCATAGACATTGAAATACCTCAACGACACAGTAGGAAGACCATAGACAGCCTGGAAGGCCTGGCAGTAATGCTCTCCAACAAGTTTGGTTGTGGCATAGGGGGATTGGGGATTCGGCATCAGCTCTTCCTTCTGGGGGAGCGTGGGGGTATCCCCGTAGACTGCCGCAGATGAAGCATAAATAACCTTCTTTACACCGCTATCCCTGGCAGCCAAGAGCACATTCAAGGTTCCGGTGACATTTGTCTCATTGGTTGCCAGGGGATTTTCTATGCTCTTAGGCACACTGGAGATAGCTGCCTGATGAAAGACGAAATCAACATTTCTGAAGAGCCTTTTCAGCAATGAGAGGTCACCAATACTACCCTCGACGAATTTAACGTTTTCCCCTAATAGGTCAGTTACGTTTTCCTTCTTACCCACAGAGAGGTTGTCAATGATGATAACGCTGTTGTTAGCAGCTAGCTCTTTAGCAAGGTTAGCACCTATAAATCCAGCACCACCAGTGATTGCTACTTTCCTATTCTTCATTGCCTTTATCTTATTCGGCATAACTCAACCTTTAGGTATTTCCAAACTGTTTGAATTCACGAGGCACTCAGCTTACTTCATGGGCATTCCTCTCTCTGCTCTAACCCTCGATACGCTCTCTCCACTTTAGCCATTTCCCTCTCATATTCAGCCTTCTCTTGTATTATGTGCCTGTTTGCCCTACCAAACTCTTCTCGAAGCTGTTCATTTTTTACCATCGACATTACTTGCAACATGCTATCCCTTCTATCTTATATTTTCTGCTTCAGGCTGTCCAGTATATGCCTGTACGTCGCAACTGGCGAATGGCGTATGGTAAAAGGCAAATGGTTCACTCCTCACTGCTCACTATTTACTATTCACTTTTTTCCAGGCTCCTGACCAGCCCGGAGAGCATTCTAGGAATAGCTGTTAGCTCAGCTATGCTTTCCTCTTTCATGCAGAGAGGTTGTCCTGCTTCCTCAAGCTTGCGTCGGCTTGAACAAGCTCGTGATATATTCTTTCTAGTTTTCCCATTTCAGTCTCCTCTTCTGCGTTCTGTTGGACTATGTCGCGGCTCCTTCTGCCAAAGTCCTCTCTTATCTCCTGGTTCTTAAGTAGGTAGATGATCTTTGAAGCCAGCGTTCTATGGTCTCTTACTGGAAACAGAAAACCATTCTCTCCCTCATTGATCCATGGCCGATTGGCCGGTATATCAGTAACTATAGGGGCCAATTCACATGCCATTGCCTCTAACAGGCTAATTGAAGTGCCGTCAGAAAGTGAACTAGATACATAGATATCTGCTGAAGACAAATATTTTGGTAACTCGGTTTGTGGAACCCAGCCGATAAACTTCGTATTATCTGATACTCCCAGGTCACGTGCTAATTCCCTTAGATAGCCCTGCTGTTCTCCCGCACCGGCGATCACAAATCTCGCCTGCGGTATTTCTGCCAAAACGAGAGGTATAGCTTTAACCAATGTTCGCACGTCATAAATGGGTTTGAGGCTCCGGGTGCTTATCACCACCGGCGACTCATCTATTTCAAGCATGCGTAATAGCGCCTCGTTTCTCAACCGAGGACTAAACTTTCCTGTATCAACGCCTATGGGGGTCATCTCTATCTTATTCGGCGAAGCACCCAGCTTTATTATCTCCTCCCTCAGCGCCGACGAGACACAAATTATGCAGTCTGCTCTTTTCAAAGCTTGCTTCGTAAAGAACCTGTACACAAAATTTTGCTTCGGCACGATCATTATATCGCTGCCCCGAGCGCTCAAAACAAGAGGATGGAAGCCAGAAGTAGCGCCCAGGTAGCCTGGCACTCCTATAAAATCGGCGTGCACGATGTCCGCCTTTGTTTTCTTCACCAGGCTACGAACCTGAAGCACCCATGGAAGAGCGCAAAGGCATGCAGATACGTGTGACACTTGCGGAAGCGGAACCAGCCTGATTAAGGGGTGCACTCGAATCGTGCTGTTAAGTCCCTCACATCCCTCAGTGTAGCGGCGCGAAACCAAATGCACCTCGTGCCCCCTCTCGGCGAAGTAATTCGCCCATCTCTGAGCATGAATGCTTGTTACGTCAGCAATATAGCAAAGCCTCAATTGACCTCACCATGAATCAGGTTTCTACTCATAAAGCCAAATCCGCATTATGAAATGCTACGTAGTGGGAGCCGAGCACGAGACACTATCCAAGGCCTGCGCAAATCTCCATGCCATCTCCCGGTGGCTGTATTTATTGGTTTCAGCTTCATCGCCGGCGTAGCTTACAGCGCCGGTTAGCTTGTATTCTTGATACAGTCGTAGCAGCACAGCCTTTATATCTTCCCCGGTTTGCCCGGAGACACCGGCTTTAGTCTCATCCAGTAGCTGGTCAACCACATCGGGAAAACCACCCACGGCAAGTACAGGCCTCCTGGCCGCCAAATATTCAAAAACTTTTGCTGAATAGGCCCCTCGCTGTTTGGGGTCATTCCACTTTAACAAAAGAAGTAACTGCGATTCTCGCTGCTTATTCAAGGCGATTTCCCTGGGTATTATGCCGAGCTGTCTGACTATAGCAGTTAGTCCATAGCGTTCGGCTTGCTTATCTATCCAGCCTGCCTCAGGTCCGTAGAATCTCACTTCCGTGTCATCAGCATTTATGCTTCCTTGCGAAATCAAATCATGCAAAGCAGCAAAAAGAGGCTCCGGGCTTTGTTTACCCGGGTAAAGGTTGCCTGTGTAGGTGATGGTGAATTTGTCGGTTAGATTTCTCGGGGTGGTGTTTACCTCCGCCGGGTCAAATCCGTTGGGAATGTTGTGCACAGGCTTTTGCTTATGGTGGCTACGTAAATCATCCGCCGCAGGCTGGGATATTGCTACCAGCACATCAGCCGCGGATAGTGTTTTCAGTTCCAGCTTTCTCTCAATTTTCCTGCGCAGTGGGCTATACGGGTAATAATAGTTCTGTGTCCACAGGTCACGGAAATCGGCAACCCAGGGGATTTTGAATTCCCCCTTTAGCTCCTTGGCGATAATATGGCTAGTTACTGGAGGTGAGGTGCTAATCATCGCCTTTATGTTTTGCTGTCGCAAGATATCCTCGCCTGCTTCGACAGCATAAGGACGCCATCCCTTCTGGGGGTCGGGATAGGCAGTGATTTCCCCGATGGCTGCCAGCAGGATGTCTAAAGGAGACCTCTCCGACCTGATTCGTAATTTTATCTTGAGCTGAGCTACCTGCGCCATCAAATTCTGCTCGGTGTCGAGCTTGAACAGTCTTTTACCCCAGCGGAGAACCGCGGAATCACGGCGCGGCGTTTGTACGACCTCGAATTGCGGATTTGGTCTGCCGGGCAGAGCCGCTGTCAAAATCACCGCCTCCCAACCGAATTCCGGTAGGTACCTGGCAAGACCCAACGGGCGCAGGCTAGCTACAGTAGGGCGTGGTGGGAAGTGATAAGTTATGATGAGAACTTTGTTCATGTTTCTGTATTCTTGCTACTAATTTCACAAACCTTTATCTTCAGCATTGGGCGCTCTTGAGAACCAGTCAATAGTCTAGAGTCGGGAGTTAGATTAGTCAAGATACTGAGTTTGTTGAGTTTATTGGGTTTGTTGAGATGGCTAGATTACTTCGTCCCGATAAATAAGGGCTCGCAATGACAGAGAGGACATAGCTTGCAATGGCGCGGAAGGGAAGACGGCTCGCGACGACAAAGAAGAATGCAACGCCAAGTTTATTTTCGCTGGCTTAAGGCGTTCAGGATTATGCCGGTGAAGATGCTCAATATACCAGCGATAATGAACAAAGTGGTCAGTATAGTGTGACCTATGGCGTGCTCGCCTGTTGTGGTAAGTATATGAAGCACCCTGAAGCCGGTGATAAGACCAGCCACCAGCAAGATACCACCTGCCAGTCCGAAGAAGAACAGGGGTCTCCTATGCGAAATCATGACTATTACCCGGCTGAGAACATCTATGCCATGTCTTACCGGGTTGAGGGTCGAGCCGTCTTTGGTATATATGTTTGAGATTGGCACCTCGGTTATCTTGAGATTTTTATCGGCGGCGAGGGTTATCATCTCTGATTCTATGGCGAACCCACGCGCTTTCAAATCAAGTTCGTTTATTGCCTTAGGAGAAAGGGCTCGGAAGCCGGATTCGGAATCGGAGATATTGGCTTTCGAAGCGAGCCGGGCTGAGTGCAAAAGGACTTTTCGCCCGATGCGGCGGTATCTGGGAGTCTTATCATTCTGGGCCTCTCTGGAGCCGATGACGAGGTCAAAACCCTCCGAGATGGGTTTGATGAGAACGGGAATCTCATTGGGATTGTGCTGAGAATCAGCATCTAGGAGAACGAGGACCTCTGGATTTCTCTTCTTTGCCTCGGCCAGTATGCTCTGGATGGCTGTTCCTTTGCCTCTATTTTCGGCGTGGCGGATTACGGTGGCACCGGCAAGCTCAGCAACCCTGGCGGTGTTATCCGTGCTCCCATCGTCAACAACAATGACCTCGTCCACATATTGCCTTGCCTGGAGAACTATGCTTCCGACATATCTTGCTTCATTATAGGCAGCTATGCCAGCCAGGACTCTCACTTCAGTTTGTTGAGTTTTTTGAGTCATTTGGGTTCCTTCATATTAGACATCACTGAAACTGCTGCACTGTGAATTTGCCCTCTGAATTTGTAATCGCCAGTGAAGTTCTTATTAGATTTTATGGCATCATAGATTATCTTCACCAGCACTCTTGCTTCTGCCAGGCTTTAATATCCTCAAACCTTTCGATTTGCACAGACCAACTCTACCAATTCTATAAACTCTATAAACTCTATAAACTCTATAAACTCTATAAACTCTGTGTAAACTCTCTGAGCCTACTTCACGGTTACCGATTTTGCCAGATTGCGGGGTTTGTCAGGGTCGCATCCTCGATTGATAGCGAGATAATAAGCCAGGAGCTGAAGAGGAACTACGGCGACCATAGGATAGAGTAACTCATCAACTGCGGGAATCTTGACCCAGGAATCATAAATGTCGCTTTCCTTGTCGGAGACACCGATAATATAGGCGCCGCGTGATTTAGTCTCCATGGCGTTGCTCAGGGTTTCGAGAAAGGTATAGTCGGCGGGGCAAATCACCACTACTGGTGTACCAGGCTCGATGAGGGCTAAGGTGCCATGCTTAAGTTCCCCGGCGGGCATACCTTCAGCATGGATATAGGAAATCTCCTTAAGCTTCAAGGCGCCTTCAGAGGCGATGGCAAAGTTAATTCCTCTGGCTATATAGTAGAAATCGTTCTTATCTTTCAGCTTCTGGCTGAGCTTGATAAGCTCGTCTTTGTTCCAGTCCAGAACCGTGGTTATCTCGCTGCTCAGGTTGGTAAGCTTGGCTGCCGCTTCGTCAAAGGAATTAACCATGGAGAAAGATAACAGGTAGAATATGGCTAGTTGAGATAGGAAAGATTTGGTAGCGGCTACGGCTATCTCGGAACCACAATTCAGGTAAATGACCTGATGGCTCAGGTCAGCCAGTATGGAGTTAGGCCGATTGACTATGGAGATAACTTGAGCCCCAGCGTCTCTGGCTGCCTTTACCCCCTCGACTACATCAGCGGTCTCGCCACTCTGGGAAACAGCGATGACAACGGTGCTTTTGTCCACGGAGTCGGCGAAATAACCGAACTCAGAAGCCATGACTACATCACAGAACTTCTTGCCCACTCTGGAAAAGAGGTATCTGCCGACCAGAGCAGCGTAGCGGGAGGTGCCACAGGCAGTTACAATTACCTGCCTTGCCCTCAGAATATCCAGGGCAATCTTGGTGAATCTCTTCTCGTCCTGATTGACTATTTGGCTAAGCACCTGAGCCTGCTCCATTATCTCCTTGAGCATGAAATGCTGGTAACCTCCTTTATTGCTCTCAGCCCAACTGTGGTCGAGTTTCCTGGCTTGCTTAACCAGCTTGTTTCCTTGGGCATCGAAGAATTCGATTCCTTCTTGTGTCAGCATCACCACCTCGTTATCCTCCAAATTCATCACCTGATTGGTATATTGCGAGAAAGCCAGGGCGTCGCTACTAACATAGTAATCAGGGGCGTCAATGCCCACAATCAGGGGAATGCTCTTCCTTATGCCTATGATTTTGCCGGGGTCATCAAGGGATAGGACCAGAAAGGCATAGGAGCCCTCAAGCCTCGGAGCTATATTTAACACAGCCTGTTCCAGGGAACATCCGTTTTTGAGCTCATCTTCGAGGAGATGAGGTATGATTTCGGTATCGGTTTCTGAAGTAAACTTGTGTCCCATTTTGGTGAGTTCCTGGCGGAGCTGTTGATTGTTCTCAACGATGCCATTGTGAACTACAGCCACTCTGCCACCGCAATCGGAATGAGGGTGAGCGTTGAATTGAGTGACACCACCATGGGTTGCCCAGCGAGTATGCCCGATGGCAACGATGCCGGGGAGGCCTACCAGGTTCTGTTTCTGGATGACTTCATCAATCTTGCCGGCGTCTTTCCTTATCAGTAGCTTGCCATCGTATAAAGAAGCGACGCCCGCTGAATCATAGCCCCGATATTCCAGACGCTTTAAAGCCTCGAGGACAATAGGAACTGCTGGCTTCTGACCACAATAGCCAATGATACCGCACATTTTAATCCGTTAACCTTCGTATAACCTTCGTAATAATTCTTGCCTTTTGCCTTCGTCGAGTCTTGTTTCGTTGTCCTTTACCTGGTATCGGGACTCAAGCAAAGCCATCTTATTCGCCCCCAGGTCCTGGCGCAAACATACCTGGGGTCCCACGAAAGAATCAGGGCCTACTCGAACCCCGGGCATGAGGCTGGCATTTACCCCGATGCGGCAACCTCGACCCACAATTGCCCCTAGTTTATCATATCCGGTATCTACCAGACTATCACCGACTTTTATCTGGATACTCCCTTCGTCGAGTCGGAAGTTAGCCAGCACAGTGCCGGCGCCCAAAGAGCAATTGTCGTCCACTATGGAGTCACCAATATAATTGGAGTGGAACCAGCAATTATCGCCGATGTAGGAGTGCTTTACCTCAGTGGAATAGCCAATAACGGAGTTAGAACCAATGTGGCTATAGTCTCGCACCAGAGCATTATTGCCAATGATGGAGTTTGCCCCAATATACACAGGACCTCGAATCACAGCATTTTCCAATACCTTAACATTATCGCTCAGGATAACTTTTCCTTCGATGTTCGCTTTCTCGGAGATGCGGGCTGAAGAGGCAATATAAGGTTGAGCGTTGTCCAGAAAATACTCCATTATTTTGAAGATATGCCAGGGATATTTTATTGGTGCCCAGAAATCGTTGTAGAGAACCACCTTGATCTTGTGTCCTCCCTTTACCATATTGTCCAGGGCGCATTCATAGACATCGTCCCTGGTAGTCTGTGCGGTTTCAATATAGCGTAAAAGCTCTTCCGAGTTATCATGGCAGTGAATCAAGATGTTTACTAAATTACTGGGTTCTTCGCCAGGATTGGGCTTTTCCACGATGTGTAGTAATTCATTTTGGGAGTTTACCTGGAGGTAGCCTCCCGGGAAGTATTTCTGGACTTGATAACCCAGAATATAGGAGGAGGCAGTGGCTTTTTCAGCTTCGATGATGATTTTGGTGTACGCTGAGCTTGAGAAGACATCATTGGGATTTATTACCAAAAGCTGCCCGTGCAGGAAGAGCTCAGCGCTTTTCAGAGCATCAGCGATGCCTGATGACTTCTTTTGCAGAGCGAGGTCGACTTTTATCCCAGGAATTTTTTTGGTTATTTGCTCTATCTTCGCTATGTTTTCTGGATTCCCAATGATTACAAAATGACTCAAACCTGCCTCGCAGGCTACTTTTATTTGATGTTCAAGCAATGGCTTCCCTAGGAAATCGAGGAGGAACTTGTCTTCAGTAATGGGAAACATCCTCTTGCCGCGGCCACCGCAGAGAAATACGGCTTTCACCTATTAGCCTCCACCAAACTTTGAACAAGTTTTTTGCCTTTGCTTATAAGCTCATCGGTCTGTGTCTGCGACGTTGATTCGGAGATTACTCGGATGACAGGCTCGGTGCCACTAGCTCTGATAAGCATCCAAGAATCAGGAAATTCCAGCCTCAGGCCGTCAAGGGTATTTATCTCAGCGGGAGCAAAAAGGTGAGCCTTTTCCTTTACCTGAGCCATGACTAACTCTTTAAGTTCATCAGGACAAAAAACCTTTGCTTTTTCGAAGAATAGCGTGGTAATACCTTGGAAGAATTGCCTAATTTCGCCGGCATCGCTTAGCTGACTTAACAGGATGAGGGAAGCAAAAATGCTATCGGGGTAATAGCCTGCCTCGGGGATGATGTAGACGCCTACCTGTTCCACTCCTAAGGCAGCATCGAGTTCCTGGGCTAAATGAGCGACGGCGACATCACCGACTCTGCCTCTGACCACTTCCACCCCAAGGTCCTTCACTGCTAGGTCAAGAAGAGTTCCAGTTTCTACTGTGGTAGCAATCTTTTTCTTTCCCGTTCGCTTGACAACCAGCCTCGAGATGAAGGCGATGGGCTCGTTGAAACCGAGGAAACCTTCTTTATCGCAGAAAACAACGCGGTCGGCATCGCCATCAAAGCAAATAGCTAAGTCAGCATTATGTTGTCTCAGGAAATTAACTGTGCCCTGGAGGGTATCCGCTTTCGGCTCGGGACTTCTCCCTGGGAAGAGGCCATTTGGCTCATCATTTACAGGTATTACGTCAAGGCCCATCTGGACAAAGATGTCGCTGGCAAATTTGGAGGCAGCGCCATTGCCAGGATCAACGACTACTTTTAGCTGGTGATTAAATCCTGGCAGAGAAAGCTTGCCTTTAATAAAGGAAAGGTATCTTTGTTTCATATCCTGTGCTTGCTCCAAAGTTCCTCTCTTCCCTTGGCGGAATTTCTGCTCAAAATAGATTTGCTCTATCTCCGCTTCTTGAGCCTGGCTATATCCCAGCGAATTCTCGGTGAAGAGCTTGATTCCATTGAACTCGGGTGGATTATGGGAAGCTGTGACCATAATTCCAGCGGCGAAGCCCGATTCCCGGGTGAGCAATGCCAGCGCTGGGGTAGGCAAAATGCCTAAATCAACTACGTTTATGCCACAGGAAAGCAAGCTCGAGTTGACTGCTTCCTTAATTACATCCCTGCTTATTCTGGTGTCGGTAGCGATACAAACTCTGGAGGCTGGAGGTAGGGTAGTGCCTATGGCTAAGCCAACCCGGCGGCAGAAATCGGGCGATAAATCGTGGTTGACTACGCCCCGGATGCCACTGGTCCCAAATAGTCTCCTTGTGTGCATTTCCTGCCTTAAGCTAAGTTAAGTAGAAGATAGCACGGAATTAAGTGGTTGGCAATAACCACACTGTGCAATAACATATGTTAAACTGTGCTTCCCGGTCATAAGCAGCGCTGTTTTGGAAGCATATTAATGATAGATAAAATAGCTTTAACTCTGCTAGCGACCATTCTGCCTATTAGCGAATTAAGAGGTGGCATACCATTAGGCATATCTTTGGGACTGGACCCCTGGTTTACCTTCTTTATAGCGGTCATTGCTAATGCCCTGATATTTTTCCCCATCTTCTTTGCTTTGCGCCTTTTTTATGATAAGATCCTGTTCCGAATTCCGTTGTTCGACAAGTACCTGGACAATTTAAGAAAACGGGGTAAGCCGAAAGTAGAAAAATATGGCTTCTGGGGATTGACCTTGTTTGTGGCTATTCCTTTGCCTATCACCGGAGCATATACTGGGACTATTTTGGCCTGGCTACTGGGCATGGATTGGAGGAAAGCTTTCCCCGCCGTTGGGCTGGGTGTAATTGTGGCTGGTGTCGTAGTGCTCTTAATAACTTTGGGGGTAACCAGCACCCTATGAAAACGAAGTTTTTCAGGGGTAACTAAATTAAATTCCAATAAGCAATTCAGAAACGATTTTTGTTGTGGGCGGGCATAACCACAACCCTAGATATGGTCGGTACTGAAAGGCTGGGTATCTTTTGTATAGATACCCAGCCTTTCAGTGGTTCTGCCACCTATGATATTAGCTTTAAGCCTTCCCTATTCTGAACATCTTGGTCCCGCATACGGGACATTGGCCTTGAGTGGCCGGCCTGCGGTTCTTCATGATTATGCTTCTGGTATTCTTCATTTCCCTTTTGGCGCGGCACTTCATGCAGTATGCTTGCATTTGTTCACCTCCCTTTTTATAAAAGAATAAGCCATCATCACTCGAATGTCAATAGTTTTTCCTTAAATATTCCATAAATATTGTCAAATATTGTCAAAAGTCTCGTTGCTTATGCGTATTTTTCCCAATTCAAACTCGGAGAGGAAGTTCATCAAATGATGGATGGCTGCTTTAAAAATTTGATGACTAAAACTCGTGAACATGAAGGTCCTATTGACAAGTCCACTGGTGACAGGTTGCTTAATTAAATGATTTGACACGCAAGTTAGATGTGGAGTTGCTGTAGCACCTGACGTGCCTTCTGACTTGCTCGGGCACGGTGGCTGATTTGATTTTTCATCTCAAGATGAAGCTCGGCCATGGTCTTCCCTGTCTCAGGAAGAAAGAAAATAGGGTCATAGCCAAAACCATTTTCTCCCTTAGCCTCAAGGGCAATCATGCCCTGACACTCGCCATAGCATAACTCTGCACGGCCTCCTGGACTGGCTATAGCAATGACGCACTTAAAACGGGCTGTTCGTCTCTCCCAGGGAACGCCGTTAAGTTTAGATAAGAGAAAGTTCACTTTCTCTGCATCAGTAGCAGCTTCACCGGCAAAGCGAGCTGACTTAACACCTGGTTCCCCGTTAAGGGCATCCACCTCCAGTCCTGAGTCATCGGCAAGAGCGGTGAGCTGGCTTAATTTGGCGTAAGTAGTGGCTTTTAACCGAGCATTTTGTTCGTAGTTGTTCCCCGACTCCGTGACAATTTTTACTATTTCCTCTTCGGTCAGCGTGGTTATTTGGTAACCAAGACCGTCCAGGAGAAAGCGATATTCCCTGATTTTCCCTGGATTGGAGGTAGCTAAGAGAAGCTTCGGCATTTTGGCGTTAGATGTCTTGAAATCTTTGTGCCAGCTTCTTTGCCACTTCGGGCATGGTAGTGTATTCCATTTCCTCAAGCGGCAGGCGATGTGGTTCAAATGGCCCCATTCGGCGCAGGAAATCCGCCACAATGTTTGCTTGATGACGAACCTCATCGAAAGCAGGGTCATCGAAGAGGTCACGAGGCCCGACGAGCTTGCCGTTAGCAAGTTGGAAACCAGCGGCTATTACTCTTGGTGGACC
>JBAUEM010000095.1:0-13268 GCA_049678605.1 Dehalococcoidia bacterium
GCATTAAATATCAAACAAATTCTAATTTCTAAATTTCAAATTCAAAACCTTTTTTGTGTCGAGGCGTGAAGGAACCCCTTCCTTCACGATTGAAATGGTAAACAATACAGCTGCCTCTTTCTGAAAGTTTTGCGTTTTGAGTTGTCATTTTGATTTTTGACCTTTGGTTTTTGGATTTCGATATTGTTTAGGATTTAAATCGCGAAGGAAGGGATTCCCTTACACCTCAAAACACATCCAATTTACCCCTCTTAAGATTAAGAGGGGTAAGGGGAGTTATGAATGAAAAATATGTTCATAACCCTCTTTATCCCCCTTACCTTAAGGGGGATATTTAAACTGTTCTTCCCTTTCAGGGCTCAACAATCACGTAGAGTTGCCAACTCCTGGAGAGCTATACAGAGTGGTGGGCTGTCATGTCCAATGCAGAAAGGCGGCGGGCGGATTCGAACCGCCGCATCGGGGTTTTGCAGACCCCTGCCTTAACCTCTTGGCTACACCGCCGCAACTACCAAATTTACTGGAGCGGAAGACGGGATTCGAACCCGCGACCTCTTCCTTGGCAAGGAAGCATTCTACCGCTGAACTACTTCCGCTCTGAATGAATTTTACCGCCTTTTTTTAGTTCCCGCAAGCTAACTTTGGTGCCGAGGGGGAGATTTGAACTCCCACGGGCTTTCGCCCACCACCCCCTCAAGATGGCGTGTCTACCTATTCCACCACCTCGGCCTGGCAGGGGTGGCAGGATTCGAACCCGCGACCTGCGGTTTTGGAGACCGCTGCTCTAGCCAACTGAGCTACACCCCTGAAGCTAAAGTTTAGTTTTTACCTGACATTATGTTTGCTTTTGGCGTTAAAATGGCGTTAAAATTTTGAGACACGCTATTTCTACCCGCTGGTAACACTTCGTCCAGTAAGGCCATAGCCTCTGATTGCATCCCCTCTATTATATGGGAGTAGACATCCATTGTAAATGCCACCGACGCATGGCCCAGGGCCTCGCTGATAACCTTTGGCTTAGCCCCCCTCAATAACATGAGACTGGCAAAGGTATGCCTCAAATCGTGGAAGCGTATATTCTTCAAGCCAGCTCTTTTTGCTATCCTGGCAAAGCTATGACTCAGGACGCTTGGGTCAATTGGCTTTCCTTCAACGCTGCCAAAGACAAGGTCGTCCAGGGTAAGCTCTCTTCCTAGTTCACGATATAACAATCTACGCTCTTGCCTGTACTCTTTCAAGAATGCTGCCAGTTTAGGTGTCATGGTAACATAACGCCTACTATGGCTTGTCTTAGGCTCTCTAAACTCACACACTCCCTTGCGCTTATACAGCACCCGGCTAACCGATATTGAGAACATAATATCAGGGTCCAGATTACGCCAGCAAAGCCCTAACAGTTCAGCTTGTCTGAGTCCACTACTTAGAGCAGTGTAGATCACAGGGTAATAGTAGCTTTCCTGGGCTGCTTCTAACAGTATATTGACTTCAGTAGGGTCCAAGGTTCGCATAATCTTCCTGTATGGTGAAGGCGGGTCAACTAATTCGCAGGGATTCCTTCCTAGGTAGCCTTGCCTGACGCCATACTTTAACGCCTGAGACAGCACACGGTGCTGATGGTGAACCGTCCGGGTTGATAACTTATCGCAAGCCTTGCCGTAGTAGGCCTGTATTACCTGGGCGGTGAGCTGCCTTAATAGAACATGACCCAGGTCAGGTATTAAGTGGTGCTCGATAATGGCCCGGTAGCCGTCCAGTGTTCTCTGTGAGCAGTTTATTCTGACATAGCCATCAAGCCAGTTCCTAAGGTGCTGTGCTACGGTGACCTTGCCCGGCGGGGTGTATATCCCTTGGTCAAGTGATGCCAATAACTCGGTCAGTCGCCTCTGAGCATCACCCTTGCGACCTCTTACTGTCTCAAAGTGGCGCCGGGGCTTGCCGTCCGATCCTATACCAGTGTAGATTTGAATTTGCCAGCTATTCTTGCTTCTTTGCCTTATGCTTCCTCTCATCTTGTGCCTCCTCCAGTGGTTAATGCTTTTGGACCATTTCTGCGATTTCTCTCAGGCAGGACACAGGTCGCATTCGGTTCTGAGTATCATCGGGCGGAGCATCAGTGGATTCAGCGCATCCTCTAGCTTCTTGATTACCTCCTTCATTGCCTCGATGCCATCCTTATAGAGTCTGATTTGCCCCTCTTTCTCCTCGATGGACAAGTTCTTAGCTGCCCATCTGCAGATCTCTGCCACATCTTTTGCCAGGCCAGAGTCAGCCAACTCAATACGTGTTACTGAACCCGATTCGCCGAAAACGATCAGCCCACGCCCCTCGGTCATTGGTTTGGTCTGCACGAGCTCAGCAACCTTTTCAAGAGTATTGTCGTTCATCCCGCGCCATACAACTTCAACTATCCCAGCGACCATGTTTGCTAGGATACTCTGTTCCACTTCACTCGCCTCGATCTTATCTCTTACATTCGGTTTCTGATTATCGAGGATATTCCGCACCGTCTCCTCAGCCTTACAGCGGAGCGCTTTCATAGCTGCCCTGGATTTGTTCCAGCCTCCTTTCCACTTCTCTAGAACCTGCCAATCCACCTTTTCGCGTGTGTGGTCTCGGAGCGAACGAAACAGCATTTCGTTCTGACGGAAGTTGCGCCGCTGTGCTTTCTCGGTCTCTTGCTGAAGAGGGATGACAGATGCGAACTCTTCCGCCTCACTTGAGGTCCATGTTGTCAATATGTCGTCAATAATAATCTCAGCATCCCTCGTCTCAAGGAGTGTCATTGATTCCGGCATACGGTTGACCAAGGCTTCCGCCAATCGAACGATATGCTCTAGGTGCTCATTAAAGAGCTCGGTAGCTACCTGTATCCGAGCTTGCTTCAGCTCTTTCTTCGATTGGCTGTGTTCCCAGGCCTCGTATTCTCGCTTTGCGATTTGCCTGGGAACACCTGTGATATGCTCGATCTTCAGCCAGCTAGTCTTGCCCTGCCGGAGCTGGACAATCCTACCTAGTTCGTCAGGTGATACATCTCTTCGTCTGGGCATTTGCAATACCTTGTCATCAATAGTGATTCAATAATATGTTTATGGCGATTCAATTGCAGCACTATTGATGTCCAAGTCCATAATATTGAACTCTAGCACAAAGCGGTTTACCATGTCAATATCATTGTATACGACACGTTAACAGGAGGTGACTCAATGAGACAGGAGAGCTTAACGCTCACAGTTGAGGAGGCTGCGGCTGCGCTCAATATCAGCAGGGGCCTGGCTTATCAGGCTGCTCGAGACGGCAGGATTCCAACGATTCGGATCGGCCGGCGTCTGCTCGTTTCCCGCCGGGCTCTCGAGAGACTCCTCGAAACACCCACGCCCCTTGGTGTTACCCAGACGGGCCACAATCAGAGTTGAAGTACGAGTGAAGCAACAGAAGAGAAGCTGAGAGGCAGTGAAAGTCTACCTCGAATTAGATGACACGGTTGCGATGGAGAAGGCTGCTACCAAGCTCCGGGATCGGCTGTTAATCAGGGTACTTTCACGTCTTGGCTGCCGCATATCGGAGGTTCTTGGTCTCACCTTACAGGATGTTGACTTCACCCGTGGTACAGTAACAATCAAACATCTCAAAGCCCGCCTAAAGCTGTCCTGCACCGTGTGCGGACAGAGACTGGGCATAACCCATACATTCTGCCCAAACTGTGGCAGCAGGGTCGACAAGGCTCAAGTTGAGCAGCAGGAACGTCGTAGACAGAGGGTGCTTCCCATTGACAGCGATACCTTGAAACTGCTCAATGAGTATGTGCAACACGGTGGCCCGGTCGTTCAAAATGGGAAGGAGCTGATTTTTGGCATTAATCGTCACAGGGCCTGGCAGATCGTGAGCCAATGCGCTGAAAGAGCTGGCCTGCCAAAATTGGAGAATCCTGAAACTGGCAGAGTCCATAACGTCAGTCCGCATCGGCTGCGGGACGCCTTTGCCGTGCACGCCATGAAACTGGATGATTCCGGTGATGGGCTGAGATTGCTCCAGGAGCACCTGGGCCACCAGAGTTTCAACACCACCGCGAAGTATCGGAAAGTGGCCGGGGAAGAACACAGGAAGTGGTATCAAAAGCTCTGGGAATGAAGAGGTATATGGGCGATACCTCTACACGGAGGCCCTCTGCCGAAAAGAAAGGAGGCTTAACCGATGGAGAAGTACGTCATCCCTAGAAGCAGACGCCGGCATCTCGTGGTGTCAGACAGCGTCCATCAGGCAGTAAGCGCGTATGCCAGCCAGCGGCAACTTTCACTAGTTGAGGCAACATATCGCCTCCTCAAGCTGGGGTTCATTCAGGCGTATGATTTGCGCGTCCCGGACAATGAAGTCGACCAGTACGAGATCAAGAAAGCCTCGGCCCTGAATTTCAAGCGCTGGTTCAGGCGTAGGTAATAACAACAATCATGCCCTATTTCGCCCCTGTCCGTCTTCACCCTCAACTATCCTCGGCAACGCGAAGCAATTGAGCTCCTTTCCTTGTCCGGTGGCCTGGGTGCGAGACAGAGCACTGAGCTAATCTCCTATTCATAGGAATTCCAGGCTATTTCCGTGAATTAACACCCCCTAAACGGACACATTACTGGTGTATAGGCGAGAAAAGAGGCGTTGAAACAGTGAATTTTGCAGGTTTTTACGCTCAATCAACACCGATGTTAATCCCAACTTTACGATCATAATCTCGTACTTGCTGAGATTCTCTGAGCATCGGGAAGGGGCTGCGACCTCAATCATCGCTATGCGCAATAATAACGCTTGGGAACTGGGTAAATAGGAGGCGAGCCTTTAGCTCTGGATGGCCTAAGATGATGCCATAGGTTTAGACTTCTCACCGGCAAGTCAATACTGTCGAATCGATTTGATCAGAATCGTCTTCTGTGAACACAAAGCGCTGTATTGCATCGATACCGTGATCAGAGGTGAAGCTGCATAGCAATGGTTTTGTTGTTTTGTTATTTTGTTATCAACGGTCGCGAAAAAAGGAAATTAACGCAACAAGTACTTGCTTTATAAGCCACCAAGGTATTCTGTATGTGTTAACCCACGCCCCGGGCCGATGAGCGACCTACCCCCATATTGCAATTATGCAATTTATAGCTGCAGGAATATGGAACGTGCTTCAGCAAGATCTAATTTCAGAGGGGAAGCTGCATAGCAATGGTTTTATTGTTTTGTTATCAACGCTCGGCAAAAAAGAAATTAACGCAACAGGTACTTGCTCTATAAGTAACCAAGGTATCCTATATGTGTTAATCCATGCCCCGGAACGATGAGCGAATCACCCGTATACATCTTGTATATTATTTGTATATTACGATTATGCTATTGTAATTGCAGCACCATGGGACGTGGTTCAGCAAGATCTAATTATGGATGCATCGCGATATAGTTCCCTAATAGTCAGAACTTACACCAGTGAGCAGACTGCACGATAAGAATCAACAGAGTGGTAACAAGATACGCTTTTGTTGGGTTAGCTGAACAGTATGGACGACCGTTTGGCTAGGTAAGAAAGCGCTATTTTGTTCGATACCTCACGGAGGCTGGGGTAACAAAATGGGTGCTTGTGTTTCATTTTAGCCTCCTATCCAGTCCAGTGCTGACCTATTATAATCATATCTAGAACGTTAATTACGCCGTCTTTTTTAACATCCTCTGGAATCCATCCTGAAGAGCCGGTCTGCCCAAAATACTGACCTATCAAGACCATATCCAGAACATTGACATGGTCATCGTTGTTCACATCGCCACAAACCCCACCGCATTCGAACGTTCCATCTATCCAATTAACTGGAATGGGGGAGCCGGCTTTATCGGTCAAATCGCTCTCGGCATCGACGAAATCCAGGGTGGTAAAACAGTCTTCATGCTCGCAGAGTCCGTGGATTGAAAGGGTGCCGATGAGGTATTCACCGGACATCTCCTCAGGTGCGAGGAAGGTGATCAAAGCTTCACCGGGGGTATCCAGGTTCCAGTCCATCAACATGAAATCCGTAAGATTGGGTACAAAATCCGTTACATTGCCGCAAGTCGGGTCATATGCGAGATTCATCTGCCCAGCCAGGAACGAGTCGGTTGTGTTGCCCCAGATCTCAACGTCGACCATACAGCAGAAGCTTGTGTGACTAGATTGAGAATCAAGATAGACCTCATTATCGCAGCCCTCGTCAACAAGGCCGTCGCAGTCGTCATCTATACCGTTGCACACCTCGGTGGCAGCCGGGTTGACGTTTTCATTGGAGTCGTCGCAGTCGGCGTTATTGTCCACATAGCCTGCCGGCTGTGAGCATGCGTGGGTGGTGGTATTGGGATCCCCGTAGCCGTCGCTGTCGCCATCGAGGTACCAGGTTGCCTGGCCGGTGCAGTCGGGGTCATCATCGTCAACAAGGCCGTCGCAGTCGTCGTCTATACCGTTGCACACCTCGGTGGCAGCCGGGTTGACGTTTTCATTGGAGTCGTTGCAGTCGGCGTCATTGTCCACATAGCCTGCCGGCTGTGAGCATGCCTGGGTGGTGGTATTGGGGTCCCCGTAGCCGTCGCTGTCGCCATCGAGGTACCAGGTTGCCTGGCCGGTGCAGTCGGGGTCATCATCGTCGACAAGGCCGTCGCAGTCGTCATCTATACCGTTGCACACCTCAGTTACTCCCACACATACCTGAATAGGAGAATCTTCCGGAACCCAATTTCCCGCGTCATCCACAACATGGATACCATACCAATAGAGGCCCACTGAGTCAGGGATATCATAGAAACTTCCCGTAGTTGAATCGATGCCTACAAAATAATGTGTATCTATGGGATTTTCAGTACCATCCCAGTCGGGTAAGCCGTTAACATCATTAGCTCGCCAGAGCTCAGTCTGCTTCAGACCGGAGCCCAGGATATCTGAGACAATATAACCAATGGTAAATCCGTTACCTAAGATAACAGAACCGGGGATAACATCAAAAAACTCGACGAGCGGCTCAGTATTATCGACACCGAAGGATACATCGCATTCATCCCATAGTCCTATATTGCCCGCATTGTCGCAGGCACGTGCACGAACCCAGACCGAGGAGTCGTCTATAACACCGTGAATTGTATCGGTAGTCCTAAAGGTAAGTTCCCATCCGTTGTCGCCATACCAGTCACGTCCGTCTGCGGAGTCGGGTCCTGGCAAGGCATACCAATTGCTTTGGTCTATCGAGTACTGGAACTCGACGTATTTGACTCCGTTTTCGTCACTGGCAGTTGCGGCAACACTGATATCATTTTTATACCACCCACCAGAATTGGGCGCTATGATTTGACACATAGGATCGATCGCATCGAAGTAGAGGTCAAGGAAGTCATCCCAATGTTGAGCGGGATTAGTTGTAAATGTGAGGACACCGTTGGTGAAGTAGTAATCATATTCATTTCCCCCATCATTGGGTGGAAAATATATAGACAGGCCGCCAAGGGTCGCTTCATAGCTTGTTTTCCAACATCGCCTGAATGTACTTGTGGAGAGACGATTAGCTACAGCATTGGCTCTAGTCTGTAAAGTAGTATCAGGAATCAAGGTGGCGATCCCTAAGGCAAACTGTCTTAAATCCACGTATATTTCTGCTCCACCACCAAAAGCACGAAATTTCCTAGCATTGATGCGTGCTGTATTAATACTGGTCATAATTCCGGGTTCAGGTAAAAGGTCTATCAGCCTATCTGCAAAGCTAGATATTTCTGTGTTTAGACTCGCAATGTTGGAATTAGCTAAGTCCCAACCACCCAGCGTATTTTGAGTACATACATCAACCATAGTTTGAGTAAGCTGCAATGGACTCGTTGAACTAGTTAGCACTGATGTGGAAAGATGGTCACCATACTTCCACCCACTAGAAAAAGTATTATCCTCTGACACTACAACGAGTTCCGTATACGTAAGTAAATCATATATTACTTCAACCGTGCCCATCACGCAGGCATGATATGCGATCAAACCAAACTCACCATGCCCATTAAGTGCTTGTCTTATCTCAAATAGCTGCAAATTATCCCTATTATTAGTACCATCATCGTCATCGTAAATAACCCCCTCCCATACACCATTATCAGGTGGCAATGATTCAAATTCTGGTGGCATAACATGCTGATATAATTCTTCTCTTATGAGATCCCCATGTTCAATCGCTATATGAATATCCTCCACCCAACCACTTCCATGATTCTTAAAGACCAATGCTTTGTTGTAGGCATCGCAAGTATCTAAAGTAGTAGTGATGAAAGTATCTAGTACCGTGCCCGACCCCATATTTATTTCTCCCCAATCGTTAATTATCAAAGCATCATCGCTGATTCGAAAATAATGTCCGGTAGTCCAAACTGGATTATGTGGTGTGTTATCGGGCCTATCGAACAATACCACGACGCTTACCTCATTGTTGACATCAATTTTTGCTATATCGTTATAGAAACTACTAACATAGGCTTCGTCTAGATCATTATCTCCACACATGTAGATCATATATAGCCAGTTAGGCTTCTTAATTTCTATAGTCCGTTCTAGTTCGCACGGCTCATATGAACTGCTTCCATCGTACCGTGCGCGTATCAAATAGTCCCCAGGAGATAGAGCCTTTGGTGCGGTATAATAGACACTGGCAATTCCATCGCCATCTGTGACGAAGCTGGTCTCACTAATCCCATCATCATCGATTTCATGCCATTGGCCGCTGTAGTAAATATCGAAATGTACAGTTTGGCCTGCGAGGTTCCACCATATCCACCAGTCGTAGTTCTGCAAGTGAGCTTCCAATAATAGAGGAATACCGATCTTAGCTGTTTTATGAACAAAGCGATCCCCCACAATGCGTGTCTGTTGTTTTCCAAGGTAATCAACCTTTACTGGCTCTCCTAATACAGAGGTATCCGTTGCCAGCTTTATTGTCTTAGATTGATTCCATAACTCTACTGTAAAGTCTAGATCCGTATTTTCACTAATTTCACCAGCAAAATCGGTTTCATCGAATGCAAAGTAATGGTAGTCTGTTGTCGTACCGCTAATCGCCCATGAGGACGCAGACCCCCATGATTGGCCTGTGGTCGTGCAGATCATCTTTCCGTAAACATTTGTGGCGCAGTCGGTTGAAACGTCCCCGTCTATCCCGATAAGGAAATCATAGGTTTCATAGTAGCCATCTCCATCCTGATCCGCATCGCCGACAAAATCGGATATAACTCCGTATACGGAATACGCCTGCTCCACAATTGTGAACTGGTTTGTTTTTCCAAGATAGTCCCAAGGGGTGCCAGGGATGGTCTCCCACAGCCCCCAGGCAACATCGTAACTTCCTAACTCAGCATCGCATGGCACATCGAAATAACGGTAATGATCGGAGTAATCTGGAGTGGCGGTAACGGATTTATCGTGAGGTGGATCACTGACCCAAGTGTCAGTACCATTCTTTCTAATTGAGCATCCTAATGCCACCGGTAGGTCGTCGCTATTTGGGTTATAAATGCGATAGTAGACCGTAAGCTGGCCTCCATTGGCAACACTATTGGGCGACACATAGCACCCGGATTGTTCCAACCATGGCTCATCGAATCTAGGTGTGTACTCCACATACAAATAAGGGGCGTAGCTGCTGCTGTAATCGTATGAATAAATCTGCCGATAGCCTCCTGAGGCAGTGTAAGCACACCATCTCATGGCCACATTATTGCCAGATTCCCATCCGGGACGATCTATAACTTCCTGCAATCCAGCTACGAAGCCAGTAAAGCTGCGCCTTTGTCCCTGGGTCCATACCGTGGAGTAGGGAGAAAAAAGCGTACTATGAGATACATAATCTCGTTCAGCAGGATACTGATAGGCGCATGGCAGTGCATCATCAGCAGCCTCAAACTGCAATCTGAATGAGCAAGTATTGCTGTAGTCGTCGTAGGGTACATAAGAGAGCCTAACATAATCAATGGTGCTGCCCGGGGGAATATTGACATTGTGCCACGTCATCTGTGTCAGGTAATACGGCAGGCCGTAGTCGCTACGATAACCCACCTTCAAGTATTCAGTACTGTAGTAAAACTGATCTGATCCTATTGCGTAACAATCATCATAGCTATGGTTTTCGTAGCAGTATATAGAAGGATCTATCGTGACAGGATAAGATCGCTCAGGCTCTGTGAGCCAATCCAATGGTACACATACCGCAATTTGAACGACGCACTCAGCTAGATAGGTCACCCTGTAGGAGAGCGACAACCAGGAGTCCACTTCCGGATCAAAGCTTCTGCTAGTGCCCTCATGAGCCCAAGGTGCTGGGAATATCGCGAAGGAACTACCACTCGCATCCACAACGTGAATGTCATGGTCGGTTACGAAATCATAAGTTTGGACCTCCCCGTCTACTGAAAGATAACTCTCTGCTGGTAGGGTTACGACTTCCTGGAATTCAATTGTTCCCCCAATGTGATCGTCCATAAACGAAGCGGCTTGGTTCATTATGTAATTGTGTTTGATTCCCTGTGGTTTAATTGTGAATACCTCTGTGACATATGGATACCGTTCTGGATAGCTGATAGTGTTGCCTTCTGTAACGGCGACACTGTTGTGCGATTGATATAACAACTCATCCTCTCCAATAGCGCTTTTATACCATACCTCGCTCTGACTCCCCAGATGCATCTCGGTACCGGTCTGGCTATGGAATAATACATCCGTTGTCCATTCTGCTGTGCCTGGAAAATGAACCGAGAATGAACTAGCGGCATTGGTAAAAGCATAGTCGTTTTGAATGTTGTCGGGGATAATATTATCATCTATTAGCTGGTAGGTACCCTTTGATGTCTCATAGTGGATAGGGGCCGTCGATAGCAAGGCTGCCATGCGCCCGTCGGATAGCTCGTAGTATTCTCCGTATTGGGTGCGTGCCCTCTCAAGTTCCACTGCGTTATCTGTATATAATGAGTGCTTGATGGCAGCAATAGAATGCTTTCCACCTAAGTCCTCGACTATCACAGGAATATCCGCTATAGCAGTTGCTGTGGGGCTTGCATTACCGATCGAGTTCACGGTCTCGATTTCGCTGCCAGTTGTTGATTCGATGTCCTCTTCCTTAGTAACCTGGTCCCCAATATGCAAGCCATCATATCTATTCCAGTAACTGCTACTCTCCAAGTTCGAGGAATAGATAATAGAAGAGGAATCCACAACAGATGTTATGGATGGGTGCCCTGATGCGATAATGGACACTACTATCGCGATTGCAAGCGATAGAATTGCTATTTTCCCTCGGACGTTTATTTTCATCTCGTTTCCACCCTATAGGTCGTTTTTATAATGAATATGCATTTACGATGCTATTCGATTCGTTATTTATAATCGCTGATCTACTTCATCGACCACCACTACTAGCATTAGTAGCAAGGCTATTCTGCTTGGTTTCGAATTAAATATTCCCGACATAGCTTTCACTCTATTCCTCCTTGATGTGTATCAAACATAACAATTCCGAATCTCGCTTCCCTTTTGCTCACTGGGGAACAAGATCGAAACTATGAAACACGGATAAACAAAAAAACAACCATAGAGCTCCAGTGGGAGCTCAGCCAAACGCTCCGGACAGGCTCTCATTCCTTTCTCTTCAAGGAAAAAGGGTCGCCTCGGCTATGCCTGGCAATGGCTCGGAGCTACAAAGAAGGTGGTAGACTTTGCCGTGGCATAAAAAAGAGCCTGGTTCACACGTCTATATGTGCTGGGTTGATCATCGGGTAAATTAATGCAATCTTCTATGGCACACACCTGACCACCGACCTAAATGTTGGTAATGAAGGTACTATCCCTTATGATGTTGTTCTAATGTTATACTACTATTTAGGAAATTGTCAATGGCTCTTTGTGCGTTATTCAAGATATACGATAGAGTTAAGGAGAAACAACATGCTATTTCTGTAGTAGGTCTAATTGGCCGTTATCTCTGGAATTCGCATTACGATGGAGCGAATTGCACAATTGTCAGGAATGTTGGGTAACAAAACAAGCTTCCGTTACCTGGGGGGCGATAGTCCTATTATCTAGTGGTAGTTTATTGAATAACTGCGGTTAGATTGAATGTCCAGGCTCCCTTCTCATCACCTTCCCAAGGTCGGCTATACTCCATGGATACACTGCTCGTGCCTTTCTTGAGTGCCTTGAAAGTCCACATTTCTTTGCCAGCAGCCCCTGCACAGCCTATGCCCCCTGTGGGATCCACGAATTTGTGATCCGTCTGCTGTAATAAAGTTTGGTCACTAATTTGTGCCTCCTCTGACCAATTGAAGCCAGTTGTGGGGTTTGAACACAAAGCGACTGTAAATGAGTCGCCGACTCCAACTTCCACTTCTTTACTAATATGCTGGTACTTCTCAAAGTCATCACAGGGTACATCCACTGATACTTGTGGTGAGGAGGCAACGAGGCAAGGTAGGATAGTAACCATAGCACACACCAAAATTAGCTTTAATCTCATTTTTTTCCTTCCATCCCTTCAATTTTTGTCCAAGATTACTGGGATTGTTTCGTCGCTGCGCTCCTCGCAGTGACGAAAAGATAGCCTGATTCATCCGGCACAGTCGCCTAATAGAAATTGGGCAACTACTATGCTTGACAATGACTTTAGGTTTAGAAAGGGAGGGTTGATTTCACTGTGGCAGAGAAAAAGAGCCCAATTCACATTTCCATATTTGCTAGGCTGAGCATCATGGGAACTACCGCAACTCTCTGGCGCACACACTTGACCATCCACCTTGATGTTAGTACTCAGAATACTGTTTCTTCGAGAGGTTGTTCTAATGTTATGCCACTGTCTAACCAATTGTCAATAGACTTTTGTGCGGTGCCCAAGGCATACCATGAAGTTAAGGGATCACAAAACGTCAGAATGTGCAAGCCGGCCTTCCTGGCTTATTGGGTTTAATCCACACCGCCCACACCAATCTCTTGCCTATCTTGCTCCTGTAGAGTATATTAAAAGAGAAATCGCCAAAATTCGTAGCCCAGTGTTACCTATGTGATCGGTCACCACATCTGCTTGATGATCTAGTTCAGATAGATGGGTGACACATACATGGGTCATGAAAGGACGTTATAATAGCTGCACTATGAATGTTTATTGCTCAATGCCAGGATATAAACGCCTGGCAAACATCCCCAGGTTATCAAAGGAAGCCACACGAAGACTCAAATGGTTTGATTACTACAATTCCCGCGACCACAATGCCAGGCT
>JBAUEM010000096.1:0-1527 GCA_049678605.1 Dehalococcoidia bacterium
CTTGAGTACCAATGATATTCTTGTTAGAATCATAAAGACGAATCGCTTTAAAAATCAAAGCAATTTCAGACCCATCTTTTGAAATGTATGTCGATGGATAGCCATTGACAGAACCACTTTCAAGATGCATTGCATATTCTGCTGATTTTTTCTCGACATTCTCTTTAAGATAAAAATAAGTGAAAGGCTTGCCAAGCATCTCACTCAATTTGTAGCCTGTGACTTGCTCCCAAGCAGGATTGAGATAAGTGAATCTACCTTTGGTATCACACTCCCACATAAGGTCTTGAGAAGTTTCTACATAATCGCGGAATTTCTGCTCGCTTTTCTGCAGGTTCTCTTTTGCTTGCTTGTGTTCAGTATTGTCCCGCCCATTGACAACGAAGCCCGTTACCTTGTTATCCTCACTATAATATGGGTAATAAGTGATATCCATGTAACGCCGTCCATGAGCTGGATAATCGAACCACTCTTGATAGTTCACTTCTTCACCACCCAAACAACGTTGGGCTTTGGGCTTGATAACAGTATTGAAGAACTCTTCTCCAAACACCTTTGCCATCGAATTCCCAATCAACTGTTCAGGAGTTAATTTAAACGCCTCCATAAACGCTTTATTTACAGCAAGGTAGTTGAACCGCTTATCCAGGAGTGCCAGTTTATCAGTGGAACTGGACACAATATGTTCATATTGGTGCAGTACCTCCTCCGCCTGCAACCGCTCGGTGATGTCTCGGAATATTCCTAGCTTCGAAATGCTGCCATCAACATTTATCAGTGGTGTATCAATCAGGTCGTACGTCGTCTGGTATTTGAATACATACCATTCCCAACGCACAGTTTTTCCCACGATGATATCGGGGAGCTTGCAATCGGGGCAAATTTCCGTTCGCTCGCAGATATATTCATAACACTTCCTGCCCTCATAAATACCGTATTTTTTTATAAGCACCGGATTCGCAAATTGGATATCATAATGTTTGTTAACGATATAAATGCCATCTTCCATCGCGTTAAGAATGTTCTTCAGGTTATCTCTCTCATTGTATAGCGCCTCCACCGCCTGCACCCGTTCGGTGATTTTCCCCAGTCGCTCGGCAATGGTGTTGATCAGTCTTCTCTCTTCCTTCAGGAAAGGTCCCTCATCACTTTCGGGCTTTTCCTCCAGATAATCCAACTCCAGATAGCCGATCCGCTCGCCATGCAACACAATGTCGCTGGTCTGCTTCCAGGGGGTTTCTCTGAAGTTCTCCGTCTTGAACTCCTGCCCATCCAGGATGGCACGTGCGCAAGCGATCTCTGGGTACTGCAAGGCGGTGGGTATGAGGTCAACTATGCCCTGAACGAGTTCCTCCAACTTAATGCCTGGCTGCTCTACGAGCGCGGCAATGCCGTAGATGCAATTCAGTGCCTTGTTCCGTTCTTTAAGTTCCCACTCCAGGGCTGCCAGCCTCTTTTCGATGCCTTTCTTCTCTGTAGCCATGATCTTTCTCCCTTTGTTTGATTGGGTAAACAGGCTAATAGACT
>JBAUEM010000097.1:0-1569 GCA_049678605.1 Dehalococcoidia bacterium
GTATAATACTATCCGCCCTCATCAGGCATTGGGATATCTTACTCCACAGGAATTTCTGAAGCACAATCAACAAAATCAGAGAAAGGAGAAAGTGTCACTAATCATATGAACGAGTACAAAGACTTGACAAAATTAAATAATGATGTTATACTTGGTAGTTTGTATATGTTCCCATTCTCTTTTAGCTTTGTCACCCTAAGTTTTCCCAGTTCTAGTTAGTGCCTTCAAGATATTGTTTTGAAGAAGAATCAGGATCGTTTCTTTCATGCTTAAACACGAGTTGCTGAAGTCTTTCGCCAAATTGCCCGAGACTTTAGAAATACCTGACCTTATCCGAGTTCAGCTTGATTCCTTCCGCTGGTTTCAAGAAGAAGGTTTGAAAGAGCTCCTTGAGGGGATCTCACCAATTCAAGATTATACTAACACCAGGCTAGAATTACATTTCGTTGATTATGAGTTTCGAGAGCCTCCGCATTCTATCGCTGAGTGTCTTGAACGAGGCCTGACTTATTCCTCTCCTATTCATGTCACTGCGCAACTAGTAGTCAAGGAGACGGGGGAGATCAAGCAGCAGGAGTTATTCTTTAGTGATTTCCCTTTAATGACGGATAGCGGCACTTTTATTATTTCTGGAGTAGAGCGGGTAGTAGTTAATCAGTTGACTCGCTTTCCCGGCGTTTATATCACCTTGTACAGGGATCCTTCGAGTGGGCGGGAATTGGGCGTTGCTAAGCTTGTTGCTGAACATGGGGCATGGCTTGATTTTGACACTTCTAATCGAGATGTGATTTCGGTCAAGGTGAGTGGCAAACGAAAGACACCGGTTACTACTTTGTTGCGTGCCATAGGCTTCGAGAGCGATGAGGCCTTGATTTCCCTTTTCCAGGATGTAGATAACTCGCCTGAGCATGCTTTTATCCGCTCTACAATAGAGCGCGATCCTCTGATCAAAAACAAGGCTGATGCCCTGCGCGATATTTATAGAAAACTATCTTCCGGTGAAGCCGCTAGTCTTAGTAGTGCCCAGACCTTGCTGAATAATTTCCTATTTAATCCTCGCCGCTATAGCCTGGGCAAAGTTGGTCGTTACAAGATTAATAAAAAGTTAGGCCTTGATATCCCTGGGAATTGTACTGGCTTAACCTCTGAAGATTTGGTGCAA
This sequence comes from Dehalococcoidia bacterium, assembly GCA_049678605.1. Taxonomy (GTDB): domain Bacteria; phylum Chloroflexota; class Dehalococcoidia; order GIF9; family AB-539-J10; genus RBG-13-51-36. The sequence continues at coordinate 1,163 of JBAUEM010000097.1, forward strand.
ATAGTCCGCCGTATTATTTCAGTTAACATTGGCAAGGAAGCTCCTGATGACATTGATCATTTAGGCAATCGAAGGGCCCAGGCGGTAGGTTTTCTAATACAAAAGCAACTTCGTATCGGCTTATTAAGGTTAGAGAGAGCTATTAAAGAGCGAATGAGTATTCTTGGCCCCGAGGCGGCAACTCCTGTTGCTTTGATCAACATTCGCCCTGTAGCAGTCGCTATAAGGGAGTTTTTTGGCCGGTCACAGCTATCTCAATTCATGGATCAAACTAATCCGCTAGCTGAGCTAACTCACAAGCGTCGTCTTTCTGCCATGGGTCCTGGAGGCCTCTCAAGAAAACAGGCTGGATTTGAGGTTCGCGATGTACATCATTCTCATTACGGTAGGATTTGTCCTATAGAAAC
>JBAUEM010000098.1:0-7269 GCA_049678605.1 Dehalococcoidia bacterium
CTTGGTGGTGCTCTGCCCGTTGCTGTAGGTAGAGCCATCAAAGGTTATTGTCCCGCCAGCGGTGGGATCGGTATAGAAGGTTATCGTGCGTTGAGGTTGGGTAAACCATGCCTTTATGCTCCCGGTACCGCTGACAGTTGCCGTGGTTGACTGCGAGTTTGCATTTGATACGCTCACCCCACCGGTTGTAGTCCAGTGGTCAAAGACATAGCCAGAAGCGGGATTTGCCGAGACAGAATAGGGACCATCGGTCTTGGTCGTGCTCTGCCCGTTGCTGTAGGTAGAGCCAGTAAAGGTTATTGTCCCGCCAGCGGTGGGATCGGTATAGAAGGTTATCGTGCGTTGCGGAGCAGTAACCACCACCTTATCCGGCCCGTAAACCCCCGGCCAATTTCCAGTCCTCGAATTCTTTTCGCAATTCCAAGCTTCAGGTGCTCCCGAATTATCAACGACATGAATACCATACCAGTAGATGCCAGAAGCTGTAGGAGTATCAGTGAAATAGCCCGAATAGGCTGTACCTAATATGGAAGTTTCTTTTATCCCTGCCCAGTTGGACTCGTCTGGAACCCCACTTTTATCGGTTGTTCTCCACAGCTCAACTCTGGACAGGCCAACGTCATCTGAGACCGAGTAGTAAATTGTGACCGTATCCCCCAAATTAATAGAAGTCTGTGAAACACTAAGAGACGTAACCTTTGGATAGAAATGCTTTCTCGCCTCAGTGAGATATTGTTTATAGGCTTCGTTACCATTCCCACCACAAGCGCTTTTTTCCCAAGTACACCAAGGATTCCAGTTGGTGCCGGAACTAGAGATCTGCACCGCAGCATTCGCATTGTAGTCTTTCTCAAACAGAAGGCATTCGTCATACGTCGGATGCGCGTCCATATTAATCTGCCAGAGCCCAATAGACCTGTCGCTGTCACCACAAGCAGATGGGTTGCCCCCGCTCTCTGCTTTTGCCACGGCATAAGCCGTGACTCTCATGCTTTCACCAGTCTGAGGGACTCCGCCGAGGGGAAAGTGGCTTCTGACCAAAGCTGCAAGTGCATCGCCTGATAAAGCACTCCTGTCCCAGCATGAATATGGACATACAACTGTACCATCCTTGATATGAAAGTAGACGCAATAGTCAAGATTCGGGTCCGAGAGAAACCATGATAGCGGCTTGTGGTAACAATTTATGCTGTGGGCGTTGCCATGCCAGTAGTTGCTTGCATCGCCCACGACACCGAAAGCAGAATGGCGATGCGTCCCATCGTTGCTGTAGAATAGTACAACATCACCCTTCACAAGCCATAAGGGCTCGCTCCCGCCAACTTGGTATTGGGTGTTCTGATAGTAACGCAAATTATAGTCCAGATTCGAAACTGAAGGGATACATCCCCACGCATCAACACCGGGTCCTGCACTTAGGTCTAATCCTCCTGCTTTAAGACACTGAGAAACGAAATTCGCACAGTCATAATCACCATAATCATGATAATAATCCGTGTTACGTCCGTTCCACCACGCCTCAGCGTAATTCACTGCTGCTTCAATGTCATAAGAGGAACTCTCCAATTTTTCAGGTTCACTCACATCTTCAGATGGAATGATGGTAACCGCCTTACCCTTTGGTTCTTTAGATTCGGTTATTTCTTCACTTAAAACGACAGTAACTGTTTTGTTGACAGATTTCCTAGAAGGCTTAGTCACGTTCTCTGCTGGAACGACGTTAACTGTCTTATTGCCAAATTTCCTATAAGGCTTAGTTACGTTCTCACTTGGAATGATAGTAACTGTCTTAGTCTCACCGAGTATAGGCGTAGTACTAACCTTGCTTGTGGTTATCGAGGTAGTATTGTTGGCACTTGCTTGATTCATATTTGGGGTTACTTCACCACCCGCATGTACCGGGACAAGCATCGCCCCAACCATGACAAACACAAGTGCAATACCGAAGATTTTGCTGACTATTTCTCGTCTCTTCATTAGCATACCTCCTTTATTCACTCTTTTATATTTCTTCGTCCTTCGCTGACCCTTCGCTGCCTCTTCACTCCGTTCAGAGCTTCGGCTCAGGGCTTCGGCTCCGGACAGGCTCTTATCCTGCCTTCAGGAGGAAAGGGATTGCTGACTGGTCACAGTGCCATCCGCTTTTTCATTTTCACTTGCGGTGGTTCGGGTTGCCTCACCAGTAAAGGGAACGAATAAGCTGACAAACAGGAACAGACACGCGCCTATAGTGAGGAGCCTTTTCATTGTCAGATGTGGCCCTGTCATCGCCAGCATAAAAAAAGAGACCTGCCGCCGCAGGTCTCTTTTTATTTTAATCAACCTTTCCTTCTTTCTTCCCTAAAATGCTGGTGGCTTTCCTCGACCACTCCTAGTTGAAGTCGTAACCGGTGTTATCGGGAAACTCAGCGGTAGCAAAACTTCCACACGTCATCCAGCTCAGCGACCATCTCTTACCCATACTGAGCCCCTGTGCCTGGCCACGCTCATAAGTGAAATCCTTATATCCTGTAGTAATATAAGGATAACACCTCCACGAACACATCATATTAGAATACCGGTTCTTCAAAAAAATGTCAATACCCTCCGCAACAGCTTTCGTGAAAGCTATTTGTGGGACTTCACACTAGATTGCAGGTTTGAAGGCGAAAAAAGCGTATGGGATAGGGATGCTGAATTGTCTGACGTAATGAAAGAAGGGGTCAGGACTAAAAAACCTGATACTATGCTAAAATTTCAATTGATGCCAGACACATATTATGTCATTCGCCCTATGGAGTATGAGGATATCCCCCAGGTAGCCCAAATTGATAGAGAGGCTTTCCCTGGTGAGTGGGTGTTTCGCTCTCAATCAGCATATAAGCAGGATCTTGACAATCCATCCGTCCGCTATATAGTGGCTTGTAATAAGAGGGATGTGTCAAAATCTGAGGGACAGGCGGTGCAGAAACTGCCTTGGTTCAAGCGGCTCTTCCGTTATGAGCGTCATCTTAACGTATCGGAAAACATAGTTGGCTTTTCGGGCTTCTGGATGATGATGAAGGAGGCACATATCATTGCCATTGGTGTAAGAGATGGTTATCGTCAACTTGGCATAGGTGAAGGTTTGCTCATCGCAACCATTGAACTAGCACAGATATTGAATGCTAATGTAGTCACTTTGGAAGTGCGTGCTTCTAATGAAATAGCTCAGGAACTTTATAAAAAGTATGGCTTCCGAGTGGTGGGGAGGCGCCCGAGGTATTATTCAAGCGATGGGGAGGACGCTATAATAATGAGCACGGATAATATTGCCTCTATGCCATTTCAAGCATCTTTGCAGCAATTGAAAAAAGCCTACGCCCAAAGACACCGCGAGATTTTTGCTCAGGTCCGCTAACTATATTTATTCAGGATGGATTTAAAGGAATCTATAACGAACCCTAGCTGCTGCCTATCAGCAGCAAAGGTGGAGAGTTTGAAGGACTTTGTCATGCCGGGCTGTAGTCCCCAAATGCCTCTTTCCTTCAATTCTTTATAGAGGAAATATCCCCTCTCTCGAACCCGCTTGGAGATTTCGTAGAGTACAGGGGCGTCAAAGTGTAGCAAGTCATGCCTATGCGGTTTTTCGCCTAATTGTGTAAAGCCTAATTTCTCAAGCTCAGCGGAAAACCACTGTGCTTTGGATACCTGCTCATCCCAATGCTGAACTCTTTCTTTCACATAGGGAAAGGAAGCCATGAGTGTTATTAGAGGAACCCCCCTGATAGTACAGCCGAGAAGCTCAATCTCTTTATTGCTATAGCTGCTGGATTTTCTCAACACTGTCTCTTCCCATTTCTTCTTCATTCCCAATACTCCAGCAGGTCCGGCAGAGGCCATGCTTTTGTGCCCACTGCCAATAACGAAATCGGCCCCTATCTCTTCCATGCTTATAGGCATTCTGCCCACAGCGTATGCCCCGTTAAGGATATAAGGGATGTTGTATTCTTGAGCGATTTCTCCTAGCCTTCCGGCATCAGGAAGATTTCCATAGTTACCGTCTGGATAAGTTAATAGAATTAGCTTAGGGGCGTGTTTTTTTATGAGCGGTGCGTATTCGTTAACGTCGACTCTAAATTCCGGATGTCCGGAATGAGGCACCTCGATTACGTTTAGCCCCACCCTTTCAGCAGCGACGACCGTTGTGTAATGCCTGTTAGCATCAACAAGAATTGAATCCCCCGGCTTGGCTAGAGAATGCATGACCATGAATTTAGCTTCGCGGGCTCCGTGGGTTATAGTGGCAACTTCGCAGCCTAGGAATTGAGGTAGAAGCTCCTGGACAAAGTCTCGGATGGGGGGGTTGGTTACATTACACAAACTGCCCTGGCAAAAATCACACACAGAATATCCATCCCCAAATTCCGTTAAGGCCTCCTTGGCAGCATCGGTAAGCATGCCACCTGTCTGTAGAGGCATGAGGTTAATAAGCTCCTTATGTTGCCTTTGGAGATTAGCGAGTTTTTGTAATGATTTATTTTCTGCTTGCTTCACTGCTTTTCTTTCTCACAGGTCGTGACTCTATGGTCACAAATACAGCGCCAGCGACCCCTATCTTCTTCTGCTGTCCTTCAATATGTTGTCGAACAGCTTCGGGAATCTGTAGATTAAGGTCAGAAAGATGCCTTATTCCCTTCACCTGATAAGTTAAGTTATCGTTGCTGCTTTCTATTGCTGCTGCGGCACCCATGGCTATAGCATGCATATAGTTTATCCCGGTGTGTATGCCTGAAGGCACAGTATCACTATAAATAGTGCCATTGGCAACGCAGATCTCGTTGAAACCGGCGGGACCGATTAATCTCTTGCCTGCCTCTTTTTCGACAACTTTCACCTCAATAGACTTGTCTTTCCAGGCCGAAAATTCACATGGGGCAATCTCGTCTTTGTGCCTTCGGGCGGTTTCCTCAATTGCCCTGGCTATTTTCTGCCCCCTGGCTGTCTTGGGGCTGGCTATATAGGTAATGGATTTAGCTATCTCCTCGTCAGAATACTCCGTTACAGAAAATTGGGGATATGCTAGCTTCCTCACATCGTCTATTTCATAAATAAGCATCCCCAGTCGCTCAATGCCGAATCCGGCGTTGAACACGGGGTATTTAATGTCGAAATTGGCCAGGGCCACAGGCGAATACATTCCAATGTCCGCTATCTCGAGCCAGGTGCCTTTATAATTAACGAAGACCTCTTGCTCTTGCCCGGGGGCATAGTACTTGGATGTTGCTATCTTGGTCTCGAATTTGATGTCGGAAAAGCCATATTGCTGCATGATATCCCTGGTAACCGCCCTTCCCGCATCTAAAGACATTTCAGGGTCCATAACCACGATGGATACTGAGTGGTGAACTCGCAAATGCTGGGCATCTTCTCTCTGTTCGTTGCGATATCTGGGACCCACGGAGAATAAAGCGACTGGAAAGCTGGCTTTATCTTGTAAAGCTGCTAAGGTATGAAACCAGGTAGCCGTCATGTGACTTCTCAGAGTCTTGTTGGAGGGCACTGGCTGTAGTTCTCTCATCTCGGGGAAAACCTTATCCAGGAGCTCCGTAGCCTGGTAATCAGTGATGCCCAGTCCAGCAATGAGCTCTTCGATAAGATTATCCGCCTCGATTTCCCCTTTTTTATAATTTCTCAAAATGGTCTGCAATCTTTCAATGTCAATTTCTTCTGCTATCTTCTTTAGTTGAGCTATTCTTCTCGCGCTCAGCCCTATGTCAGGGCGAGGCAATTCAGCTAAGTAAAAAGCCCTGTCGAGAATAACTCGAGCTTCCGGTCCATACTGCTTGACCACATCGCTGTCGGGCAGCATTGTGAGATTCTCGACCTCGTCAAAACCCAGGTCTAGTAGAATCTGGCGAGATTTTTGAATTAATTCCCGTACAAAATGGGGTTTGCCTTTCCTCGTCAGAGAGATTTCAGTGCCGGTGGGGATAAGCTTCGCCGTAGCCATCCAGGTATCGGTAAAGTTGCTTTTTGCCTTAGACTTTATGTCACCTGTATCGAAGGCTGCCATGCTATGTAAAGTATACCTCAAAGAGGCCATTCTATTCTACGCTCAGCCGCGTAAGCTTCCCTCGCTTCTTACTTTGAGAAAAAGGTTACCCCTTCGTTCTGTTTTGAGGGATGGACTTCAATCCTTCAGAATTTTCTCAGTCAAGAAATCCTTCACTGCCTCTAAGACTTGCTCTTTCGGGCATGCTGGCTCTCCACATTCCCTCCGGAAAGTTGAAGAGCAACCACCTCCTATGAGTCCCCTTGCTCACGATGAGAACGAAATCACCTGTCTTGGTGTCCTGGGAAATTTCTATTATGCCTTTGTTCTTCAGCCCCCGCATTCGTATTCTGTCTCTAACCCTTATTTCCTCGATTTTCATTTTTGACACCTCTTTTTTATCCTTATAGACTTGCGTGGAACGCAGATCGTTCGGGTCGGCATCGCTTTCAGTACCCGAACCATTACACAGGGAGTAGCTAGCTTTCTATTGCTTTTCGTCCTTCTCTTCTGGGGTATCTTCTGTCCTTTCCACCTCGATAGTGCATTCTGTGACTAGTGCGGCAATTGCTCCGAGCGCAGCCAGTACTGGAGCTGCCAGGGCCGTTACCGCAGCTACGGAAACGCCTACTGTCAGCGGGATGTCTATCAAGGGACGCCCCTTATGTATTAAACGGACTCTTCTGATATTTCCTTGATGTATTAGCTCCTTGATCTTCTCGACCACTTGACTTCCATCTACAGTGAACTTCTCAGTTGTCATTGTTCTTAACCTCCTTTCACTCTTAATCTTTACACCTTGTCTTCAGTCTTTGGCTATGTTTCCAGCCTGGCATTAATGCCTTTCAAAAGGCTAATTCCTGACTGCTGAAGCGCCGCAATAAGTATTGTTTCAGCATGTTCAGCGCGGCTTCAGCAGCATCTCGCTTATTTCCCTCTCGGTTTCCCGGAAAGACATGCTTCTGACTCAAGCTCTCATCTTTGGTTGCCAGGCCGAGGTAAAATAAACCCAGCGGTTTTTCGGGAGTAGCGCCTGAGGGACCGGCAATCCCGGTATCGGAAACGCATATGTCTACATCCAGGAGCTTCCTGCCACCTTGAGCCATTTCCAGAGCTGTTTGCTCGCTCACGGCTCCATAATTTTCAATGGGCGCCTTTCTTACCCCAAGCAAGGCGATTTTTATTTCGTTGCTGTAAGCTACTACAGAGCCCTTGAAGTAATCCGAGCTACCGGGGACATTAGTTATCCTGTCAGC
>JBAUEM010000099.1:0-2994 GCA_049678605.1 Dehalococcoidia bacterium
CGAGCCCGACACCATAACCACTATTACTGCTTCAGCGACAAAGGTCCTGTCCGGTGGTTCGGTAAACCTGACCGTAACCGAACGGAACACCGGCAGTGACAATCTAACCAACCCCTACGTCGAGGTCTGGAAGGACGGCACGCTTCTTGCCACGCTGAAAGCACCGCCTGACAGCGGTGACACTGCTGGTCTCGGTGTCCTCAATGTTGGCGAGACCTGGAGCTGGAATATCAGTTCCGGGCCCATCACCGCCACGACCACGTTTGTTGCTCTGGGCTTCGGCACTGACTCGCTTGGCAACGAGGTCAGCTACGAGGAGGGCTACCTGCGCGAGCGGGATGAGGTGACGGTTGAGACAGAGGAGCCTGTATGCCCCCTGAGTCCTGGATATTGGAAAACTCATTCCAGATACGGTCCTGCACCGTACGATGACACCTGGGCACTGATTAAACCTGATGGGGAAGATACCATCTTCTTCCTGAGTGGTAAGACCTACTACCGGGTGATGTGGACACCGGCTTCCGCGGGCAATGCCTATTATATCTTGGCCTTCCAGTACATTGCGGCAGAGCTGAACTTCCTGAATGGAGCTTTTATTCCTGCCGAGGTACAGGTTGCTTTCGATGAAGCAACGGCGCTCTTCGAAAAATACACTCCGTATCAGGTTGGAAGCTGGAGGAGAAGCAACCAAAAAGAAATAAAAGAATTCCTCCGCCTTGCCGAAATCCTGGATGATTACAACAACGGCCGTCTCTTCGAGTGCCATGAGTAAAGCGGGCCTATGAGAAAGCTCTAAACAATGCAATGGCTGGACTGGCAAAACCAGGGCAGTAAATGCACAGCCAGAGCATTAAAGCCGAACCCCCGGGATGCCTCCCTGCTCCCGGGGGTTTGCTTATGTAAGGCCTTCTAAAACCCTCCAGACTCATGTTCCTCCCCCCAATTCGCTGGTCGCGAGCCCTCTTGTTGCAGCCCGGACCATTTCCCTGACACCCCCTCACTCCCCGGTGGCCCTGCAAGACCCGTTACTTCGGCCTTTTCGGGGCCACTGTGTTTCAGGAGAACGCACATAGGAGCCTTACCCGGGGCACGGACGAGCCCCGGCCCTACGGTACCGAACTGTTTATTCATTACCACGTGTCGTTGCGGCGCAGTTTCCTCTCCCTTTACGGGAGAGGATTAAGGTGAGGCTGAAATTCCCTCACTCCTTCGACTTTGCTCAGGACAGATCTAACTCTCTCCCGCCGGGGGAGGGAGAATCGTAAGGAGAGATTCTTCGCCCTTCGACAAGCTCAGGGCTCAGAATGAAAAAAGTGAAGGGCTCGAAATGACAGGCAAAAGCGGGGGGCCTATCTGGTTGACTATATCTGCACAATGGAAGGCAGGATGAGCAAATTCACTGCAGGGAAGCAAGACATGTCCGGTTCCTTGCGCTAGGTCCCCGGGCGGCCGACGTAGCAGTCTTGTTAACTACCGTGACCGCTGTAAGCTCGCTGCTTCTCTTCAGTTGCCTTCCTCGCCGTTTAGTTCATTCAGGTAGCGGGCGATCTCCGCGTGCTTAAATCTACGGTCACCTCGCGGGTAATGCGGTATGCCCTTATTCTTCCGTTGTTACTCCAGCGCCCCACAATCACCCAGAAGTGCCAATTTGATTAGACAGTGGTCGGAAAAAGTCCCGATTTGTGAGAGACAAGTTAACCAAAGTGCGGTCGTGCCCTAAAAATGCGGAGGCTGAGATACATAGGTAACACTCATGGTATGGTTAGTAATGATACTAAGTTACTATGAGGAGTTACCATAATGAGAAAGCCGGCCAGCTTCTACTTCTTTAAAAGAAAGCCCATTGTCCTGAAGGATAGATATGAATGCTGGAGGGGAGTGGCAGACCTTTTGGGTTTTACAACCCAGGAGAGATTGAGAGTGGAATGGATGGTCTTCTACTATACAGCGGGAAAAGAGAATGCCGCTCTCACTGCCCAACACTTCGGCATCTCAAGGAAGACCTTCCACAAATGGTCCAAACGCTTCAGGGACTCAAAATACGATGTCCATAGCCTGGCTGATAGGTCTAGAGCTCCCCATCGTAAGAGGCACTGGGAAGTGACCCTCATCCAGGAAGAGAGGATAAGGTGCTTAAGAAAGAGATATCCTTACTATGGCAAGAAGAAGCTAAAGGTTCTTTATGAGAAAGAATATTCTGAGGGGATCTCTACCTGGAAGATCGAGAGGGTAGTCAGAAGATATAAGCTCTATCCCGACCAGAATAAGGCAGAGAAGACTGCCAGAAAGAGAGCCAGAGCTCGTCAGAAACCAAAGAAGAGAATAACTCAGCTAGTGAAGGAAGGGAGACCCTGTTCTCTCTTTCAGCTTGATACTATTGTTATCTACTGGAATAGCCTCAAAAGATATATCCTGACTGCCGTGGACCATGCTACCAAGTTAAGCTATGCCCGGATGTACAAAAATAAAAGCTCAAGGTCTGCAGCAGATTTTCTTTATCGTCTCCGCTACCTCGTTAACCAGCCCATAGAAAACTTACAGACGGATAATGGGAGTGAGTTTGCCTGAGAGTTTGAACGGGCTACCGCCAAATTAAGTATCCAAAGGTACTTCTCCAGGGTCAAAACCCCAAAGGATAACCCGGAGATAGAAAGGTTCAATGAGACCTTAGAGTATGAATGGCTCTACAACTTTAACCTATCTTTAGACCCCGAAGAGCTCAATCCTCGGCTAACTGAATGGCTTATAGAATATAATTTCAATCGACCACACCAATCACTTGGCTATCTTGCCCCTGTGGAGTATATTGAAAGGGAACTTACTAAGATCCGTAGTCCAGTGTTACCCATGTGGTCAGCCAGCACACCCTGATCTAGTTCAGATAGATGGGTGACACATACATGGGTCATGAAAGGACGTTATAATAGCTGTGCTATGAATGTTTATTGCTCAATGCCAGGATATAAACGCCTGGCAAACATCCCCAGGTTATCA
>JBAUEM010000100.1:0-4456 GCA_049678605.1 Dehalococcoidia bacterium
CTATTAAACAGCTCGAAAAAACCGTTTCCAGTGGCCACTGTTACCATAGCGATGTCAACTGCGGGCATTCTTTCCCTCTGCATCTTGATGAATTTGGCATATTGGTCATTCATATTATTAATAGTTATCTCATGCAGTTTGCCCAGCTTTGTGGCATATTTCAGGATTTCACCGGGCTCGAAGCTATGGATATGAACCCTGACCAGAGTATCGTCGCCGGTGACTATCAAAGATTGCCCTTTCTTTTTGAGGTTTTTTTCAATTTTGCCTAAATTAAGATTCCGTCCCTCCAACACAAAGTTGGTGCAATATCCATAAGGTGTTTCTAACTGGGTAGGCATCTGGGCTGCCCTGGGAGCTAATGCTGCCTCGGCAACAACCAGGCGGGGCCTCCGATATTGTAGCTTATGTGACTCTCCCTTGAGGAATTGAAGGGCGCCGTCCAGCAAAACATACAAGCCTTGCCCGCCAGCATCCACCACTCCTGCCTCCCTTAATACCTGCAGTAAGCTGGGCGTCCGGGCCACTGAATCCTCAGCCGATTTTACCGCGGCTTCCAATACCGAAACTAATGTGCCATTTTTTACTGCTTCTTGAGCAGCTTTAGATGCGTCTTTCAGTACCGTCAAGATTGTTCCCTCGACAGGATTGACAATCCCTTTGTAAGCAGTTTGTGATGCTTCGGCCAGTGCTCTGGCAAAATCCCCGCCGTCGAAATGAGTCTTGCCCTCCAGCCCTTTAGCTAAACCCCTGAAGAATTGAGATAAGATAACCCCGGAATTGCCCCGCGCTCCCATTAAAGCACCCCGCGCCAGCGATTTGGCTACCGAGGAGACGTGGTTATCCGAATTGAGCTTTGCCTCTTCCAGGGCAAACTGCATGGTGAGCATCATATTGGTTCCGGTATCACCATCAGGAACAGGGAAAACATTTATAGCATTGATATCGGGGGCGTTTTTTTCCAGCCAGGCAGTTCCCGAGGCAAACATTTCCTTCAGGGTTTGACCATCGGCTAAATCAGTTTTCATCCCACCCCTTTATCCGGGCTGATAATTGTGCTATCATTGACGCAAATTTAACAGATAGAGCAGTTTCTATGAAGTGTGAGATTTGCGGTAAAAGACCTCAATTTGGGCACAGTGTAAGTCATTCCAAAAGACATACCAATCGAAAATGGCTCCCTAATATTCATCGCACAACAATTATGGTAGAAGGGAGCAAGAAGAAAGTCAATATCTGCACTAGATGCCTCCGCACCCAATATAAAGCAGCTCGCCCGCCCAAGCCCCACCACGAGATTGCGGAGCCTGTTCCAAGCGTAAACGAGGAATCTCGCTCCTCGCAATGACGTGTGGTGTTTGACATCGAGGCGTGAAGGAATCCTTTCCTTCACGATTGAAAAAGGAGTGTCACTGCGAGCACCTTTATTTTTTGTCATTGCGAGCACCTGAAAGGTGCGTGGCAATCTCAGCGGCTAAATCCTAAATCCCAAAAACCATCGAGGCGTGAAGGAATCCCTTCCTCCGCGATTGAAAAAGGAGTGTCACTGCGAGCACCTTTATTTTTTGTCATTGCGAGCACCTGAAAGGTGCGTGGCAATCTCAGCGGCCAAATTCTAAATCCCAAAATCCATCGAGGCGTGAAGGAATCCTTTCCTTCGCGAACAAAATGGTAAACACTACACCCGGCTCTTTCTAGGAATTTTGCGTTTTGAGTTGTCATTTTGATTTTTGACCTTTGATTTTTGAATTCTATGCTGTTGCTTCCCTGAGTCTTTCTCGAGGTGTGAAGGAATCCTTTCCTTCACGATTGAAAAGGAAGTGTCATTCTGAGTCCCGATTTATCGGGACGAAGAATCTCAGAGACTCTGTTATGGGACGTCGCCTGCATTCTTTGCATCAACTACAAATCCACTTCAAAAAGCATCCCTCTTTCCTCAAATCCGCACTTCTTGTAGAACTTTCTTGCTTTAACGTTTGTCTTCTCAGTGCTGACTTCAACTTCACAACATCCAAGTTGTTTGCATTTCTCGATAACAGCCAGCATCAACTGCTTACCAACGCCTTTGCCCTGATATTCTTTTGCCACGACAAGCTCATCAATTAACGCGGATGGATTTCGGTGCAGAATCGTCTGTCGAACCGTGAAGTAGATGAATCCAACTGGAGTCCCCTCCATTGCTGCGACTAAGAAATGTGAGCTAGCATCATTCAGGAGGTGTTCGCAGGTTTTGCGGGCAATTCCAATGTCAATGCCTTCAGTATTATTCATAGCATTTGTCAGGTCTTCCAGCAATTTTCCAATCGCCTGTAAATCAGATTCTGTGGCTTCTCTGACGAAAATATCTTTCATGTCAAATTCCCCAACAAGAGGCGGGGCTGCTGTCTAACCTGAACAAAGCCAAGTAACAAAAAACCAAATGACAACTGAAATCCATATGCTCAAACGGCAGAACCATTCTCTTTGTCATTGGGATTTTGAGCTTCGTTTGGCATTTGAGCTTTGGCATTTGGCATTGAATCCCTCGAGGTGTGAAGAAATCCCTTCCTTCGTCCTGAGCAAAGCGAAGGACCTTCCGCCCCTTTCTGGAGTCTTTGCGTTTTGAGTTGTAATTTTGATTTTTGCCCTTTGAATTTTGATATTGTTTAGGATTTAGGATTTCTATGACGTCGCTTCCCTGAGTCTTTGTAACGCCTGGCTTATCCCTTCCTCAGCCCTGAATACGCTGTTCCCAGCCACCAGGACATTGGCACCGGCTTTAACTATGTCAGGAGCATTGCCAGGATTAATTCCCCCGTCAACTTCGAGCTCGGCACTCAGTCCTCTATCATCGAGGATTTTGTGCATATTCGCTATCCTGGGCAATGTTGCTGGGATAAAAGATTGCCCGCCGAAGCCGGGATTAACGCTCATAATGAGCACCAGGTCCACGTGAGGAAGAAATTCCTCTACTGCGCCGATAGGAGTAGGCGGATTTAAGGATACTCCAGCCCTGGCCCCCAGTTTCTTTATCAACTCAATCGCGCCACGGAGATGGGGGCAGGCTTCTACATGCACGGTAATAATATCGGCGCCTGCATGAACAAATTCGGAGATATACCGCTCCGGATGCTCTACCATCAAGTGAACATCCAGGGGCAGGCTGGTCAAAGGGCGAATTGCAGCCACCACCGGAGCCCCGATGGTAATATTGGGCACGAAATGCCCGTCCATAACATCTACGTGGATATAATCAGCCCCGGCTCTGGTAACCTCGGCAACCTGTTCACCAAGACGGGCAAAATCAGCGGAAAGAATCGACGGCGCCAGCTTAATCATTCTTTAATTAACTTCTTTGCTCTGGCTAATGCTACTCCCACCTGCTGGGGGGAGGTGCCGCCGGGGACATTTCGGGCGGCTACCGATGATTCCAAAGTTATCTTATATACATCGTCGGTGAAGAGCGCAGAGAACTTGTTGTATTCCTTCAGGCTGAGCTCCCGGAAGTTCTTGCCCTTACTGGCGGCATATTCGCTGAGCTTCGCTACCACGCCGTGGGCTTCCCGAAACGGCATGCCTTTCTTCACCAGATAGTCGGCCAGGTCAGTGGCCAGGATGTAATCTGTTTTCATCGCTTGAGAGATACGCTCAGTATTGACCCTGACTGTTTTTACCATTCCGGCAAATACTTCCAGACTGGAGTGCAGCGTATCCATAGTGTCAAAAAGCCCTTCCTTGTCCTCCTGCATATCCCGGTTATAGGCTAAAGGCAGAGACTTCATAGTGGTTAAAATGCCCATGAGGTTGCCATATACCCGCCCGGTCTTCCCTCTGGCCAGCTCGGCTACATCGGGATTTTTCTTCTGGGGCATGATGCTGCTGCCTGTAGTGAAGGCTTCCCCAATCTCTATAAAGCCAAACTCGCTCGATGACCACAGGATAAGCTCCTCAGCCAGCCTGGAAAGATGCATCATGGCGATGGCCGCCGCTGCTTCGTGTTCTATGACGAAGTCCCTATCGGAAACGGCATCCAGACTGTTGGTGCTCACCTTGCTGAAGCCCAGCTCCCGGGCGACAAATTCCCGGTCCAGGGGGTAAGGAACGCCGGCTAAGGCACCACTGCCCAGGGGCAGGACGTCGGTGCGCCCCAGACAATCGTGAAATCTTTCCTTATCTCGCTGAAACATATCGAAATAAGCCAGCAGGTGGTGAGCCAGAAGGACAGGCTGGGCTTGCTGCAGGTGAGTATAGCCGGGCATGACGACAGCTTTGTTCGCCTCAGCTAACTCCACCAGCGAGGTTTGCAGAGCCTTTACCTTATCAATGGTTTTCAGGATTTCCTCCTTGACGAAGAGGCGCAAGTCCAGAGCTATCTGGTCATTCCTGGAACGAGCGGTATGGAGCTTGCCTGCCACATCGCCTATCTTTTCAAACAACCCCGCCTCAATGTTCATATGTATATCCTCAAGCTCAGTTT
>JBAUEM010000101.1:0-8815 GCA_049678605.1 Dehalococcoidia bacterium
GAATATTGGGTCGTAGCCATACCTCCCCTCACCATCCACGGTGGTCTCCGCCTCTTTGACGTCGTCCACGAAAGCCTCCACCAGTGTCCATTCAGCCACCGGGTCACCTTCGGAACTTACAGTGCCATAGAACTGGTGGGGCATTTCTGGTGGTGGTTCGATGGCATAGGCTGGCATGACGCCGCCAGCGATGAGGCACAGGGCTAACAGGAGCCCGAGGGCTCCTGTTAGCCTGCCGGCGCTTCGTCCTGTTAATTTACTTATCGTTCTCCGCGCCTTCATAATTTACACTATTTACACTCCCACACTTATGGATAAATTGTTCCTGGTTCTGTGAATGCCACCCAGTAACCGCGGCCTGGCTCCATCTTGGGGTTATCATAATCCGGCCCCGGAATGGTGAACCAAGCGCCATTCTCAAACCCGTATATCCTAACGTATTCCGTGCCATCAAGGTAATCTGCAGCCGTTACATTAGTAGCGGTGGACTTGAAGCCGACCATGTTCCAGCCGGCTACTACGTTGTAAATTGGCGGCAGTGCCGGAGGTACTGCATTTTCTCTGCCGGCTAACGTCAGGTTCTGGGCTGCGTCCATGTTAATCCAGTAGGCTTTGCCGTCTGTCATCGAGCTAAGATCGGATGCAGCATCGGGAACGAAGCTGCGCCAGGCGGTGATTGCGACATCATAGTGCCAGACGCTGATGATGTAGTCCAGGATGCCAGCCAACACCGCATTGATAGCTGAGTCAAGGGGGATGAGGGGCAGCGAGATAAGGTTCCAGCCCTCGACAAGCGTTATGGACTCTTGTTCGAAGACTCCCTGACTAACGGTAACCGTGGCGGCTGTAAGAGCGTCGGCGGGTATGGCTGTGGCATCGACCTTGCCCGATGGGCTGACGGTTATCCTGCTGAAGCCGTCACCGGTACATTCGACGGTCCACGTATAATTTGTTGATGTAGTGTTAGAGCCAAGGTCGCCCACCGTCCTGGTGGCATACATACCTGCCTTCAGCTGAGCATAGCGGTCTATGGATATAGTCAGCCTGACATCCGTCGCGTTGAGGGAGCTGATGTTCTCCACGTTGGCGGTGACATCAAACTCATCAGTGACATTAAACGCAGCCCCGTCGGCAGGCGCGACAATGGTCACCTGGAGAATTTTCTCCTGATTAATGCTTACCGTGTCAGAGTGGACGCGACCTGCAACTATAGGATTAAGGGTATTCGGTTCTATACCTGACGGAGTAACCGTTATATCTACAACACCCGCACCAGTGCAGACAAGAGTCCAAGATACCGGAGCGGTCCCGTTAACGGCGGGAAGCTGTGTGGCTACACTCTTGGTGGCGACCTGACCTGCCTTCAGGGTCGCATTGCCGCTTATCCCTATGGTTGCCTTAACATCCTGTGCATACCCGGTCCCGTTGTTTGTCACGTTGGCGCTGACGGTGAACTCGACACCGCCCATAAAGGCAGCGCCGTTCGCAGGGGCGGTGATGTTTGCCACCAGCTCAGCATAATAATAGACTTGAGCGCTAACCGGCGTAGCCACCACGCTGAAGCTCAGGACCAGCGCCAGAGCTAACAAAATACTAAGTATCTTTTTCATCATTTTCTCCTTTCATCAGTTTTCTATCGCCTTATCACCCCTCGACCAGGGGCATCGCCGCTTTTCCATGGCACAATTCTCACTTCCATAGAGCATCACCCCTTTCATGAAACACAAAAACCAACCCTCTTCAGGGACCGACCCTCTTCAGGTCGGTTGCATCATTAGCTACCCGGTGACCACCCAAAAAACAACACCTCATTTCTCCCCCTCACCTCCTTTCCCTTTACTCTCGGCACTTTTGTCCCTTAATCCCCAAGCAACACAGAGGCTAAAGCTCAGGGAAAAACATGTCGTAGTGCTTTATACCCACTACTTAGTATACTAGATGAGAGGGCTTTTGTCTAGGGTCTGTCCTGGCATAACAACAAGAGGAAAGGGCGCCTCGAAATGACATTGTCCAAGCCTTCCTGTTTTTCTCATTGGGATTTTGATATTGTTTAGCATTTCGTACTTGCCTTCGCTGAAGCTTTAGCGCAAGCAGGTTTAGTGCTTAGTATTTCTTCTCATTAGGCGCCAAATTTATCCAATTTTAAAGCATTAGCCATAGCCAAGGGCATGATTTCCGTAGCCGGAAAACGCCCCATACCACCAGCAAGGCAGGCTCGTTCCGAGAACTCAGTGACATTATCGGGGCGACACCATTTGGACTTCAGCATGAAAGGGACTGGATGCCAGCTATGCATGGCTAAGGTTGCGGGGGTAGAGTGGTCTCCAGTGATAATCAGGACCTCCGGGTCTAAGCTGAGCAAGCTGGGGAGGGCATTATCGAGTTCCTCAATGGCCTGAACTTTAGCCCGGAAGTCGCCGTCCTCCCCTCTGGCATCGGTGCTCTTAAAATGGACGAAGAAAAAATCATAATCGGCATAGTAGCGGCGTAGGCTGTTCAGTTGCTCTGTTATGCTTTCACCGCCCGGCAGCACCTGCATCCCCAGCAACCTGGCCAGGCCCCGGTACATAGGATACGTAGCGATGGCTGCCGGCTTTAATGTATAGATCTCAGATATAGGGGGGATGTCGGGGCGACGGGAGAAGCCGCGCAGAAGCACCATGTTGGCGGGGGTTTCACCTTGTAAGAGGCTTCTTGCTTGAGATACAAATTCATTGGCAATTTCCGCTGTTTTCTGTGCCTGCGGTGATAACGCCTCTATCTTTCTGGGGGCTAGCCCTGCTTGCTGGGGATCAGAATCTGCTAGCTCAGGCGACAAAGCTTCGCCGTGGAGGATGAGCACAAATCTATGTTCTTTCACCGGCAACACGGAAATCTCAGCCCCATCTATGGCGATATTATTCAATGAGCGGCATAACTCGGTATTTTTATCTGTGGAAAGCCGTCCTGCCCTCCTGTCGGCGATGATTCCCTTGTCATCGACTGTGCAAAAATTGCCCCGAGCCGCGATATCATCTGGCTTCAGTTCCAAATCTATTCCCAAGGCTTCCACGACTCCCCGCCCGATATTGTATTTGACAGGGTCATAGCCAAAGATGGCTAGGTGCCCCGGCGCACTCCCCGGCGTAATTCCTGGGCTTATCGGATCAATGAGCCCGCAAAGGGAGTCCCTGGCTATGCGATTCAGGTTGGGCCTCCTGGCTGACTCCAGTTCTGTTTTACCGGTTTTGGCATGAGGTAAACCGCCTACGCCGTCTATCACCAAAAGCACTATTTTGGACGGAGATGTCCGGGATATTTTCTTCATGTACTCAAATCCAATCATGGTATTTGTTATTTTACTCGAAGGCATAGCCAAGTTCAAGTTTGTCCCGATTCTATCGGGACAAAGCTAGCTTGATAGCGGTTGGGAACGTACCTGTTGCAGGAATACTTGTTTTCATGGCACAATACTGCAATTCAATTATAGGAGGTGATAAGTCATGCCTATTACAATATCTAGTCATTTAGGTCTGATTGGAGGAATCATCACCCTTATCTTCGGTATCGTGGTGATGATTTTTCCTAAAATCCTCAACTATCTGGTGGGCATCTGGCTCATCATAATAGGGGTGGTAGCGCTTATTGCCTATTTTACTTAGCCAGAAGCTGGAGAGACTTATTTTTTATGGTGGGAGGTAGAGGACTTGAGCCTCTGACATTCCTGCGTGAGACAGACACCCCGACCACTGGAGCCTTGTGAGGCTATAAGGCCCCGATTGTTATAATCGCTCGCTTGCAAGATTGAAAGTGGTGGCCATTGTAAAGTATAATATTTGTGGTTGTGGTGAGCGTAGCCCAGTGGTTAAGGCGCCAGGTTGTGGCCCTGGAGATCGTGGGTTCAAATCCCACCGTTCACCCCACCGTATTCTTATCCGCCCCACGTCGGTGGTTGGCGAAAACCCAGGCTTTAGTTTTCTTGATAAAGTCTCTGACCTCTTCGTCAGTGCGGAAATCTTCTTCGCCGAAGTAGTCACGATGAACCATCTTGTCGAGCGGCCTCATCAGCTTGGGCCTCGATTTGTAAGCAGGATAGCCCAAGGCGATCATATCGTAGACCTCCATCTCGTTGGGTATGTGTAAAAGGTTCTTTAGTAAGCAGTGGTTATAAGGTGATGCCACCGAAGATACCCACTGGCTGGCCAGACCCAGCGTCGTAGCCGCCAGGTGCATATACAGAAAGGCATTGGCCAGGCTGGAAAGGTAGATTGACTGTTTTATATGCGGGTCACATCTTACCACCATGGGTAACCCCAGCTGAGTTCTGGTATCGCCAAAGAGTAATATAAGAACCGGGGCATTCTGGTACTCCATTTCCGGGTCAAGCCAGGGCTGCCGTTTCTGCCGCATCCAGGGCTCACACATGTCTTCCAATTTGGAGAATCCCGAGGCTCCGGCTGGACGCGGCGGCCTGATAATTCGCATAACGTCGTCCTTTAATTTCTTATCCTTGATGACGACAAACTCCCACGGCTGCGAGTTAAAGCCCGATGGAGCCCAGCGAGCAGCTTCAATAATCCTGTCCACATATTCATCAGGTATAGGGTCTGGCTTAAACCTGCGGATGCTCCTTCTTTTTTTAACCAATTCAAGGAAGCTCTCATAATTCATCGCAATCTCCTCCTTAAGCATGATTATTGCCGTAAGAGTCTAGTTTTCCCAAAATCTCAGTTCATGGTGTATTATCCCCCGCACGGTTAAGTTTTTTTCCAGAATTTCATCAGCATTGGTAAAAAGTCCATAAATTGGGTGATAGGGGCTCAGCCCTGGCTCTCGTACTGACCCTGGATAGTAAGCTGACAAGCTAGAAGATCCTTCAGTTTTTAGGAAAACTTACCTGTTACTTGTTGCCTTTATAGCACACACGATGAGCAACTTTCAACTAGAGGAGGTTTAGGTATATTCCCTTTAGGACTATGGGAATAAGTTGACACGAGAGGACTCTGGCACTAGAATTCTATATGCGGTGCGCCTATAGCTCAGCGGACAAGAGCACCGGTCTTCGGAACCGGGGGTCGTGGGTTCAAATCCCTCTAGGCGCGCTATCTGAATCATCGCTGTTTGGCAACATTTTTCTCTAGCCAAGGCTTAAGCATACGGTCAAATTTTTCCGCTGCAGACTTACCTGTCCTTGGTAAAAGATGGACCGGGCCTGATAAATCGGGCAACTACAAAAATCTGGAGTTGAAGCGCGACTCTAAAGAGTCGCACTACGAAATTTCGGGGGGTGGGGATTTATTCCCCGCCAGAAAGAGGCGGCATATAAAATGCCGCCCGAGGCTCAGGTGCTTTCACGCGTGTTCTTTATTTCTTTTCTTGCGACGTTGTGTTCCCCGAGAGGCTTATGCGAACTTTCCTTGGTCCTTTCCCTGGTTCGCCGTTGGTAGCAGCTGTGCCAGTTGTGACTTCTTCAACATGAGCCACTGCGGGGACTGTTTGCAGCACATCAACAAGGTTCATGGACTCACGCAGGAAAACCAGAATTGAAGGCATATCAATCTGAGGTACAATCATCTCAGTATTTGCAACTTCGGGTAATTGGTCAAGGAAGGCCACGACTTCCATAATTTTGGCTATATCAAACGGAGGTAAGATTTCCACTTCCCATTGCGGCTTGCTCAACTCTGCCTGGTCTTCAAGATCAAGCAATTTTGAGAGGTCGAGGCTCTTTTCAATGTGGTCCGTAGCCCGGCTTGGCTCCGGGTGTTCGTCAAGTGCCTTGCTCTCTTCCGCGACTATGGCGTCTTTCTCTTCTGCGACTAAGGTGTCGCTCTCTTCTGTGATTTCCGCAGCTGCGGCGTCTATCTCCTCTGCGATTTTTGCGGCTATGGTGTCGCTCTCTTCTGTGATTTCCGCGGCTGCGGCGTCTATCTCTTCTGCGATTTCTACGGCTGCGGCGTCTTTCTCCTCTGCGATTTCTGTGACTAAGGTGTCGCTCTCTTTTGCGGTTTCCACGGTTACAGCGCTGTTATCCTCCCTGGGTGCAGACAACTTATTGCCAAAATCTGCCTGTACCGCTTCTGCCCGCTGCTTAAGGCTTTCCAGTTCTTCCAGCATATAGCCGAATTGTTGATTTACAAGGTTGCGTAGTTCACCCCGGATTTTATTTCTATCGTTCTCTAGCAGCAGTGCTGCTTCCTCTTCGGCTTTGGCCTTGATTGCGTTAGCCTTTTCATTAGCAATCTCCACAGCTTCAGCTATTTCCTTTTCCATCATCTGTCGAGCTTGCTCTCTGGTTTTATCTATAGTGGCAGTACTCTCAGCTTTAGCTTGTTCTGCGGCTTCTGTCTTGACCTGAGTGGCCAGCCTGTCGGCTTCGACAACGGTCATTTCTGCAAGTCTGTTAAGAGACGCGATATGGTCCTGGGACTGGGCCAGTTTATCCCGCTCCTTGATAAGCTCGTCAATGAAAGACGCTACCTGAGCCTCATCTAGCCCGTTTTTTACTCGCTTGAACTCACGCTCCCCCAGCACAATGACACCATCTTTTTTAGCGGTATTATTCATAATATCACCCACCTTTCTCGTAGGACTCAATAACGGCAAGAGTATCAATGTAACACGTCAGTCCCGTTTCAGTTCATGATATTCCGTCATATTTCTATCTCTCGATTTCACCCTGAAAGACCTGCCAGACTCTCTCTGCCTTTCCTTGAGTTTCTTTCCAGGCTTGCTCGACGGTCTCCTTGCGTACTCTCAATGCCTCACTCATGCTGTCCTGGTAAACCTGCTCAGCTTTCTTTTTCGCTTTCTTATATGCTTCCTCGGCTTCCTGTTCAGCCTTTTCCAGGGCTTGCGCAGCTTTTTCTATGGTTTCTGCACAGATGTTAGCGGCTTGCTCTTCAATTTCTTTATAGGACTTCTCCTCTTGGCGTTGCCGTTCCTGATACGCTGCCGCTACCTTTCTCTGAGCCTTCAGATAGGACGTATAGGCGGATTGGGCCTGGTTCATTAGCTCATCGAGAGGATCCTTAGCCTCCTTGGGGACCTCGGAGGCAAGCTCGACCATTTGTTTCACATCTTCGCTTACCACCTTTCCGGATTGTTGACTCTTACTCATCGTAGTCACCATGATACACCTCCTTGAATTTGTTCCTTAAAATCGATGGTATTTATCATATTTTGGCCACATGGTTCCTCTGAATTTTGTTAGTCTCCGACTTAAGACTGAGTAGTTCATCCTCCGCGAACAGCCTCCACCCTTTCCTGTCTCTATATTCGGCATCCTTCACGATGTTTTGCCTGATCCAGCGGAACAGAGTGCTCTTACCTATGCCAACCATCTGGCAGACTTCAGCAGTCCTATAATAAATTCGTCCATTTATTTTTACAGGCATATCAACACCCCCTAAAACTAACTGAATATAGTCTAAGACCCGTTCGCTTTCCCGTCAATCACCTATTAGTAATCCTACTTTCGTAGGGAGGAGGCTTGCCCCCTCTCAATTTGCGGGAGCACACAAGAGGCTCCCTACAGAGGCTCTGATGAGATTGCCACGCGGAGTTTACCCTGAGCGGAGGCGAGATTCTTCGCTTTCGGCTCAGAATGACACTCCCCTGTCATTGCGAGGAGCCAAAGGCGACGAAGCAATCTCGGTGGGGACAGGGGATTGCCACGCTTCGCTCGCAATGACAAAAAAAGAGAGGCTCAGAATGGCAGGAAGTGAAGGGCTCGTAATGACAGGTAAAATTGTGTCGGGATTTATGCGGGTGACTATAGATAGTGATGCCCATTTTGGTAGATGCTCATTGTGATGGTAAAGAAATTTTTGGCAGCCAGAAATTCCCCGTTTGGGGCTCTCGGTACAAATGTTATAATCTAGCTAATGCCACAGAAGTTTGCCCACCTTCACGTCCACACCGAATATAGCTTGCTAGATGGCATGTGCCGCATTCCCCAGCTTATTGCCCGGACCAAAGAGTTGGGCATGGACAGCCTTGCTATCACTGACCACGGCGCCATGTATGGCGTTATCGATTTTTATGTGGCGGCCAGGGAAGCAGGTATAAAACCAATCATTGGCTGCGAAGTCTATGTCGCCGAGACCGATTGCCATAGCCGGGAGCCGGCTCACAAAAACGCCTATCATCTTACTTTACTGGTCAAGAATGAAAAGGGCTACCGCAATTTGCTCCAACTGGTTACTAAAAGCCACCTTGAGGGATTTTACTATAAGCCCAGGGTAGATAAGGAGCTTCTCAAGCTTCATCATGATGGCCTTATTGCCCTTTCGGGGTGTGCTCACGGGGAACTGGCTCGACTTGTCCTCGAAGGACGAAACGACGAGCTTGGCAGAACAGCTTCGTGGTACAAGGAAGTCTTCGATGATTACTACCTGGAGATTCAAAGGCATCCTATTCCTGAACTGGAGCAAATTAACCAGGAGCTTGTTGCGCTGTCCGCTAAACTCAACATACCACCGGTAGCCACGTTCGATGTGCATTATGTTGATGAAAAAGACGCCCCAGCCCATGAACTTCTTTTGTGTATCCAGACCAATACCTCTGTGTATGATGAAAAAAGATTGAAGATGGCCGGTGATTTCTTCTACCTGAAAAGCCCTGAGGAGGTGGAACAACTGTTCGCTGACTTACCTCAGGCTGTGGAAAATACTAAAGCCATCGCTGATATGTGCCAGATGGAGATGGATTTCACCAAGCTACATCTGCCGCAGGTAGAATTGCCCGAGGGCAGAGAAGCTGATGATTTCCTAGCTGAGCTCTGCTGACAGGGCCTGGGAAAACGTTATCCTGAGCCCGGCTCAGAGGTCAAGGA
>JBAUEM010000102.1:0-23285 GCA_049678605.1 Dehalococcoidia bacterium
TACCAATGATGCTGAGGATAAGGAAAAAACAAGGCAGTTCCTCTCACTGCCCCAAGTTAGGCAATCAATTGAACAATCTCTGCATACTCAGAAGACGATGGACCGATTATCACAAATAGTCATTGGCAATGCTGAAAATATGACAAAGGGGGAATGATGGAAACAATATCTCAAGTGATAATTCCTACAGTGACCGAGACTGGTGCTCGGGGTGAACGTATTTTCGATATATATTCTCTCTTGCTCAGAGAGAGAATCGTTTTTTTGGGCACGCCGATCAACGACCAGATAGCCAATCTTATTATTGCTCAGCTCCTCTACTTAGAGAGGGAAGACCCGGAAAAGGATATAAACCTTTATGTTCATTGCCCTGGTGGCATTATCAGCGCTGGCTTAGCCATTTACGATACTATGCAGATTCTTCGCTGCCCTATATCCACCATTTGTATTGGTTTAGCAGCTAGCATGGGCACCGTGCTTCTTTGCGCTGGAACTAAAGGCAAAAGGTACGCCTTACCCAATTCGACTATACATCTGCACCAGGCAGTTGGTGGTGCTCAGGGGCAGGCGGCGGATATTGAAATTGCCGCCAGAGAAATCATGAGGATGCAGGAAATGATACGTAACATCATAGCTAAGCACACTGGTCAGCCGGTAGAGAAGATTGCCCACGACACCGACAGAGACTTTTATCTTAGCGCCGAACAAGCAGTGGAATACGGCATTGTAGATGAGATACTTAGCAAGCCAGCCAAGAAATAAAATGGATGCGCTACGGTTAACAGCGGCCGGGGTCTGGGTCAGATTACCCCCCCCCCCGAATGGTGTTGCCTGTAAGGGCTGAGGCGTCTTTTAGTTTTAACTGGTAGGGTGATAGCGGGAATGCCAGACTGGATGGAGGCAAGTGCTACGGTTTATGCCGCAGGTGAAGCATTCGGTGGGCTGGGCAAAGGGGGCTTAATTACCATCATCGTCGTTTCCCTAATCGCTATTGTTACCCTCGTGTGGATCTTCCGTGAGACCGGAAGGCGAGAGTAAGTAATCTACATTAGCCCAGTTTGGCAGCCTCCTCTCTAACCAGATGTCGGATCCTTTTATGGATTTCCAATGTCCGAGTTGAGTCTTTTGTTCCAGCTATCCAGTGGAACCATTCTCTATCCCCTGTCCCTCCAGCCACCTCTTTTTCCTTGACCACTCTTTCAACAACCTGGCGGCTACCTTTCTCCCAGGCTTCCAGAACCACCCACAAATCATATAAACTTACCGATGCCAGACCCAGAGTGGAATAGGGCAAGGCGTACTCATTAGCATTGAAAGCAATGGCTAAGCCCCCTGCTTTGTTCACAGCCCGAAGCATTTTGAAATCTGTAATGCTATCCCCTACCACCGTCCAACGAGAAAGCGGTTTTCCCATCCTGGTGCTAAAGTTCTCCAGTGCCTCTACCTTGCGCCTCCCTCCTACCGGTTTCACCTGGCCTATAATTCCTCCCGAACTTGTTTGAGGCAATTTCTGCCCATAAAAATAGTCCAGATATTCCCTTATTCTGGTATCGTCAGTAAAAGGATTAAGATTCACAATTTCGCGTTCTGTTTGCTCCAGTAAGGCAAATTCATCCTGGCTTAATAGTTGGCGAATCTGCGCTAGGGGAAAGGAAGTGCAAGCTACATTCTCACTGGGTATGCCCAGTCTCTGTGTGATGGGGAAGGCATATTGTTTGTAACTAGTACTAATACAAAATATGTCCCACCCTCGAGATTTAAGTTTGGAGATTAATTCAGTTGCCCCTGGGGTTAATCCAGCTTTCTGCCCCATAGCAGCGATTTGTTCCTCTTCTATTCCGTGATAAGCAAGGAAAGGAGTGATGAGAGCAAGTGTGTCTCCCGGCTCGTAGTCAGGCCGACCTTCTAAAGTCAGCAAATCATCATAACGGCTGAGGACTTCGAAAATCTTGCCGCCACGGGGGAATAGCTTCATTAGTTCATAGGCATTATCTTGGGGAGCTAGGGGTCCCTCGAGGTCAAAGCAAATCAAGTTCATCTCAGTTTTTTCTTCACCTCCTCATCTATCTTGCCACTAAGGTTATAACCACTGATTAACTTTCCTTGAGCATCAATTACTCTCCTATCCTTTATGCCGACCTCGCCCCGGCTCAGAGCTTGTAATGTCAAGATGATAAGAGGAAATTCCCTAGCAAGTTCGTGCTGGCGAATAAGCCGAAACAGTATGTCTTTGTTATCCTTCTGCCAATATTCAGCGAAGGGCTCACCCTTAATAGAGAAGAGACAGTAGCTAACTGCCGAACCTCTATCCAGCTCAGGGGTAACCAGGTGCATCATTGCCCCGGCTGTCTCGGCTTTATTTTGTATCAACGCCCAAATTACCTCCTGCCAGCTACCCGTAGGTCCACCGGGGGGTGCAGGATGAAGATTAATCATATCGTATTTTTGACATAGCTCTTCACTCACGATGAGCATATAGCCAGCAAGAACACAAAGGTCAGGAGCAAATGATTCAATCTTCTTGTTTACCTCTTTATCGTATTTGATACGCCACTCTTTCTTGATACCCAAATCCTCTTCCTCTTTAGCAGTCTTGAACTTTTTGTGAGATAAACAGACAAGAGGGATGTTGTAGCTCCGAACAAACTCAAAGAACAGGTCGCTTTCCTTCGCCTCGCCAGGTTCTCGGTTGCTGAACACGAAGCTAATTTTCCCATTAATGTCGCTCCTGTGGCTCTTATCCTGCACAGCTTGCAAAAGCTGTCGGGCAGCTTCATCTCTCCCTGTGGAAAACCAACCAATGTTCAGCAAGAGCCCGCTTCACCTTCCTCACTCATGTCATTTTGAGCCCTTCGCTTTTTGTCATTGCGAGCGAAGCGAAGCAATCTCCTAGCGCTCAGGGTAAACTCAGTGAGGAATCTCCAAGTATATGTTTCCTTATCCTGGCCCACGTGCTAGCAAAATGAGCTGAATAGCTAGATTTTTGCCCGAATATTTTGCCCTGAGCTAAAGAATTTAGGAAGTCGTCAGGTCCATCGAAGTCGGGCATTTCCACATATGCTCGGCCAATTTCGCCTAAAGTATGGGCATCGCTCCCAGCGCTGGCAGCCTTTCCCTGCTCTTTGACTAGTTTCCAGGCTCTGGCGATGCTATTAGAAAATGGCGTGCGAGAATTAAAAGTTTCAATAATATCGACCTGGGATAAAACTTCCGTCGAGGTTAGTGGGTTATCATTCCAGGGCAGCGACCTGCCAAATGGGTGGGGAATGCCAACTAGACCGCCTTGGCTTCGGATTCGAGATATTGTTTCCTGGGGAGACAATCCCCGGGGAACTTCTTCACTAAGAAAGAGCCCCATTATTTCACCCACAGGCGTTAAGACCTCCTCAGCAACGATTACTTTAAACGGGGCAATTTCCCTTAGCTTTAAGGCGCCAGCGATGGTGTTGTGGTCAGCTACAGCGATGCAATTTATGCCTAGCTCGAGGCAGCGCTCGACTATTTGCTCCAAAGGTGTGAGACAATCTATAGAATAGCAGGTATGGATATGTAAATCGGCTTTTATCAATTAGCTTACCTGCCTTGTTATCGCCTATCGGTCATTCTGAGCGACCGAAGAATCTGCCCCTTTCGCCTGTTACCTGATTATACCAGATTCCTTAAGGCTTGCAGCTAAATTCGTTCAGCCTCAGTGTGTTAAAACTTTTGGGGAAAGAAGTCAGCATTGCTGATAAGAGAAAGGCGAATCAAGCGATATTAGCCAGCCTTCTCCAGATATCCCCCGGTGCGTGTATGGACTTTGATGATGTCGCCTGTATGAATGAAAAGAGGAACCTGGATGGTTGCTCCCGTTTCTAGCTTAGCTGCTTTAGTGCCCGCTGTGGCCCTATCTCCCTTGAAGCCAGGCTCTGTCTCCGTAACCTGAAGCTCTACCGAAGTGGGTAGCTCTATGATCACTGTATCCCCCTTGCAGGTCAGAATCTCTAGCATCAGACCCTCTTTTAGATAATTTGTGCCCTCTCCTATTTGAGCCGAAGTTAACATAATCTGCTCGTAACTTTCGTTATCCATGAAGTAATAGAGGTCGCCATCGCGATAAAGGTACTGGACGGGGCGATGCTCCAGAAATACTGTTGTAACTTTATCGCCGGATTGGAAATTCCGCTCGGCGAAATTCCCGCTACGAACACCACGAAGTTTCAACTTGACCACAGGCTGCCTTTGCTGCATCTTAACATGTTGGTATTCCAGAATTTGGTATATTTCGCCATCTAGCTCTATGGCGAATCCCTTTCTCAATTCTCCGGCATCAATCATTTAGTAACCTCCGTGTTTATTGAGAGTGAATTGTCACTCTGAATTTTTCGCTCCTTGTCAGAATAACAAATCCCTCTTTGCTTTGCTAAGCACTTTGGCCTTGCCATTTTCCAAAACTACCATATCTTCAATTCTAACACCACCTTGTCCCCCAAGGTAAATTCCCGGTTCTATGGTAAAAACCATGCCATCTGCAAGTGAATCAGAGGAGCTAGGACCAAGCGTGGGGGATTCATGCACCGCCAGCCCAACACCATGCCCTAGACCGTGTCCAAAGGCATCTCCATAGCCAGCTTGTTCAACAACGCTTCGAGCCAATTGGTCTGCCTGCGAAGCGTCCATTCCTGATTCAACTTTCTCTATGGCAGTGGTCTGTGCTTTGAGAACTATATTATAAATTTCCTGTAGGGTTTTGTCTGCTTTGCCCAAGCATAACGTGCGACTGAAGTCGCTGCAATAACCGTTGGTTCTAGCTCCCATGTCAATTAACACTGGTTCACCAGAGCAAATTATTTTTTCTGTAGGTCGAGCATGAGGCAAAGCTGAATTTGGGCCTGAAGCCACAATGATTTCAAAGGGCATTCCTTCACTCCCTTCCTGGCGAAGGAGTTTTTCTATCTCCCAGGCTGCCTCCTTTTCCGTTATGCCAGGACGAATTATTGCCTTTGCCTGTTCGAAGACGGCATCGGCTAGCTCTACTGCTTTTGTGATAAACTCTAGTTCTTCAGGTTCTTTTATGGAGCGAAGCTGCTCTACTATGCCAGTGGTGGGAACAAGCTCAAGGTTAACTTGCTTGGTCTTTATTGCCTCGCTGAGCTTATGAGAACTATCGTAAGAAATAAAATTTGCCTCGAAGCCTAATTTGTGCCACCCCAAATCAGAGACCAAACCAGGAAGCCAGTCACGTAACTCTTGCTTAGTCTGGATAATTTCAAAATCTGGTGACTCTCCCTTGGCTTGCTCCACATAGCGAAAGTCAGTAGCTAAAATAGCATTCTGTCCTGAAATGAGTAGCCATCCGGAGGAGCCGGTAAATCCGGAAAGGTAGCGGAGGTTCTCTGGCTGAGAAAGCAGGAGAGCGTCTAGTCCCTTTTCGGCGATCGACGTTCGCAGCTTCCGCAATCGCTTTATTCCCGACTTTTTCCTTGCGCCTTCGACAATTATATTCTTCATTTCGAGTCTCCCTTTACCCATGAACTTCTCTGTCTTGCCCCGGCAGGCTGATTACAATCGCAGTATCATCTGCGCAACCCCAAAGTAAATCGCCACGCCGGATATATCCATAATCGTAGTTATAAAAGGGGCGGACACCAGAGCCGGGTCAATCTTGAGTAGACGAAAAATAAATGGTAGGGCTCCGCCTGCCAGGGTTGCCATTACTGAGATGGCCACCAGGGTCGTGCTCACTACGATGGCCACCTTCAGATTCCCGCCGAACATGTAAGCCCAGCCCAGGGCAACCGCACCAAGGACAATGCCCAGGAGAGCACCTATGCCGGCCTCCCGCCAGACCACGGCCAGAGCCCG
The DNA here is from genome assembly GCA_049678605.1 of Dehalococcoidia bacterium. Taxonomy (GTDB): domain Bacteria; phylum Chloroflexota; class Dehalococcoidia; order GIF9; family AB-539-J10; genus RBG-13-51-36. The sequence continues at coordinate 5,845 of JBAUEM010000102.1, forward strand.
TCTTGGTTTCACCTCGCCGGTAGCCAGTCCACGAATAACGACGGTGGCCGATTGCGCTCCCACATTCCCGCCGGTGCCAATCAACAGTGGGATAAAGGCAGCCAGTATCAGTAGCTCGCCGGTAAGCAGCGCTTCATGCCGGGCAATAATAGTGAAAGTAACTGTGTTCACCACGATAAGCAGGAGGAGCCATACCCCCCGGCGCCGGACAACATCAAAGATACGGCTGGCAAAGTAACCTCGCTCTGTACCAGATACTGCACCAAAGCGATAAATATCTTCGGTGGCCTCTCGCTCTATGATGTCCGCTACATCATCATAGGTGATGGTACCGACGAGGCGCTGTTCTGCATCTACCACGGGAATTGCCAGCAGGTTATGCTCCCGAAGTTCCCTGGCTACTTCCTCGCGGTCGGTGTGGGTAGAGACAAAGGGTGGGTCTGGTTTCATGATATCGCTTACCCTGGCATTCGGGTCAGCGATGACCAGGTCCTTGAGTGAAGCAGTGCCCATAAGACAGCGGCGGCGGTCCATGACATAGCACTCGTACACTGTTTCCCGGTTGATGGCCAGCTGTCGGACCCTTTCCAGAGCCTGTGCCACAGTCATATCGCTGTGCAGGTCTACGAATAGGGGAGTCATCTCACGTCCGGCCGTTTCTTCCTCATAGCCCAGCAACTGCAGGGTGACACGGCGCTGGTCGGGCGAGAGTATCTGTAACAGTCTGCGGGCTACCTTGGCGGGTACCTCGTCCAGCAACTCCGTCCGGTCATCAGGTGGCATTGCTTCGAGGAAATTCCTCGCCGTCTGGTCACTGAACGCCTCAAGCAGCTGGTTCTGAAACGCTCCATCCATATCGTCGAAAACAGAAATGGCAAGATTCTTTGGGAGGAGGCGAAACGCTATCACTGCTTCGTCTGCCGGTATGCTGGTCAGGAGGTCGGCGATATGTGTGGGTTCTGAGTCCGCTAGCCTCTCTCGCAACTCCCTGTATTGCTTGTTTTCCAGCAACTCCTTGAATGTGTCTTCATTCAAAACTTCCAATGGCAGCCTCCCAGGAAAATCTTCGGCCATGTCATGACAAACAAAAGCCCCACGTCCGGTGGGACGTGGGGCACACACGCCTCAATCAGAGACCTACACTAAAGCAAGCCCCACCACCATCGAACGAAAATGGCAATCTGTCGCCGTTTACGGTCTGGGTCTGGGGATGATTTCGTTTCCATACCTTATATCTCGTTCCAGAAAGGATTATAGCCCGCGCACACAATCATGTCAATCTAAGAACGCTGGGGTGGCAACAACATATGGCTTATTGTTCAACGAGGATTGTATTGGCTCACTCCAGGCTATAGTTTGTACAATTTGTTAAGAAAAGTCCGGGTGGAAGAAGTCCTTCATATTAATTTCTTAACATTTCTGTTATAACATTAAAGAGGCGTGAAGCATTGCCAGGGGACTAGGGATGGCAGGCAAAAAGGTTTTAGTAGTTGATGACGATGTGAAGACCGTGGAGTTGGTCAAGCTCTACTTAAACCGGGACGGCTACCAAGTTCTAACTGCTTATGATGGTATTGAAGCTCTGCGCCTGGCTCGAGAAAGCTGCCCCGACCTTATTGTTCTTGACCTTATGCTGCCAGACATCGATGGACTTGAGGCCTGTCGTATCTTGAGACATGAATCCGATGTACCAATCATTATGCTTACTGCCAGGACTACTGACCAGGACAAGCTAACAGGCCTGGGCTTAGGGGCCGACGACTATGTGACCAAGCCTTTTAGCCCTAAGGTACTAGTGGCTCGAGTACGGGCAGTGTTAAGGCGTCTTCCCGGAGAGCGTGGCCCTGAAGAGATTAAGCGTGGTGAACTTAGTATGAATTTTACGAAACACGAGGCGTGGTTTGCCGGCAGACCACTGAATTTGACCAGTGTTGAATTTAAGTTACTGGGGGTTCTCGCCAAGGAGCCGGGTAGAGTCTTCGCCCGGGCAAGCCTTATTGAAGAGGCCTTGGGCTACGATTTTGAGGGTTTCGACCGCACCATTGATGTTCACATCCTCAACATACGCCGAAAGCTGGAGCCAGACCCCAGCCACTCCAGATATATAAAGACGGTATATGGAGTCGGCTATAAGTTTGTCGGAGGTGAACAGTGATACATAGTTTGTGGTTTCGTCTCTCGATGGCTTTCGCAGTGATAATGGTGGTGACTGTCGGCACCATATATTTCTTCGTCAGTCAACGCATCGCTGTCGAAGTGGAATATTATGAGGAAATAAGTGCGCAATATCGCTCCGATCAAATACAATCTAGTCTGTACATCCATTATTGGGAGAAACAAAGCTGGGAGGGTGTCCAGTCTGTAGTTGTAGATGCGTCGAGTATCGCCGGGACACATATTATATTGACCGCTGCCAACGGGACAGTCTTAGCTGATTCACAGGGAAAACTTTTAGGGGAGTATTATAATCCTGACCCACCAGACAGTCCTCTCGAGCTGACCTGGGGCCCAGTGATTCTGGGAAGAGTTTACATCAGCCTTGACCCGGAGGCAGAACCATATGTTGCTCCATTCCGAGGACTCTCCGCATCAATAAATCGCTTTCTTCTCCTGGGGGGCTCGCTGGCAATTGGCATCGCTTTGATATTGACTTTTGTCCTGTCTCGGAGACTGTCGTCACCCATCGGTGTCCTTGCCAATGCTGCCAGGCGATTGGGACGGGGAGACTTGTCCCAGAGGGTTCAATTTCAGAGCAAAGGCGAAGTTAAGGTGCTGGCTCAAGCTTTTAACTCTATGGCTGCCGACTTGGAGCACGCCGAGCAATTACGACGGAATCTGGTTGCTGATGTTGCTCACGAACTGAGAACCCCTCTTTCCAATATTCAAGGCTATCTGGAGGCAATTCGCGATCGGGTGATGAAGCCAAATGCCGCTACTATCCGCTCCCTCAATGAAGAGACAGCTCTGCTTTCACGACTGGTTGATGAGCTCCAGGAGCTAAGTCTTGCCGAAGCCGGCGAACTGAAGCTGGTTTATCAGGCGGAAGACATCGCTAAGTTAGTTAAGCTGGCAGTAACTCCCTGGCAGCCCCAGGTAGCAGCAAAGGAGATATTGTTGTCCCTTGACCTGCCTGATAATCTGCCACTGGTTAACATTGACCGGCAACGGGTCAATCAGGTGCTGCATAACCTTCTGGAAAATGCGGTGGCTCATACCCATAAGGGAGGCACTATTAATGTGGCTGCTATAACACAAGGTGACTGGGTAGAGGTTTGCGTATCGGATACCGGCGAAGGCATTCCTGCTGAGGATTTGCCTAATATCTTCGAACGATTCTATAGAGTGGACAGGTCCCGCGCCAGAGCTACCGGAGGCAGTGGTCTGGGTCTTACTATTGCCAGGCGCCTGGTGGAATCCCATGGCGGAAAAATCACAGTCCAGAGTGAGCTGAGAAAGGGGAGCCGTTTTTCATTCACTCTCCCCATCGCGGAATAGCATTCACCATTTCTGCCAATCACTTATTACCAGTGAAGAAAGGGAGATAAATGTAACGGTACTGTGTACTTGATGCTTAGCTGTTGAGTATAACACCAAGCCTTTCCTTTTGTTTGGCGTTCTAGTATTATACGAGCCACTTGCTTGGAAAGGATTCTACGTATGAATATGAATAGGAAGCTATTGATTGGCTTATTAGCTTTTGGTGTGATAATGATAGTGGTAGGCTTGGTGATAGTGTTTGTGGGCTTGCCTTAGCTTAATCGCTCTTGCAACTTAAGTTTTTGAACTTAAGTTCTTGGTTGAACACCAAATAAGTTACCATTGAACAAACATCGGCATGACTACGTGAACATAATTGTCCACGCCTATAGGGCGGATGGTTCCCGGGCTCAAGGGGGTGGTGAGTTCCAGAGCGACCTGGGCTTGGGAAAGGACAGATAGAACATCGGAAAGATATTTTACATTGAAGGCGGTTTTCGCCTCTTCTATCGTCATTATCTCGTCTTTTCAAAAGATTCTAGGAGTGGAACTTCTCTTCGGGAATGCTACTCCCTTCAATGATGCTCCTCAGCGTGCCCAATGGTAGTTGCTTCCCCTTTGTGATAGGGGACAATCACCTGTTTGCCCGTATCATCATTCCGTCATTTCTGATGACTGCCTCGTTGCGAGATGAGAGCGAATCCGTGCTGTTGCAGTATTCTGACAACCTCGTTGGCTTGCAGTCTTGGCAGCTTCCGAGCCATCAGGCTGGCACTTCCACCTCAAAGACCTTCTCGTCAGGGTTCAGTTTGACTGGTGCTGGTTCAAGATATAGAGAGATAGCCTCCCTCGCATTCTTCAATGCTTCTTCCTCGGTATCACCAGCACTGCAACATCCTGGAAGTTCTGGACAGTAGGCAGCATAGCTCTTTGTCTCGGAATCGTATTCTAAAACAATACGGAACTTCATTTCGCCTCCTCCCTACTGAATTAAAGCATCTACCACTGGACGAACATGGGCATGACTACGTGAACGTAATTGTCCACGCCTATAGGGCGGATGGTTCCCGGGCTCGAGGGGGTGGTGAGTTCTAGAGCGACCTGGGCTTGGGAAAGGACAGATAGAACATCGGAAAGATATTTTACATTGAAGGCGATTTTCGCCTCTTCTCCGTCAGTGAGAGCGTCGATTTCACCAACATTGTCTCCAACCTCCTCAGCCTGAGCAGAAACAGTTACCTTTCCTGGAGCAAGTTCAGTACCAGGGGTAATGACCAGGCGAACTATGCCACTGGCATCGCGAGCAAATATGGAGGACATTTTGGTAACCCGCAGAAACTCATTAATGTCTACTACAGCTCGCGTGGTATAGCTTTGGGGAATAACCTGGGAATAATTGGGGAAGGAACCTTGAATAAGCTGAGAAACCAGCTCAGCATTCTTGAGGCGGAAGAGAACCTGGCTCCTTTTTTCGTTTACGGTGATTTCTACGGGTTCCTCCTGCTCACCAAGAAGGCGATTCAGTTCATTGAGGGTTCTTGCTGGGACGATAACCGTAGTCCTCTCGCTGACTGGCGAGCCGAGGGTTGTCTTATGAACAGCTAGCCTGAAGCCATCGGCAGCCACCAGGTTGAGCTGCTCGCCATCGAACTCAGTGTTAATTCCGGTTAATACCGGGCGGGATTCTTCAGTGGCAGCAGCAAAGGCGACCTGTGTAATTCCTTCCCTGAGACTAGCTGCCTCAATGGTGGTAGTTATGCCATCGCTTATCTGGGGGATAGGTGGGAAATCTGCGGCATCAATGCCGTGAATATGGGCTTGAAAATGGCCGCTCTTAAGCTCCAGGATGCGACTGTTAGCGGGAAGATTGATTTCAATTAAATCGTTGGGCAAGGAATTGACAAAGTCGATGAGCAAGCGAGCAGGCACAGTTATGTCTCCTTCCTGTTTCACTTCAGCACCAATCCAGCACGTGGTAGCCATTTCCAGATTGGTAGCTGCCAATTTGAGACGCGATTTCTCAGCGGATAAAAGGATATTTTGGGTGATAGGTAAAGTGGACCTAGTGGCTACAGCTCTCCCTACGATGCTTAGCCCCCTATTTAGGTTTTCTTGATGACAAGATAATTTCATGGAATACCTCCCCCTCTGTGTATGAGGACAGTATACTATTAACAACTGTAATAATCAATGATTCGATTTAATCCAAATTCCAGAATCCTCGAAGAGTTTGCGCCAAGATGGCCGGGTCGTCCTTCTCGGTATGGGTAGGCAAAAATTGCGGATTAATTATGCTAGTGATGCCTTACAGCCTAAAGGCTGCCAGAAAACCCCGGGTAATGGATTGAGAGTTGATGTGCAGCCAGTTGAAGCCTATTTCTGCGGCGCGGGATGCATGCTGGAGCCAGTCAGGCATAGTCCCTGCTATGCGAGGGAATAGATTATAAATAATGGGGACCTGCCTTTGATTGTTCACGAGGGCTTACTGCCTTTTTTTATTATCCGCCCCAGTATACAATATAATATAAACTGTAACAAAACCTATTATTGACGTTGGGACAGGATCTGCAAGTTGGGAGAAGATGAATATAATCCAAGCTGATCGTTTTTGCCAAGCTTGGGAGTGAGGCTACGAAGATACCCACCAGGATAATCTATGAGTAAAATCAGGAGCAAGCTCTTACTTTTGAAAGAAATGCTAGCTTCGGCAAAGGGGCCTACTTATAGCTGAGGCTCATAGCAGGAGTTTGAAATTGGGTGACAATGCTGACGATTTGATTCTGGGCGTTGACCTTGGAGGCACCAAAATACTGACGGCGGTGACCAACTCTCGGGGGAAAATACTATCGCGCGACCACAGTATAACGCCAGCCCCAAAAGGCCATGAAGCAGTTATCCAGTCTATTTTGGAGTCTGCGTATCGTGCTTTAGAGCAGGCAAATGTTGCCATTTCAGAGCTTACTGCCGTAGGAATTGGGGCGCCCGGTCTCTCAAATCCCGAGACGGGCATCCTCCTTACCTCACCGAATCTGCCAGGATGGCGAGACGTTCCCCTAAGAGACATAATGCAAGAAAGGCTGGGCAAGAAGACCTTTCTCATCAATGATGCCAATGCCGCTGCCCTGGGGGAATTTTATTTTGGCGCTGCCCGGGGTGTTCGTAACTTCATCTATATTACTCTCAGCACAGGCATCGGCGGAGGCATTGTCATTGATGGCAAGATTTACGGTGGAACTATTGGTGCCGCTGGCGAGGTGGGGCATATGACCATCGATGACGAAGGTCCAATCTGCAACTGTGGAAACAGAGGTTGTTGGGAAACGCTGGCCTCGGGGACAGCTCTGGCCAGGGAGGCAAAGCATCGGATTAAAGAAGGAGTCATGACGTCCATCCTGGAATATGCCGAGGGTGACGTGGAAAAGGTGACGGCGCAGGCCATTCATAGCGCTGCCGAGCAGGGTGATAGCTTGGCTAAAGAACTTATTGCTCGGACTGGCTACTATGTAGGTGTGGGGCTGGCCAATTTAATAAACATATTCAACCCTGAGTTGATAGTTATTGGTGGTGGTTTATCAAACATCGGTGATATGCTGCTTGAGCCAGCCTTCAAGGTGGCCGGAGAGAGAGCTTATAAGGAAGCTTTCGAGGTGGTGCGCTTTGCTTCTGCCGAGCTGGGTCGAAATTCTGGTGTGCTCGGTGCCGCTGCCTTTGCCCTCCAGGGGATGAGAAAGCTCCTTTGTGAGTAAAAGTAAAAGAAAGGACATGGTCTGCCATGAGGTGATGTAATGAACATATCTATCGGCAAGCTAAGAGGGCTCCAGCAATTGGCTGATTCCAGGGGCATGATGACAATGTGTGCCATTGACCACAGGGGAGCGCTTAAGCGAGCCCTGAACGAGAAAAACCCTGATGCGGTGAGTTACCAGGATATAGTTGATTTTAAGCTTGACCTCTGTCAAGCGGTAGCGTCTTTTGCCAGTGCCATATTGCTTGACCCGGAATACGGAGCTGGTCAGGCTATAGCTGCGGGTCTCTTGCCCGGACCTAAGGGGCTTCTTGTCAGCATGGAAAAGACCGGCTATACCGGAGACAGTACGGCTAGAATTACTGAGCTTCTGCCCGGCTGGAGCGTAAAAAAGGTGAAGAGAATGGGAGCTTCAGCGGTCAAGCTTTTAATCTACTTCAGGCCCGACCTAAAAGATGTCGCCTCAAAACAGCTCGATTTGGTGGCAAGGCTAGCCGACCAATGCCTTGAAGAAGATATAGCCTTTCTGGTTGAGCCGGTAAGCTATCCCACTGAGGGAAAAGAGAGTCCTGTTCGTAAAGAACGCATAAATCAAGGCGGGACATCCTCGAAGAAGTTTGCTGAGATAAAGCCTGGTCTGGTAATCGAAACTGCTCGGCAGATTACTGCCTTGCCCATTGATGTGTTGAAAGCAGAATTCCCGGCAGATATTAAGTTTGAGCAAGATGAGGGAAAGCTGCTGGGGTTGTGCCAGGAGTTAAACCGGGCATCCCGACTACCCTGGGTGCTACTCAGTGCCGGCGTTGACTTCAACTCATTCAAGAAACAGGTAGAGATAGCCTGTAAGGCGGGAGCTTCCGGTTTCCTGGCAGGGCGTGCCCTGTGGCAGGAGGGCGCCCAAATTCGTTCTCGGGATGAGAGGATGAATTTTTTCCAGAATACGGCTGCTCCAAGGTTAAAGGAACTAGCTGAGATAGCTGATAGCTACGGTAAGCCCTGGTATTCCAGGCTGGGGGCTGAAAACGGCAAATTCGCCCCGGTGACTGAGGGCTGGTATCGGAGTTATTGATAGGTAATACTTTGGCAGAGCTGGGCAAATATTATAGCAGGATACGGCTTGTGCTATAGTATGAATAGCTACATTCTTTGGAGGCTAAAATGGATGGCAAATTAATGTTGACTGAAAAGAAGCCTCCAGCCAGCTATGCCTATGATTACGCCGATAGGGAAGGGTTTACCCCTTTGCTTAAAATGCACACCCTGGGGCATAGCTTTGCCCTTAATGCCCACGGCTATTTTGCCCTTTCTACCTACGATGCCTTACTAGCAGGAAGGTTGAGGGGGCTATGACTGAGCCTCCCGACGTTTCTTCTGGTAGTATTCGTTATTGAGCAACTTTTGCGAAGTTTAAGGAGGCGATGATGATGAAGTGTGCTTTCTATCTGGCACCGGATGGGAAACTCTCGGACCAGCTAGGCATAGAACAAATCAGGGACTTTCTGGCAACTGGGGAGGGGTTGCTCTGGGTTGATATAGAGGACGTGACGAACGAGGATGCCGAGTTACTATCCAATGCATTCTGTTTCCATCCCCTGGCAGTGGCAGACTGTATTAGCAAGAATATACATCCACCCAAGATAGATGACTTTGATGACTACTTATTTGTTATCGTTCATGGCATCAATTACCACATCGAGTCTGAGGTAGTGGAGACCACAGAACTCGCTCTCTTTCTGGGAAAAAACTACGTGGTCACCAGCCATGATGTACCCATGAGGTCGGTTTCATCTATGTTGGAGCGCGTTCGAAAAGACGAACGTCTTATGCGCAGGGGAGTCGATTTCTTGGCTCACGACCTTATCGATACCCTGGTGGACAATATCATGCCTACTATCGAGGAGATGGATGAGAAGAATGATCAACTCGAGGCCGAGGCACTTCACGAACCTAAGAGGGAAACATTGATGTCGATTATGCAACTTAAACGCAGCATACTGGCGTTGACGCGGGTCATATTGCCTCAGCGGGAAATAATGAACGGGCTCAGCCGCGGCGAATATGCCCTGATAAGCGAGCGAGCTCAAATATATTACCGCAACATTTATGACCATTTGGTGCGGATTGAGATGCTTACTCTTGGTCTCAGAGATATGGCTGAGAGTGTACTGAGCACTTATCTTTCTTCAGTGTCCAACCGTATGAATGAGGTGATGAAGGTGCTAACAATCATAGCCACTATCTTCATTCCGCTGACCTTCATCACCGGCATTTACGGCATGAACTTCGCAAATATGCCGGAGCTAGAGTGGAGGTATGGGTATTTTATCATCTTGATTGTAATGGCAGTAATAGGTATTTCTCTGGTAGTCTATTTCAGGAGGAGGAGGTGGCTCTAAAGTTACTGAATGAAGAATATGTCTCTGGCATCTGAACTGAAAGGCGAAGCAATTGGGCACCCGCAAGCTTCCACACAGACAGTGCCATCCATGCCTCAGCAGAACCTAAGTTGGAGGTGTTGAATATGGCTTATGTAGGCATTTTGTTGATAGCTATTCTAGTTTCTTTCATCGTCGTCCGAATTGGAGGCTTTGCCCTCCAGTTAACCGGGATAGAACCTGATGTAGCTAGATTTCAGGCGTTATCTGCTTTCTCAGGAACGGGCTTCACGACGAGAGAAGCTGAACGGGTGGTGGGACACAGAACCAGGCGCAGAATTGTGACCATTCTCATTATATTGGGAAATGCCGGCATGGTCACTGTAATTGCCACTTTAGTGGCATCTTTCACCCAGGTGAGCGGTTACACGTGGTTTTTTATTCGCCTGGCTATAATAATTGGAGGCATATTCGGCCTCTATCAACTAATTATAAGAAGCAATGTTGGCCAGCGGATTCTTGACTGGCTGCAAAGGCCAGTTATGAACCGAATTCTTAGGGAAGCTCCAGCGGTTGAGGAAATATTCCATGTGGAGAAGGACTGGGCTATTAGTCTTGTCATGATAAAAGGAAGCTCGAAGAGCATTGGCTTGTCTGTGGCTGATATCACCGCGGAAAGGGACATAGAAATCCTTGGTATAGACAGGGCCGGTGCTTACCTAACCAGGCCGAATTGGGACGAGAAAATCGTGGAAGGAGACCGGCTTCTGGTTTATGCAAATAGAAAATCTGTGAAGCAAATCTTGGACTAGTAACCTTGCTAGTTTTCTAGCTTATCCTGCCAAATTCCTTCTCTAGGTGATGCGAACTTAAATGAATCATAGTTGGCCGGCCGTGGGGACAGGCGCGCGGTTGCTTGGTTTGCTCTAGCTGCTTTATTAGCTCGCGCATCTCTTCATTGCTTAGCTGTTGCCCTGCTGTGATAGCACCATGGCAGGCCAAAGATTGGGCTATCTTTTCCTCCCAGGGATTGGGACTTTCTTTGCTGGCAAGATTATCAAGCAGCGCAGTTATTATCTCAATAATATTCGCCCTGGCCATTAGTGCCGGTATGGCGCGTATCACATAGCTTCTATTTCCGAAATGCTCAATGGTGAAGCCAAATTCGGCCAGAAACTCTTCGCTAGCTCTCAGGGTCTCTTCCTCTCTGGGACTGAGCTCTATGGTTATCGGCTGGAGTAATCCCTGGACTTCAACTTCCTTTTGTGCCCACTGCGCTGAAATTCGGTCATAAAGTATGCGCTCATGAGCAGCGTGCTGGTCGATGAGATAGAGTCCGTTAGGTCCCTCGGCGATAATATAGGTGTTGGCTAGCTGCCCCAGTACCCTCAAAACTGGTAATTCCATGGTCGGCAGCTGGGCAACAACAAAAGCCGGCTCGTTATCCATTATCATGCGGGGGCTCTGCCACTGCCCTGAGCTGACTGAGAAGGGCACAGCCTTCGAGCTGGCTATAGGCGTCCTGGCTAATGCCTCCTCTATGGCTTTCCGTACGCTGCTAAAGACAGCTTGTTCATGGCAAAACTTTATTTGGGCTTTGGCAGGATGGACGTTGACGTCAAGCTCTTGAGCCGGCAAGGAGATATTGATTACTGCGACGGGATGCTGGCCATCCATAAGTAAGCCACGATAGGCTTCCTCAGTTGCCCGAGTTAGCAAGGGACTGCGCACCCACCTTCGATTGACGAAAAAGCTGAGATAGTTGCGATTAGAACGGGCTAGGGAAGGTGGGCTTGTTAAGCCGCCGACTTTAGCCAGACTGTCCTTTTGCTCCACCTTTAGCATCCTTTGCGCTACCTCTGAACTATATATCTCATTTACCACCTCGCGCAGGTCGCCATTGCCCGTAGTGCGCAGGCTGGGACGTTTATCAAGAACCAGGCTGAACTTAACCTCGGGAAAAGCCAGGGCGTACTGGCTTACCAAATGGGCGATGTGGCTATTTTCGGTATTTACCGATTTGAGAAACTTAAGTCGCACGGGGAAATAGCGAAACAATCGGCGTACGGTTATGGTGGTGCCTTGTGGTCTGGCGCGGCTCTCCCTGCGGACCACCTCGCCCTTTCTCAAATGCAGGTAGCTGCCAATTGGGGCTGAGGATGTTTGGGTGGAAATTTCCACTTCAGCGACAGCAGCAATGCTGGGCAGAGCTTCGCCCCGAAAGCCGAGGCTGGAGATTTTCTCTAAGTCGTCTAAGTTGCCGATCTTGCTCGTGGCATACCTGTGAAAGGCAAGCTCTAGCTCCGAGGCCGGAATGCCCGCCCCATTGTCGCTCACCTTGATTAGCTCTACTCCACCGCCCTGAGCCTCTACGGCAATCTGAGTGGCTCCAGCATCGAGGGAATTCTCTATCAGTTCCTTCACCACCGAGGCTGGCCTCTCAATCACCTCCCCGGCAGCAATCTTGGAGACTACCTCAGTCGCTAAAACCTTAATAGGCATCTACATTCCATTTTACACGGTTTCGGGTAGTGGGTCAATTTGAAATCCAAAAACTTGACAGCTTATTAGTAGCTATATGGTATACTTAGAGTATGCCTAAGCGTTCAAGCAAAAAGAAATCCAGAGATATAAATGTCTTGGCTTCTCAGATTGTAGGGGAAGCAACCAAAGAACAGGAAAATCAATTAAATGACAAGAATCCTGCTGCTGTAGCTCTAGGTAAGCTTGGTGGTTTGAAAGGTGGGAAAGCCAGAGCAGAAAAACTTACACCTGAACGAAGGAGCGAAATAGCCAAAATCGCAGCAAGTGCACGCTGGCGGAAAAAAGACTAAACTAAAACCTTTGTCGTCTCTAGTTCTGCCTCTGCAATATCCAAAGTGAAATCTAATATTAACTGGATTGGCTTGCCATCATTCTTGTTTTCATTGTAACTATCTACATCAAGCTTTAGCTGCCTACAATCCCCTACAATTTGTTGTCTTCGCTGCTGAAGTGCTGCCTGCATGTGTTCTCTACTGGCCGTTCTAATGTCATCCCATAATACTTGTTGTGTCCCACTAATTCGAGCAGCATGCTTTGCCCTAACTTTGCGACCCTGCGGGTCTGTAACGTATTCCTCACGCAGGGCATGAGCTAATTGTTCAGCACAAATATCTATAATTTTACCTCTTTGAGGTTCCCAAAGCTTATTATTTATTGCCCAAAAAGCAATCTCGCGTGTGGTCGCAGGCCATTCGCCACCTGCCTCAATATAGCGATTCACTATATGCTGTAGTTGTTCGTTCAGATTCAGTTTGCGTAACATATAACCTCCCTTACTATATACTCAATGAGTGTCCCCACCCATCGGTTAAAGCTGTACTAGTAATAATATCCCGTACCTTTACTAACATATCTCGATGTTGAGAATAATTGAGTTCACCACGACTTGGATGTTGCAGTTGTCCAACGACAATACCAGGATGAACATGGATACGATTGGCAAATCTAATTATCCGAGCTTTGGAATATAGGGGGCTTATACGAGCAATGAAATTATCTAGTGCTGCCTGTGGAACAAGAAAAGAAACGGCATTATTATCTGCTTCAACTTCGTATTGAGGACGGTTAGTATCATTTTGTTGCCCTAGTAAGTCTATATCAAGAACGGCACTCATGTTTTCCCCACCTCCATTCTTTACATGACCAACTAATTCATGTGCTAATGTATGCCAGAACCAATCAATGCGGTCATATCTTAAGGATAAAGCAATAACAGGTGAATCATCTGCCCAAAACGTAACACCATCTATCTTGGATTGAGGTAAAGGTTCAATAAGCAATAACTTAATGCCGGATTCCGACAGTATTTTCGGTACCATTCTTATATCTTGAGGATTTGGGAGTAGAAATTTAAGACGCTCCAAAGCATCATCTAATCTTGCCTTTGTGAATTTCTGAGCATCTACAGCTTTTGCAAGATGAACAGCCCTATAAAGCCAAGCCCACTGTATTGGAGTAGATTCAACATAGGAAGTTGACTTTCTTGAGGCATAAACTAACTCTGGCTCATCGTTGATGTTTTCCAACTCAAAGAAATCACACACACTTTTCTCTAGGACATCAATATTTGAGGAAGGTTCTATCCAGTTCCTCCTCACCATAGCCCGTATTGGTGCTTTTGCATATAAGGCAGAACGTCTGGCTACTGGTTCGTGTTCAGAAACATTTGAGGCTAAGCGATATAATGACTCCAGATTCATCCATAATTGTGCATTTGTGCCAAAGGCTTCCCCTAGTCCTTTTGCGGTCTCGGGAGTAATCCCTCGCTTACCTGCAACCAATTCATTTATTAGACGTGTGGGACGACCGAGGATTTCCGCTAAATCATCCTGAGTCCAATCTCTAGCTTCAAGTTCCTCTTTAATAAATTCTCCAGGCGGGAACACTTCGGCAAGCTTCCTATCCTTCATTTTCTCTCCTTTTCCTTTCTCTTTATATACTGCTAGTGATAATCTTCAATACTAACTACTTTCACAACTGTACCTTGTGGATTCTCCTTTAGTAGCTCTAATATCAGACGATATTGGTCATTGAGTCGCATTGAATGTTGATGTTTCCTTGTCCCCTCAAGTTTCTTAAAGCGAAGCGACTTCAAACTATAGAAATCTCTTTCATCCGATGCTGCTCTAATTGTCTGCATTCTCTTTCGATAGGCTTTGACAATAGCGGGTGGCCTGCCTTCTGTAAATCTAGGGTCAGTTTCCAGCCGGTCAAGATTGTCGTCATCAAAAGCCACTTCCATTTCTAGTAATTCTACAACTGAATTGAATAAATGTCAAGTCTTATCCTTACAATATGTGTAAGAATGTAATGTCTAAGTATTGACAATGCTTGAGCGGTCATGTATAATATAATTATGAATAAGCTGAGCTTGGAACGCAAAGTAAGGGTCATAAAAGCACTCGTTGAGGGAAATTCAATACTTGCCACTTGCAGAATAACAAATACAGCAAAGGGCACAGTCCTTAGGCTCTTACGTGACGTTGGTAAAGCCTGTGCTGAGTATCAAGACAATCATTTAAGGAATTTACCTTGCAAACGCATCGAATGTGATGAAATCTGGTCATTCTGCTATGCGAAGGCAAAGAATGTGCCTCGAAATAAACAAAACCAATTTGGATATGGCGATGTTTGGACATTCGTGGCAATAGATGCCGACACGAAGTTAGTCTTAAGCTGGCTAGTTGGTTTACGTGAACTAGCATATGCTTATGAGTTCGCTAAAGATATTAAGGAACGTCTTTCAAATCGTGTTCAACTCACTACTGATGGACATAGAATGTATTATGAGGCAGTAAGAAATGCCTTCGGTAATGACATAGACTATGCCATGTTGGTTAAATACTATGGCAATACACAAGATGAATATGGACGCTATAGCCCACCAAAATGCACTCACGCAAAGGCGAAACTGGTAAATGGTTCTCCGGACATGACAAGAGCATCTACAAGCTATATTGAGCGGCAGAACCTTACAATGCGAATGAGTATGAGGCGATTTACCAGGCTAACTAATGCGTTCTCAAAGAAGATAGAGAACCTAGAATATGCCGTAGCCCTTCACTTTATGTATTATAACTTTGCCAGACCGCATATATCGTTAGCTAATCCATGTTATAGAACGCCGGCAATGGCAGCCAAGTTAACTGACCATATTTGGACGATTGAAGAAATCGTGAAGTTAGTGAGGTGAGCTAAATGGTAGCTGTTCACCAGCCTGTTTTTGTTCTAACACAAGCAAGATAGTTCTATCTATTTCTAGCTTCTTCTCAGTCATACGTTGGCTAGTTTTCACTCGGCAGATTAGATAATCTCCCATGCCAAAACGTCTCTTGTTTTCTCTAACTTCACGGAGAAATTTCTCATCCTCAATTCCATACCATTTACTACCGCCACCATCATCGAGCCTCCATTTATTTCGGTTCAAATCAAAAGTTGGAGAAACCAGCCTTAATGCAAGTCTTGGGATTATATTTTCAGTTCCTGTCTCGTCCGAAATACTATTTGGAGTAAAACTAGGAGCATCTTCTTTAGCAATAGACTCCAATTCCCTTTCACCATCTTTGATAATCATCTTATCAATTCCTGTTCTAAATAGTGGTTCGACGATAGCTTGCGATAGGCGTTTTACCTCATTATCTTTGTATAGTCTAAATACTTCATTGGAGATATGGAGCTCGATATTTGTAGCCTTTAGGGTAACACCATCAGATTGTTGAATTGCAACAGGTTGTTGCCCCTTAAGTTTCTTAAATACACCGAAGAGGGTTTCACCACTCTTAGGAATACCTGTAACAATGGCAAATAGGTTGGCGGCAGATGTAACGAAATCACTAGTTAAGAATTGCGTTGTTATATACAACGCTTGCGCCAATATCAATGCAAGTTCAAAAGAACCTGGCTCTGGATTAGCTCTAACTTTGAGGCTAACACCAATATTTTCACCGTTTAGAATCGTATTAGCCCTTGTAAATAACTCACCAAATGCTATGAGCGAAGGAGCCAAATCCCGTACGTCCATTGTATGTTCAGCAAGAGCATCACCATCATATGTAAGTCGGAATTCAGCAGACGTATTCTGTGGTACTACCATTACAGTTTTCTCAGATACCTATTATATGCGGGAAATTCTATCACCTTATATTTCAAATTGATACACCACCCATCTTTCCATGCCCTTGCTATCTGCCCATTCTATCAATATAATTTCTTTATCTTTCATTTTCAAAATGACCCACTACCCGGTTTCGTGTATTTTGTCAATAGTTTATGGGGAAAAATTGAAATCTTTCTCGATTTTTTCCAGGGGTGCTAGGCTGGCTAGGAGCTTCTTAACCCCCGCCTCTTCAAAGGCTACGGTCAGCTCCTGGTCATCCCTTGTAGGAAGGCAATTCATCACTATGCCGGGGCCAAATTTGCTGTGGCGGACATGGTCACCGACCTTTAGCACTGAAATGCCAAGAGGCCGAGGTGAAGGCTGGGAGTGGGCACTAGCTACAGGAGTCGGGCTCTCCTCCCATAGTCCTCTTGGGCTTATTAGGTTGGGTGAGATGTCCTGGAGAAAACGGGACGGTGGGTTTGCCGTGCTGCCGCCGAATAAGCTTCGACGGTAACTGCGTAAAAGATAGAGTCGCTTCTTGGCTCTGGTTATTCCCACGTAGCAAAGGCGACGCTCCTCTTCCATCTCTGCTGGGTCGTCAAAAGATTTCCTGTGTGGGAGAATCCCTTCCTCCAGGCCAACAATAAAAACCGCGGGGAATTCCAATCCTTTAGCTTGATGCAAGGTGATCAGTGTCACAGCGTCAGCTTTTTCATCCAGTTCATCTATGTCCGATACCAGGCTTACTTTTTCCAAAAATGTAGTTAAGGCCTCTTCAGGGTCGAGCTCATCATATTCACCAGCAACACTTCTCAGCTCCATTATGTTCTCCCATTTTTCATCTCCACCCTCCTTGTCCAGAATGTATTCTCTATATCTAGTGTGCTTCAGTATCTCATTCACTAGATCAGAAAGGCTTAGCTCATGGCTCTGGGTTATGAGTTCAGATATAAGGGCATCAAATCCAGCCAGAGCCTGGACAATGCGTGGGTAAAGGGCTTGCTTCGTCCCGACAGAATCGGGATGGCTCACCTGTTTTAGTGCCTCGAAAAGAGAGGTATCATGAGCTTTTGCCCAGGATTGAAGCTGGCTGAGAGTGCGAGGCCCGATGCCTCTGGCAGGAACATTTATTATCCGAGTCAAGCTAACATTATCCTGGGGGTTATGAATGAGTTTAAGGTAGGCAATAATATCCTTGACC
>JBAUEM010000103.1:0-4464 GCA_049678605.1 Dehalococcoidia bacterium
TAGGCTTTCTCCTGGGAATGCCCCTTGCCTTTATGCTGGTATTTTGCACTGCCTTCGGTGGAGAGCAGGCCAGCCCTATTGCGATGAGCATAGTGGACGAAGACCGTTCCCAAACCTCCTCTGCCTTTATACAAATTCTTGGAAGCATAGAGGCTATCGAGCTGAATGAGCCGATATACAGTGAAAAATCTCAGGCCCGAGAGGATCTGGAAGACGGCAGAATATCATTCTATTTATTCATTCCCTCAGGATTCGAGGAGGCAACGCAAGCCCAACAAACTGCCAACTTAGAGTTAGCCTACAAGGCAGCAGACCCGCTGATAGGTCTACAAGTAAAACCTATAATAGAGGCTGTTGGGTCTGAATTCCTGGGAATGGCTCCCCCTTTAAATGTTGAGCTAAAGGGAACAGAGAGCAAAATAAAGAACGAGACGGTCAATTTCTTTGCTCCCGGGATAGCTGTCTTCGGGCTCATGATTTTAATTTCCACAGCGGCGGAGATAATTGCCGGTGATAGGGAGAAGGGTTTTCTGGCTCGCATGTTTACTACCCCGGCAAGACCCTGGGATTTCATTCTGGGTTATTCTTTGCCCTTTATCCCGGTGCTCATCGTCTCCACGCTGATTTATCTTGGCGTGGGGATGGCGCTGGGCTTGACCATTGTCGGCAATCTGGGGCATGCCTTTCTTATTTTCTTTCTTATCGGGCTTTGCTCTATCGGGATAGGCATGATAGTGGGCAGCTTAATCAAAAGCGAGTCTCAAGCGGGTGTTTCTTGGATCTTCATCGTTCCCATAGCCATGATCTCCGGGGCCTGGTTCTCAACGGAGGGTATGCCTTCGGCTGTTAAAAGCGTTGCTGGAGCCCTTCCCTTTATCCATGCCATAGATGGCTCTCGAGCTGTTATCAACGGCTCCTCTCTCTCAGCTATCATGCCCGATCTTTACTGGCTTGTTGGCTGGGCAGTCGTCCTATTTGCTGCCGGGATTGTATTATTCAGAAGGACGATGGTGAGCTAGAACTTACTTTCGTGCAGGAAAGCTTGCGATACTTCTTCGCAGTTTCAAGAGGCTCTCTAGCCCGATCCACTATGGCAGAGCTTGTATCCTATCATCTCTCTAATCGTGCCAGGTCGAACTTCATGCCATCTCTGGCGGCAATGACCGAGACTCCAGTCTCCTCGCTCAGTTTCTCAGCCAACTCCCAGGGTTTAGCCCGCCACATGGTCATGCCAAAATGAGTAAGTATTGCTATCCTGGGCCTTAGTTCCTCAATTATGCTTTTGGCCTCGGGAAGAGCTAGATGGTCGATGGGAGCGCCGGGGTTCAATCGGACCACATTGATAACCAGCAAATCACCTTCATAGTGCTCGGCTAAATCATCAAAATATCTGGTATCAATAATCCAGGAGAAAGTATGCCGCGGCGTTTGGAAGATAAAGCCATATGTTTCTACGGGATGTTTGTGCCTGATGGGGGTCTTAAAAGAAACGTCGTTAATTACATAGGACCCTCCTTCAGTTAAGACCTGGATACTCTGGGGATAAGACTGCAAATAAGACAAGATAACGGGGTCTTGATTCAGGGCATCGGCGGGAGCAAAGACCATGCCCCGCTTCTTTGTACCTCCGTCAGTCATAGCTTCAATCATAATGTTAATATCCCCACTGTGGTCTAAATGTCTATGAGATAAAATAATAGCGTCCAGTTTCGTGGGGTCGAGTTTTCTCCTGGTAGCCTGAACCAGGGAACCAGGACCGGGGTCAAGGAGTATTTGAGTGTTGCCAAGGTTAAGCCAGGCGCCCCCTGAAGCTAAAAACTGGTGAGCCACTACAAACCTGGCACCGGCAGTGCCCAGGAAGGTAATTGTGTCGCTTAACTCAGCCACTGCTGAATTATAGCAAGGAAAGCTGCTAAAATGATAAAGTAGAGTTATAGAGAGACCTATGAACTACGGGACAAACGGAAATCGCTTTGCCATTCAAACATTTAGCCTTTCCAGGAAATTCGGAGATTTGGTAGCAGTAGATGGCATAGATTTATCTATTAAGGAAGGTGAACTATTCTCACTGCTAGGACCAAATGGCGCTGGCAAAACAACTGCTATCAAGATGCTATGCTGTCTGCTCAGACCGAGCAGTGGCACAGCCACGATCATGGGTCGTGATATAAATGAAGATCCCATGGCAGTGAAACAAATAATAGATGTCTCGCCACAAGAGACAGCAATCGCGGAGCATCTTAACGCCCGGGAGAACCTGAGCTTGATTGGGGGGATACGTGGATTGGCGAAAGAAGAGGTGAAAAAGAAGTCAGAGGAACTGCTGGAGATGGTAGGCCTGGCTAAGAGGGCAAAAGAGCAAGTAAGGAAATTCTCAGGAGGGATGAAAAGGAGGCTCAGCATCGCTATGGCTCTTGTTTCTGACCCCCAGGTGCTATTTCTGGATGAACCCACCCTTGGTCTGGATCCTCAGTCGAGAAGAGGTATATGGGAACATATAGCAGAACTTAAAGGTAAAAAGACGATAGTGCTTACAACTCATTACCTGGAAGAGGCTGATGCCCTGGCGGATAGAATAGCGATAATAGACGAAGGCAAGATAGCGGCCCTGGGAACTCCACAGGAGTTAAAAGACAGCATCTCCGATATGCAAGTTATGGTAGTTAAGGCAAAGAACCTGCCCCCGGATGTCATTGAGGGCCTAAAGGAGATATACCCAGAAGTAAAAACAACAGAGAGCGGAATTGAGATTAGCGCTAAAGAATTGAGTTTCTACGAGATAGTAGATTATTTGCGCCCCCGAGGAGTTGCTATCCAGTCCACGTCTCTAAAACAACCCACTTTGGATGATGTATTTTTACATCTTACCGGAAAAGAGCTAAGAGAATGAGATTCGCGGAATTGGCCAAGAGAAACTTCAAGGAGATGCTGCGGGACCCTATATCCACGGGCCTCGAACTAGGGATTCCCGCAGGTTTTCTGGTTATATTCTGGGCTCTGGGTCGGAGTATGGGAGACGAAAGCTTTCTCATTCCTACCATGTTAGTACCTGGAATAGCGGTCTTTGGTTTTGCTTTCTTATTAATGTTTTCAGCCATGATGCTCGCCCGAGATAGGGAAAGCGCACTTTTGTCAAGGCTCCTCACCGCCCCACTCAAGCCACGTGATTTTATCTTGTCTTACTCCTTGCCCTACATCCCCATGGTGATCCTTCAAATAGCGGTGTGCTTTGGCATAGGGGCTTTGCTGGGACTTGAGATGCCTGGGAATGCAGGCCTCGCTTTTCTCGCTCTTCTCGTCATGGGGATATGCTGTGTGGAACTGGGAATGATTCTGGGACTGCTTTTTAACGTGAATCAAGCGTCGGGCGTTGGCTCAGTGATAATAACCCTCGTAGCTTTACTCGGAGGAATCTGGATAGACTTAGAAGTGATAGGAGGCGTGTTTTATAGCATAGGGAATGCTCTTCCCTTTGTCCATGCTATTGGTGCAGTAAGAGATGTTATGGTGCATGGTGCTGGTTTCAGTGACATCGCAGTAGATTTCTACTGGGTTCTTGGCTATACCGTAGTGTTCTTTGCTCTAGGTACTTTCCTGTTCAGGTGGAGGATGGTGGAATGAATAAATAGAAGTTACAAACCACTTAACGAATAAAAAAAGGAGGAGGAAAAATGAATTCAAAGAGAAAGACCGCAAAAAATGAAAGGAGGTTGACAGATTATGTCTGAGAAGAAGGAACTTGTAGAAAAGGCAAGACGGTTAGGCAGAGAATATATACTAAAATACGGAGGATGCGCCCCAGGTACACTCATGGCAGTAGCTCACACTCTTAACTTGGAAGTCAGTGATGAAGTGTTCAAGGCCATGATGGGTTTTTCAAGCTTTGCGGGAGCATGCGGAAATGTATGTGGAGGGATAGCTGCGATGGGCTTAAGGTATGGGGTGGGCATAGAGGATTTTGTGAAGAACCCAGAAATCGGTTTCTTATCTTTTGCGAAGCTAATGACAGCCGCGAAGGTGCTGCGGGAAAAGTTCGTTGAAGAGTACGGCGGCTACTTATGCGACGACGTTCAAACGAAATTGTTCGGCAGGTGTAACATTTTTCCCAACTCTCCTGAGGAACTTGAGACCTTCATGAAGATGGATCCTGAGGAACTTAAGGTCTTCTATGAAAAATGTGGTTCTGCCACGGAAAACGCTGCCGGATGGACGGTAGCTGCAATACTTGAAATGGACGAAAAATGACGGGTTTTCAGTGCTAACACCGACTAGATGTAGACAAAATTATGGCGGAACTGGAAGTAGAAATTGCCCGGCTAATAAGGGAATACCAGGGCAAAACAGGAAAGTCCTTGACCATCGGCGCTGTCGAGTCAGCTACCGGCGGCAGGATAGCTGACAGGATAACTAATGTCCCCGGTAGCTCGGATTACTTCAAGGGCTCTGTAGTAGCTTACAGCAACG
>JBAUEM010000104.1:0-2318 GCA_049678605.1 Dehalococcoidia bacterium
ATCGACGACAGCTTGAGATACGTGATCGAAAAGCTCCTCTTCATCTTTGATGGATAATATATCTGCAGATATTTCTGAGAATCTCTCCATCTGGCGGAGCATTTCTTTTGTTTTTTCTTTGGCATTCTTACTGTCTGTCATGTCGATATTCATGGCTATTGCTATGGATTCTTCTTCAGGCAGAGCAGTAAGAACTGCGGGAAAGATGTGGCATAAAATATGCAGAACCTCTCCTTTTTTTGTGGTTATTGTCCATTCCTTCTTGGGGGATGGCTTATTTTGGCGAATGGCGTTTTTTAGATATTTTTTGAATTCATTTCTATCAGACTCTGAGGTGAAGAAGCCTTTAAGAGTTTTGCCTTTTACTTCTTTCTCGGTGAATCCGAATAATTTTTCTGAGAAACTGTTCCAATAAACAACCTCGCCCTTTATGTTGAATCCCTGAACGGCGATATTCGCCGCCTTGTAAAAGATGGACTTGAAGCTCGACTTTATTTTTGATTCAGGCGAGGCGCGATTTTCTTTTTGAGTGGCCAATATAACCTCTATTAAAAATCTTAAAGTTGCTCTTCATTTAGGAGAGAATAATTCATAAAGGAAAGCATGTAAATCGCCTTAAGAGGTGAAATTAGGGTGAGTTTTGATTCTTTTTTTATACCTCCCTCGGTAACATCGATTCACCCGTCGTGGCTAGTCGAATATTGAATTCTGAAAGAGAAGAGCCGTTTTGGCTGAATAAAGATACGATTCTGGCTGGATGAAGATGAAATTTCAGATAATTAACTGTGAACTATTTCTCCACCTTCTTGCAGGGATGCCATACTTCTGTCCTCAGGTCTTCAGGCTTTGTATCCGGAGCGGGCATGGTCAGGTAACGCTCCAGGACCGGTCCTGTCGGCGTCAATTTGTTAGCCTGCATCCATTCAAACATCTTGGAGTATGTCTTTCCGGCTTCTTCATACGGGCCTTTATGGATGGCAGAGACGACATGGGTGAATTTCCACTCTTTCTTCTCCAGGGGTGCCTTGACCTCCACTTTGGCTGATACAGGGAATCCCATTTTCCACTTTAGCTCCTCAGGTTTTACCATATCCGGACTGTTATAATAGACGCCGATCAGAGATCCTGCTGGTGCAATTTTTTGTTCCTGAATGGCCTTCATCAGTTGCATTACAACACCTTCGGCCTCTGTGAAAGGACCTTTATGCGGGATGCAGCAGTAAGAAAAGGGAGAGACTTCCTTGACAGAGGCGAATTTTTTCTCTGGAGTCTCTTCCTGGGTATTGAGGGCTGCCGAAGCTGTAATGGATATGAGGAATAGCGCTAGTCCCAGTACTGAAATTGTTTTTTTCAAATTTACCTCCCTTAAAAATAAATAATGAGCCTTATTGTAAGTAATTTTACCATTTAAAAGCTAAAAATCTATACGATATTCTTATGGTATTTTGTGTAGAGGCTGATAACCGGATTGTGTCCTGTGAAGCGGTCTTTGACAATCAGGGTTGTAACCGGAGCTTGAGAATTCATGGTGAAGAGCATATCATGGCCCACACAGAGGCCGATGATGACGTTGATATCGGTCTTGGCCTTGTTCAGAAGCTCAGCCTGAAGGAGGGGATTGCACCCCGCTTCAAATTTCTGCGGATCAATTATCTTGTATTCAGGAGGCACGCCCAGTTCGCTCTTATCCACTGCCCCACAGCAGCATACTGCGGAGCAAATCTCGAATCCGTGTTTTTCAATTATTGAGGAAGCTCTGGCTGCTTCGTCGCTGAGACCGCTGCAGAAGGCTATGCCGATCTTTTTGGCACCGATCTTCTTTGAAAACTCGGCAATTTCTCTTATCCTCGGTCTTACAGGGACTGTCCTTCCTTTCTCCCTGGCTTCTTTTTCGTCGTAAGCTTCTTTTTCTGTCAGGGCGGCCTTGATATAGAAATTCTTGATTTCTTTAGTTTTGTACTTTCTTTTTACTTCTTTGATCAAGCTTTTGGAGGTTTTCAGGGGACAGAAAGAGGGGAGGAGAGATTCATCTTTTATGCCCTGCGAACAAAGCTTAGGTTTGCATTTTGCGCATTTTGGCTCAAGCATTTTTCTATGAAATTATATCTCAAAAAAAGAATAAACTCAAAATCTGATTTCTAAGCTTTCATCTCGAACAGAGTTAACTCCGCCTGCCGGTTACTCCTTACTTCTTCTTGACGTATTTATCGAGCCATTCAAACATCTCGGCGAGCACATGAAGGACAGACTCTCTGGCTCTGTAACCATGGCTTTCGTGGGGAAGCATGACCAGGCGAGAAGTTGCTCCGTGGCCTTTT
>JBAUEM010000105.1:0-2685 GCA_049678605.1 Dehalococcoidia bacterium
AGAATGTGTATAATACTATCCGCCCTCATCAGGCATTGGGATATCTTACTCCACAGGAATTTCTGAAGCACAATCAACAAAATCAGAGAAAGGAGAAAGTGTCACTAATCATATGAACGAGTACACCCCCTTGACAAAGTTTTAGAGGTGTGTTAATATAATGATGCCCCGAGTAATTGAACAAAGACTTGGCGAGTGTGGAGCCGACCGCTGAGTAAGTGGAAGCTGAAAGGTGTTGGGAGTTAAAAGGCCCAGCGCAAGGTAGGCGGAAGCAGAAAGGAAGGTGGGTGGAAAGTCAAGGAAAGGGAGGTTACTTGGGGCGTTTTTTTATCCCCAGTTTTTTACTTTTGTTGTTATACGAGCTATAAGTATCGCCACGGAAAAAGGGAGCTAAGTTGGGTTGGTTATCGCGGCCCCTCGCCTTTGATTAGCTCGGGGTGGAGGATGCCAATAAAGGGCAAATTACGGTATTCTCCCTTGTAATCTAATCCATAACCCACTACGAACTCATCGGGAACTTCAAAACCTACGTAATCAAGAGGGACGTTTATCAATCGACGTGCTCTCTTATCAAGCAAGGTACAAACGCGAAGACTAGCAGGATTGTGGGCAGAGAGATGACTGAGGATGTAATTCAGTGTCATGCCAGTATCTACAATGTCTTCAACCATCAGTACATGTTGCCCTGTTATGCTACTATCGAGGTCTCTGGTTATCTTGACTACCTGACCATCACCACCATAGTATGAGATAGCCATAAAGTCCAGGGTAACCGGAATGGAAAGGTGCTGCATCAGGTCAGCCATAAAGCAGACAACGCCCTTCAATATGCCTATTAGCATTAATCGCTGACCAGCGTAATCACGCGAAATGCGTCTGGCTAGGGTTCTTATCCTTTGTTGAATTTTGGCGTGGCTGTATAAAACTCGATCGATTCCCTCTACTTTAGCTTCGCCTAGAGGGCCATAACCATATTTGGCTAACAGCTTGAGAAAATCATTCTTGTTCAGAAGCCTGACATTGACTTCGGGGTAAAGTTCTCTGAGCTGGCGCAGCTTGCGATTCTTCTCGGTTAGCAGATTTTGTTTTAATGTAGTGAGTTCAACATAAAGGTCTAACTCGGGCAAATAAAAATCGGGAGTGAACATCTCTGCTATCTTGCTGCCTTTCCACCTGAGAGGAAAGGAACGAGGCTCATAAAGCCATTCAATGCAGTAGAAGTCTAAAACTTTGGCAAAATCCTCCTCGCTGGGATGAGCGAAACTAGTTGGCATCAGCGTAGTAGGTAACGGAGATACTTGAGACGATTTTCTTCGTCTCTCACTTGCCTTATAGTCTTGCTCCAGCAATTGATGAAGCTCTGCTCTCTCAAAGATGACGGCGCACATATCAGCAACACTGAGGAGGAAGCTTTTATCAGCTTCGGAGAATTGGCGAGGCTCACGAGTGTAAATTCGAATCTCCCCGATAACTTCTCCTTTCCCAAGTATAGGAACCCCAAGTATAGAAGATATTCCTTGCGCTAGTGCTATTTGGGGATATTGAACTCTTTCATCTTTAGCAGCATCGGCAATAAATACCACTTTCCCCTCAAGGATATCCGGAAGGCTTTTACGGGCATCAAGATGGCCCTTTTTCAGATAAAGGTCGCTCAAACCATACGTGCCTACAGTGATCAAATATTCCTTTTGGGGATTGAGGGATAAAATGCGGCAGCCATTTGCCTGCATTGCCTTAGCAGTGCTTTTAGCTATAGAATTACAAATCTTTCTTAAGCTAAAAGCCGAATTGGCAACTTTAGTTATCCGCTTAAGAGCTGAATAATAACTACCTCTGGATCTACCCACTTTTCTCGCCCTCTATCCGCATTTAGTAAAGCCACAGGCGAAGCAAATTTCACAGCCTTCCTGATAAATCAAAGAACCACCACAATCAGGGCATTGCCCGGCCCAACTGTTAACCATCTCAGGATTTTTGGAAGATGTATTTGGATTAGTGCTCTTTTCTCTAGTAGCGGTCTTTTCGCTAATGTACTTCTCCAGCACGCTAGCGATAGCATCGGCACAGGATAAAATAGCATGTCCCTGCTCCCAAGCAATAGAAGGGCATCTAATGCCGCGCAGATGCTTTACAATGGAATCTACATCTATTCCAGACCTTAGAGCCAGGGATGTAAGGCGGCTAATAGCCTCGAGCTGTGCTGCGGCACAACCTCCAGCCTTTCCTAAGGTGGAGAAAACTTCGGATATTCCTCGACTATCAAAATTTACTGTCACATAGATGTAGCCACACCCGGTGTTTACCCTTTCGGTTACACCCGTGGTAACTTTTGGCCTTTTCCTGGGAGCTAGCTTACCTTCAGTCTTTTTTACCCCCTCACCCACAGTGAGGACCTGACTTTCTCGGCTCATATCACGGTAAATAGTTATTCCCTTCAAGCCCTCCTGGTAAGCCAGCTCATACACCTTTGTTACGTCCTCGGGCGTCGCCTCGTGAGGAAAATTGACCGTCTTGGATACAGCGCTATCAGTAAATTTTTGGAATGCTGCCTGCATCTTAACGTGCCACTCAGGAGATATGTCATGGGCGGTGATAAAGAGCCTCTTTATATCTTCAGGAACTTCTTCTATGTCTTTTAACCTCTTTCCTTCAGCTAGCTGCTTCATTAGATCTGGGGAATAGAAC
>JBAUEM010000106.1:0-10443 GCA_049678605.1 Dehalococcoidia bacterium
AGCGTGAAGAAACTGGCTGAGGCTATTCTGGAAGGACGGATAGCTGAAATTCCGCTGCTGGGGTAAAGGAGTTAGCTCTGCTCGGCCGGCTTCTCTGCGGCTTCGGCGTCTGGTTTCTTTTTCTTCACTGAGCCCGGTAGCTCGCCGCTGTCAACGACTACCAGCTCGTCGGCGTACTTATCATAGGTGGCTAGCAGAAACTCTTCCGTCATGGAGAGCACCCCGGGTGGGCAGATATCAACACACTGAGCACAGAAGCAACATCTGGAGACGAATATTTTCACCTTTTTCTCTTCGGGTATAAATTCTATGGCTTTTGTCGGACAGACACTGATGCACAACCTGCATCCGGTACACCCCTCCTTATTAAGTGCGATTTTCCCCCGAAATTTAGACGGCACCGGCACTGGCGGAATCATCTTCAATTCGCCTTTTGTAACACTGTTTAGGAATTGAGTGGTTGATGCTGGAGCATATTTTGCCGGAAACTTATTTGTCGCTGGAGTTAGAAAGAGCTGCTTTAATATCGTTCTTGCTGCTTCAAACATTTTCATCACACCATCAAATCAACTGATATCAGTATCAGCCCAACGAGACTGATGAGGGTCATGGCTATTATGTAGACCCAGCTTACCTGACTTATCTTAAATCGTGCCATTGCTGTTCGTATCACCGATATACTAATGAACATCACGGCAAAGACCTTGACCAGAAAGAATAAGCCATCCACTATGCCGGCGAGGACTGGCGTACCAATTCCAACCAAAGGGGAGAGGTTATATGGAATGAATAGAGCCACTACTAATGATGCCATGGCAAAAGCCTTTATGATATCAGCGACGTAGAACAAACACAGGTTTCTGCCCGAATATTCAACCAGTATTCCGCCAGCGATTTCAGTTTCAGCCTCAGCTACATCAAATGGCACCTTGGCACCTTTACCGGATGTAACCACCATGAGGGTAAATACCAGAATCAGCGAGCCGATTATTCCTAGCGGGCCAACCAAACTCCATATAGGATATTCGGCAATCGTAGAAAACATAAATGGATTGAGGGGTAGAGTTAGCTGAGTGGTAACGTGACCGATGCGCCAGCCGAGAGAAACTATAGCTACTGCCAGAGGGAATTCATAGCTCATCAAGACGACCATCTCCCGCTGTGCCCCCACGGTGGCATATGGTGAACTGGAGGCAAAACCACCTACGGCAAAAGCAAGAGACGGTAGTATCAACAGGTATACTATCAATAGGGCATCACCAAATCCACCTAAAAGCGCTTGCAGCCCAAACAAAGGTATGTAAAGCAGTAGTAAAGCCGAAGTTATCAGACAAACAAATGGGGCTGCCGTGAACAGCCAGGAGACAGCACCATCAGGTATGATGGTCTCTTTCATCAGCAGCTTTTGCACGTCTCGGAAGGGCTGCACTATGGGAGGCCCCACTCTCCCCTGCATATGCGCCACCAGCTTGCGGTCGATGCCGCGGTAGAGCATGCCGAAAACGCCGCCGATGAACACCAGTACGGCGGAGCCAACAACGATAATCACGCCGTTTATCCAGATATTTTCTCCCAGTAAGTTCATCGCGGCAGCTCCTTCGTCTTTTCTACAGAAAGCCGGTGGAGTTCCTCGTAGTCCATCACTGACTTCCGGCCGACGGCTCTGTCCGTCACCACAACTCGGTTGGTGCAGGACATACAAGGGTCAAGGGAGGCAAAGGTAATAGGCACATCGGCAATCTGCATGCCTTTGAGTATAGTGGGAACCGCCATCAGGTTAACGTAGGTGGGCGCCCTTACCTTCCAGGTAGCCAGGGTGCTCTGCCCGGCCTCCATACGAACATAATGTATGACTTCACCCCTGGGTGCTTCGGCTCGCCCGATACCTTCACCTTCTGCTTGGGTCAGCGTCTTTAAAAGCACCGCTGTCTTTGGTTGTGCCAGTATCGGACCAGGTGGCATTTTCTCCAAACACTGCTCAATAATTTCAACCGCCTGCTTAACCTCCAGTAATCGAACGATAATCCGGTCATACACATCGCCGACTACAGTCCCGGTGACCATGTCTGGAGTCATGGCTTTGATATCCAAATCGGCATAGGCACCATAAGGCTGGTCTTGCCTCACATCTTTGGGGACGCCGCTTGCCCTACCTGATGGTCCACATGTGAGCAATTTCAACGCATCTTCCCGCTTCAGGATGCCTACATTCTTTGTCCGCATCCGTATCGTCCTATCGTCTAAGAATACCCTTTTTAGCTGGCCAAATATGCTCTTATAGTAATCCAAGGATTGTCTAATCCTGGGAAATTGCTCTTCAGTAATGTCTCTCCGCACCCCACCAATTTGAAACATAGCCTTGGTAACCCGGTTTCCGGTCACGTATTCAATTAAATCCATTATTTCTTCCCTGACCCGCCAGGCAAGATAAAAAATGGTGTCAAAGCCAATCTCGTGAGCGGCAACCCCAGCCCACAGTAGATGGGAATGTATGCGCTCCATTTCAGCGATAATCGTCCTTATATATTCAGCACGCACCGGTGGAGTGATTCCAGTAGCGTGCTCAACAGCCATAACAAATGCGAACGGATGACATATATTGCAGATACCACATATCCGTTCCGCTAGGTATATACTCTGGATAGGGTTATTTCTATTCATACCAAGCCACTCGATACCGCGGTGAACCTGTCCCGCAAAGATATCCACATCCACAATCTCTTCACCATCAACGCTAAGAGCAAGCCGAATCGGTTCCTTCAGCGCCGGATGAATTGGACCTACAGGGATGGTATAAGTTGCCTTTTTCGTCTCTTCCGGTATCATTTTTGCTCCCTTCCCGGCAGAACCCTGAGCATGTCATTTGGTGGGCCCTTCTCATCCTTTCTCCAGGGATAAGCACCTTCGGGAAAATCCTCGGGCAGGAATAATCGTCTTTTATCCGGGATACCGACCACCTCTACTCCCATCATTTCCTGGGTTTCACGCTCGGTAAATAGTGCCCCGGGGATGAGGTCGGTAATCGTTGGTATCTTCAGGTCACTCTTGGGCAGCTTTACCCGCAGCCCCAGGCTCAACTCCTCCAGGTGATGGCCATAGTAAATGGTGAAGTGGTAGATGAGCTCTACCTCAGCGCCCAGGTCGCTCGAGGAGATAATGGCCAGGTGAGGGTATTCCTGGAGATGGCAGATATGCTCAACAGCGTCGCGGAAGGCGCTCTTTTTCACCTCGACCCAGAGGCTGCGGAACTTATTCTTCTTGACGGCAACCTCGCGCTCGTAGACCGAGCCGCCGACAAAGCCATCGCCCAGCTCTTTGCCGAAACTATCGATGATGGCCTGCGGGGTAAGCCTCTCCATTAAGCCACCTCCTGCTTGACCAAGTTTTCCAGCTTCACCCAGGCCATGACCACACCGTGGATAATGGCCTCCGGCCGCGGCGGACATCCCGGGACATAAACATCCACCGGTATAATCTGGTCTACAGGTCCCGCCAAACTATACGATTCGTAGAATACCCCCCCTTCTGTGCCGCAGTTACCAACTACCATGACCAGCTTGGGGTCAGGTGTTTGTTCATATATGCGCTTGACTCGCGGCACCATCTGCTTAACCACCGGACCCGTCACCAGTAATACATCGGCATGGCGGGGTGAGCCCACCAGCTTGATGCCAAAGCGCTCGACATCGTAGCGGGGGGTAAGGACGGCTAGAATCTCGATATCGCATCCATTGCACGAGCCAGTGTTAAGGTGGTAGACCCACAATGCTCTTTTAAATGCCTTTAAGCTCAAATATCTCTCCTGTATTAGTTCAGATTATTTAGCTAGCCCGCGATAAGGAGTATTATGGCACTTATGGCCGTAACAGCTACGAACCAGAGTATATAGTCATTTATTATTCCAGTATGGGGTCTTAGAACCTGGTTATAGTATTCCTTAAGAGTTTCAAAGAATCCCCAGTATATGTTGCCTACCCTTATATGGCGCTGCCCTGCTTCGGGAACCTCTTCCCCACATAGAAAGATCTGTGTTTGAGCTGTATCCTTCTTATATGTTTTCTGTCCTCGCCTCCTGAAGAAGTAGACTACTACCATCACTACTGCAAAGGCAATGAGCCAGATGATAGGGTTCCAAAAAGCGTAGCCAGATTCTAGAATTGACGTCATGGTGTAGCTCCCGTAACTGCGTTGATATATGCTCCCTGGTTTATTAAAGCATCGGCAGCAGGGTTAATTATCCAATTAACAATTAGCGCTGGAAACAGAGTAATGAAGACAATGCCTGCGGCTAGTATCACCATGGCGATTATCATGGACCTCGGAACCTCTTTCCCCTCTTTATATTCAGGCAGTTCCGCTCCCATAAATGCTGAATGAAAAGCCTTGGTAAAGGATGCCAGAGTCAAGATCGAGACTATTATACCTGTTATAGTAAGGATCGGATGGAATTGGTACACAGATTCGTAAATTAGTATTTTCGATGAAAATCCGTTGAGAGGAGGGATACCGGCAATAGACAGGGTTCCAATTATGTACAGTATAGTAGTCCACTTCATCTTGTGGGCTAAGCCACCCATTTTGGTAAGGTCTCTGGTACCGGTGTAGTGGAACAGAGCTCCACCAGTGAAGAATAGAAGTGGCTTATACATGGCATGATTTAAGATATGGAAAATACCTCCGCTAATAGCGTCTCTACCATAGGTGGCTACAAGTGCTGGGTTGCCCAAAACAGCCAGCCCCACACCTACCCCAACCCACATATACCCCAGCTGAGAGATAGCATGATAGGACATAAAGCGCATGACATCTTTCTGAAAGACAGCCATGGTAACTCCAACAAACATGCTTAGTAGCCCAAAGATTATTAATATCCAACCCACCACAGGCGCGTCTAGCATACCTCCATACAGGGTAAAGCAAACTCTGAAAGCAGCATACATACAAGCGTGGCTTGTTATTACCAGCATGCCGGTTATACTCGCCGGGGCAACGGAATAGGAATCAGCAAACCACATGTGTAAGGGTACCATCCCCGCTTTCATAGTAAACGCTATTAATAACAGGGCTAAGGCTATCTTGTCTGGCGTTGTATATTGAATTACCTGGGCGAGAGCCCCTATATTGAGCAAGTTATACTGGGCATAAAGTAGACCAATAGCAAATAAAACCATCAGAGACGCAACAGCAGATACGACTATATATTTGAATCCGCCTTCTTGGGTGTCGGCAAACTTGGTTCTGAAAGCTATCAGCGCTGCCCCAGAAATAGAAGCTATTTCCAAAAAGACGAACAAATTGAATAAGTCACCAGTGAACATCATTCCGAAACCGCCGGTCACCATAAGCAATAAAAGGGTATAGAACCTGTTCTGCCCTGTCTCACTTGCTATATGAGAAAAAGAAAATATAGCTGCAGCTAAGGAAACAATCGACCAAATTATGCCCATAAGTATGGACATGCTATCTACTTCCAGGATTATCCGCACCGGCACCATGAATCCCTTGGGGGTAGTAAGGTCAGGGGAAGTGGCACCAAGAGTATAAAGGTGGATTCCATTGATGGCGATATCCCTTGCCAGAGCAAAAACTAGAAATGCTACAAATGCCAGGCTAACTATTACAAGTGCATTTCTGGCTTTTTTACTTGTCATACCTATTAGTGGTGTTAAAAATGCTGTCACCAGAGGTATGGCTATAATCAAGATGGATGAGTGAGTTATTAAAGTATCCAAATCACTATCCCTTCATCTTTCTAGATTTTTCTGAATCTAGGCTTCCGGTATGTCGGTAAATGTGTATCACCATGGTCAACATCAAGGCCAACACTGCAACGTTGATGACGATACTGGTCAGGGTGAGTGCCTGGGGTACGGACAGGACCATGGGTCCTTCTGGCACATCGGTATAGATAGGAGCCGTCCCTCCTGCCCGGTAGCCCAGCGACACCAGAAACAGATTGACCCCCGCCGCCAGCATGGCAACGCCCATAATGAGCTTAATCAAATTCTTTTTGAATATGATTATATAAAAAGATACCCCCACCAGCAGCGCTGCCGCTAGAAAGGGAAAATCGAGAGGAATGTACTCCATTATTCTTCCACCTCCTCACCACTGGAAAATAGCGCTATAGCCAGAACCACTGCTGAAAGGCCGGCTATCACCTTAAGGCCCACAGCGAAGTTCATCAGGGGAATGACCCCTCCCGTCCAGATATCCCCCGGGCCAGGACCGGTGGCAGGAATCCTGCCGAAGATTGGCGTGCCCACTAGAAAGTTATAGAAAAAGGCAGTGCCTATCCCGGCAAAAGCCAGGATGGCAAAGATTAAGGCCCCGGTGCTTTCCATTATTGATAAAAGACGCTCACGCAGCGATTTTTTAAGTTCCTGAGAGCTGAAGGCCACCAGCAACATGACCACACCGGAAACGATGACAGCACCACCCTGAAAGCCTCCACCCGGGGTAATATGTCCATGTACAATAACATACAGGCCGAAGACGATGATAAACAGGATAAGCTGGTTGGCCACGGTGCGCACAATCTTTGACAGCATCAGGAACTCTCCTCCTTGCGTTTCAATGTTCGTACCAGAAGCAATACCCCCATCACCGCCGTGAACAGTATCGTGGCCTCCCCCAGTGTATCAAGCGCGCGGTAGTCAAAGAGCACCGCCGCTACCACGTTGTTGCTCCCGGTTTCTTCCTGGGCGTTCTCAATTATATAATCGTCCATATCAGACGCATCTGGGTGGCCGAAGGGGTGGATGAGCAGCACTCCGCTCACCAGGGAGGCTACCAGAACAAGCAACAAAATCAGGCCTACAACCTTTCTCATATTCACTCCATACGCTTGGTCGCTCTGAGGGTGATGATAAGGATAGCTGTGGTCACAGCTGCCCCGATTCCCGCTTCGGCAATGGCCACGTCCGGAGCCTTCATAAGATAAAACTGAAAGGCTAACAACAGACTCAGCACAGCCAGCGCCACGACCGCATACAAGAGATCCCGAGATACGGCGACGAATATGGCACAGACAACCAGTGCCAGCGGTATAATGATGTGCAGAGGCCAGGCTTCAATCATTCTCTTTGCCTCCCAGGTCATCTACCACCGCCTTGGCGGGCTTTTCTCCGCTGCGATATGCCGCCCGGGCAATGGCATGAGCGCCGGTGGCATTGGTGACCAGCAGTGCCACCAGCACCAGCACTGCATGTATGCACATTACAGACTGAGAAGTCCCTCCCTGTGCCCAGATGCTGGCGGCCTGCATGATTACCGCCATGATGAGGAAGATTGAGCCAAAGGTGGTGCATTTGGTAGCGGCATGCAGCTTGGTGTACATGTCAGGAAAGCGGTGGAGACCGAAGACCCCGATTAGATTGAAGAAAAGGCCAATGCCGATAAATATATAGGTTACTATGTTCAGCGCCGCCACTAAAACTTGTTCCCCCCAATGAATTTGGCCACATACAGCGTCATGGTGAACGAGAGCAAAGCGTACACGATGGCCACGTCAATAAAAATCGCATGATTGAACATCATCCCCACAACGACCAGACTGGCCACCACCAGAGTGTTGGTGGTGTCAAAAGCCACCAGCCTCGTCGGCGCTCCCGGCCCGATAAAGATGCGTGCCACGGCGATGATAATACACACCGACAGGACTATGACCGCCGGAAGCCAGTCAATCATTCCGCGATTCTCCTCGCCCAGTCAGGGAAATTTTGGCATATCGGATGGTAGTCTCTCGGCATATCCTTGAGCACCTTAGGGTCAACATTTATCCAGTGCACATATAGTTCGTTGGTTTTCTGATCAACGTCCACGCTCAGTGTTCCGGGCGTCAGGGTGATGGAATTGGCCAGGATGGTAAGTGACAAGTCGGTCTTCAGGTTGGGATTTATCTTCACGATGGCCGGATTAATCCGCCCGGTGATGACACGGTAGGCCACGTCAACATTGGCCTTGGCCATGGCAAAGAAAAAGGGAAACAGGTAAACGAGGAAGGTAAACCACCGCACCGGGTTCAGCATGCGCAGGTCTTTGCCGATGAACCGGTTCCTGAGCAGGGCACCGACCACCACAGCGAACACTGCCCCGATGATAAGCTCGGCATTACTCCATAAAAAAACGGTGCCGCTACCAATGGTGAGAAGGAGGTAAACCACATAAGCGACAACCGTTGTAATTAGAAACTTCATACTCTACCGCATAAACAGCTTCTCTGCTGAGAGTGATTCTATTTCAGAGTTGGCTACCTTGCTGTAATAGCTTGGTTTCCTTAAAATCTTTACGTTGACATACAAATGTATGTCATCCGCCGGAAATTGTCAAGCCTCCGGTGGCTCTTCTTAAGAAAATTTTCCAGGCACGATTTCGTAGCCAAAACCGGCCAAAACCGCGGTTTTCGGCTTGCGCCTCTAGAGTCCTTCGCGCTTATATTGCTGGGCTAGTTCGTGATAGATTGATGGGCTGTTCTGTGACCACCATAGCTGCTCAGCGGTGACCTTTCTCTTAATTTCTCCGGGCACGCCAGTAACAAATGAATTGTCTGGAATTTTCATCTTTTCTTTAACTACACAACCAGCAGCAATTATTGAATTGTCGCCAATCTCAACATCGTGAAGGATGGTAGCATTCATACCTATCATAACATTGTTTCCGATTCTACGGCCATTAGAAACAGCGCCGTGACCAATGATTACATTGTCCCCGATGGTAGCATCCGCTGTGGGAGGCAAGGTTGGTGACCCCGAATGAATAACGCAGTTATCCTCAACAACGCTATTCTTGCCAATTTTTATATTGCCAATATCCCCCCTGATTACTGCTCCGGGCCACACGCTGGAGTGTTCACCAATCTCTACAGCACCAACAACATAAGCTGCTTCACTGATAAAGGCTGAATCAGCTATCTTGGGTGTCTTGTCATTAAAGCTTCTAATCATCTTTACCTCCCGGAATCATTTATATTACTGGCTTATCCAGTAGTTAGTCAAACCAGATTGTTAATCAATCTCTTCAAGTCCAATCTGGCTCTATAATAAATTCTGTGGAAAAACCTTTTCAAAAAATTTATGGCGGCAAGAACCCCTGAGCAGAAAAATTAAGTGAAAAGAGATTTTACCACCCTGGCTAAGAGATAAGAAGATAGTACCACAATGCTGCTTGGGCTTAAAGACTGCAAGGCAGGGGACGCACAATTTGACGAAGAGCCATCTTAATGTTGACGTGGTCAACACTTATTGGTAACATCATGAACTGAGCCGTGCTAGGCGGGGAGCTAGCGGTGCCCTGTACCCGAAAACCGCTATAGCGGGGCTGAATTCCTGCTTGAGGTTTACGGCTGGTGAGATTTTGTTTTTGCTGAGCGGTGTTGATAGTCGGGTTCTATGCAACTGGAGGCTATGAACCCCGTCAGGTCTGGAAGGAAGCAGCGGTAAATAGCATTTCCAGTGTGATATAGAGTTGCCTGGCTGGAGCTAGCTGGCGGAGACAGCTTCCCGGTTTAGGAATCGAGAGCAGGTGCACGGCTTACAGAAATTTTGGAGGCCACGGATGTGGCAATAAGGAAAGTGGGAAAGGGCTTCTATCAATTGTTTGGACAAGGCTGACACTTTTGTACCGACAATTACTTCGCCAATTTGGCTTCAAACCGAAAAAAAGCTTAGGACAGCATTTCCTTGTAGATGAAGCTGTATTAGAGCGTATTCTATCTGCTGCCGAACTCAGCCCTGGAGACATTGTAGTCGAGATAGGTCCGGGCCTGGGCATACTAACTGAGGGGTTAGCTAAACGAGGAGCCAGGGTCATTGCTGTTGAGCTTGATTCCAAATTAGTTGCCTTACTGAAAAAACGACTGGCTGCCTTTCTTGATGTCAAAATCATCCATGCTGATATACTTAAGGTTACCCCCCGGCAACTTCTACAAAATAATTTAACCGCCTCCGAACTTGTCCGAGGTTATAAAGTTATAGCTAATCTTCCTTATTACATTACTTCACCGGTATTGCGCCATTTTCTCGAGGCGCAGCCCCGACCCTCAGAAATGCTAGTAATGGTACAAAAGGAGGTGGGTGAAGCTATTGCTGCTACCCCTGGTAAGATGAGCTTGCTCAGTGTTAAGATTCAGTTTTATAGCAAGCCTGCTATTATATCCTATGTGCCAGCGGCGAGTTTTTATCCCCCGCCGAAGGTGAATTCAGTTATTTTACGCCTGGATGTTTACTCCCAGCCGCCTATCGAGGTATCCGATGTCGCTGGTTTTTTTGATATAGTTATGCATGGTTTCAGCTCTCCTCGTAAGCAGATTCGCAATTCCCTGGCTCACTCTTTAGAGATGCCGCCCAGCCAGGTTGCTTCGTTACTGGAGAAGGCTGGAATAGAAGGTAAACGGCGAGCTGAAACTCTTAGCTTGGAGGAGTGGAGGGAGCTATGGAAAATCTT
>JBAUEM010000107.1:0-15413 GCA_049678605.1 Dehalococcoidia bacterium
AACTATCATTTCGGAGGTGAAAATATGGAAAATCTGGGTTCTATAGGTATCTTTTTTGGTGGTCTAGGTCTCCTTCTTCTTAGTTTTGGTTTATTTTGGTTTGTTGATGTATACAAAAAATCTAAAAAGTAATACTTCTGGTATATCTCAATACCATACTCAAATCAGACCAACTGCCCAGGTGCATTATATCCAGTGTAGATAGGCCTCTGCGGTGTAGATTACAGGCAAAGCCACGTCTGAAGCTGTGACAAGAGAATTTGATGCCAGTCTCTTTGCCAGGGGGATAATCTTACGTACAAGAAATCAGATATCCCGATTTTTGTCCAGCGGTAGAGCTATACAACAATTTTGCATAATGTCTCATTAGCGTAGAAGTCTTATGAAGTTAACTTAAATGGACGGGGAGATGGGGGTTAAACCTAATTTGCATCTCCCCGAAATCCTATTTATATAAAGAAACGCTAGCGATAGAAGGCTAGCGTTGTCAATTTTCTTGGTGGAGGCGGGGGAGGCCACAACTACATTACACCCAAATCAATTCTCCGCATTCTACGTCAAAGAAGGGCTTTGGCGGTGGTGTTTAAATAGGCTCTGCCAGTCTTTGGAACCAAATATCAACATCCTTTTCACTAACTATGCTTTAATAGCCCCCGTCAAGGATATAAACAAACCCTATTTACATATGCCTGGTCAAATGGTTGGTGATTGGTATCAATGGCCTTGATTGTAGATATACTGTAATGTACGCATGAAAGGGCAAACATCCCAATGTTTGTTCTACAGAAACAAAATGGTTTAATTGCTATCTCCAATACGCTACAATATGATTCTAACAAATGAAAGAAATATTCCGTGATAAATCAAGAGATAAATTAGCTCAGAATCTCAACTCCTTGGGTATTAGAGCGGTCCTGGCTGAACGTGGCCGAGCGGAAGAAAAAATAGAGAATTCATGGTATCAACGTTCTTTGGGAATTATAGACATACCAGAAGGATCGGTCAGATGGATAAATATCTTGAAAAAAGATGGGAGTAAAAACAGCCCTCCTCTATGGTGGGTCATTCTTGTTATACCGGATGAGAGACCACTCACAAATCACCAAGCGGTTGACATCAAGACAATAAGAAAAAAGGCATTTCCATTGTTCGGGAAAGTAGTCGATGTGACTTGGAAAGGTAACGATCATCATACTGGACTAGTCGAAGTTCTTTCCAACGATGAAACAGTAAAAAACCTGGCGAAAAGGATTGGCAACTTGGTAATTCACAGTTATGCCAAAGAATTTCAAGGGTGGACATTGCAAGTGGATAGACGATTTGAGCCAACAAACCAAGATTGGGCAACTATTCAGAAGGTTGCTAATTATATCCTTTCATCAGCTCGTGTCTACTAGCCAAGGTCTAGATCTCTGATGAGTAATTAAGGATTGAAGGAAAAAGTAAACGGTGTCAAACAGTTATACTCATCACTGGACAAACACGCCTATGTTCGTTCAACGGCAGTTGTAGGCTGCAGTTTTGCATTTTGTCTAATTATTGTATAGGCCTTACGAAGTTTACCTAAATGGACGGGGAGATGGAGGGTTTCATCCAATTTGTATAATCTCTGAATGAAAAAACGCTAGCGTTGTTACTACTACTTGGTGGAGGCGGGGGAGGCCCCATCTCTATCGTACCGAAATTATTCTCCACAACCTTAAAGAGCGGCGGGCTTTGGCGCTTGTGTTCAACTAGCGTCACGCACACAACGAACGTAATTGTAGATACGGATTGCGTCACCTTGTGGGCCGCGTCCATAGGGGTAGTCGGCTGGGTCGCCGCTTTTAGGGTCGCTACGCTGGGCACCTGCGCCGTGAACGTCCATCCACGAATTCCCCATGTAACCAAGCGCTTCGCCAAAGGCAATGTAGACGGCACTCTCACCACCGCCCGCTGCGTCCACATGGGTGGTGTTGGTCCAGTAGAACGGATAGTTCATTTCACCGCGCTCATCAATTATCGATGTTACCTTAAAGACCGGATCAATCGCCGCCGAATCTGTTGTGTCTGGCGAGCGGGTATAATCAACAATACTCTGCAGTTCCTTGGCGTTGGGTAGACGCCAGTCATTATGGCCGAGGTAATTCTCCTCGTTATTCTGCTGAACCCACGCCAAAGCATCTTCCCAGTTCATTCCCTCACCGCTGTCGTCCTCGGACCACATCAAGCCCGTGGCAGTATCGGTAATCGTTTCATCACCATTGTCCACGAAATTGTTGATGCCATAATTCAAATTGCCCCGCACATAGCGCACGAATTCTGTCATAGGTTGTCCCTGAGGGCCGGTGTCCCTGGGATAGCCCTTGATGCGTCCGTCGGCGAAGTTGACACCAAAGACGGTTGCGTCCTGATTCATCGTTGTCGCAACATACTCGGTGCTGGACCAGTACTGGGCATCAATGATCCGTTCACCAGCGCTTATATCCCCATATTCGAAGTCAAAGTAGTTCGTGTCGATAAAAGGCACTGCGGGCTCGACGCTCTCCGGATGGGGATCAGTGCCACTGAAAAGTATCAACGAGTATAGTTCCTTGATATTCGGCAGCCGCCAGTCGTCATAGCCAGCGAGATTAAAAGACGAAGCATTTGCCACCGCCTCCTCATAGGTCATCTTCTCGCCCGGATCCTGCTGCCACATCAACCCTGTATTGAGATCGGTGACTGTGCCATCTCCATTATCCTGATAAGCAGGCTGGATGCCTTGATACTGGGCATCCTGACCGTAGAATGCTTCACCAGACTGGGGGCAGGCTATTTCTTGGGAGTTGTCGTAGCATTTCTCCTGAGCGGTATCCACAACAATATAACTTAGATTGAACTCTGGTGCTGGCTCTGGTTCCGTTATTTCCTCAGCACAGCCAGCAATGCCAAGCAGCAATAAGGTACCTGTTGCTATTACGAGAAGTAATCTTACTATTTTGCCCATCTTGATTTTCCTCGCTTTCATTTTACTTACTTGTGTAAATGTTATCAAACAAATGTTAAGAAAAATACTAAAACCGAAGCAATATTGGGAGAGTCAGTCAATAAGTAGTGAAACTCTAGATTGTTAAAACACCCCGAATGGACGGAGAGACCGGGGTATTATCATCATCAAAGCCTCATCCAAATAAAAAACGCTAGCATTCTACTGCTAGCGTTGTTACTACTACTTGGTGGAGGCGGGGGAGGGTTGAACTCCCCGTCCAAAAGAAGGTTGCCAGAATATCCTACAAGCTTAGTCAGCTCTTTTTATCTCATCTAGCTTTAATCTGCTGACCGAATCCAGCTAGACCAGCCAATATTTCTTAGCCAACCCCTATCGGCATCAGGATTGGAGCGCCTCGATTTTTTCTGACACCTAATCCCAAACTTCGAGGAGAGCCTAGGTTAGATGTGACCCATTAAGCGTAAACAGGTTCGCCAGTTATTTTTTGCCACTTGTTTTATGAGGTTAGTGGCACCTCAGCCTGCAATTCTGTAGGCCCTCCCCTGTCGAACCCACGCGCCCCCATGTTCCAGCCTAGTTCCCCGTCACCTCCTTCTATACTTCAGCGCCCGGTCCATCTCCCTTTCTGCGTCCCGACGGGCGATAGCCTCCCTTTTATCGTAAACTTTCTTCCCTTTGGCCACCCCCAGCTCTACCTTAGCCACCCCATGTTTAATATACAGCTTAAGGGGCACTAAAGTCAAACCCTTCTGTATTACCTTGCTGGTAAGGATATCAATCTCTTTTCTATGAAGAAGAAGCTTGCGAGGCCTGATTGGCTCATGTGCGTTATAGCTGGCAGCATCGTAGGAAGCAATGTGGCTATTATAGAGCCACAGCTCACCATTTTCTGGCCTGGCATAGGCATCACTCAGATTTACCTTGCCTGCCCTGATGGACTTAATCTCGGAACCCTTGAGGGCAATACCTGCCTCAAAGCTTTCCTGAATATGATAGTCGTGGTAAGCTTTGCGATTAACGGCTATTACGCTGGAACCTTTTGCCATATGGCAATTTTAGCACCGGGATCTAGGGCGAGCAATTTATGGTACACTTCCTGCCAAACTCAGTGCTGTCCGTGAGGTTACCACGCGGAGTTTACCCTGAGCGAAGGTGAGGTTCTTTGCCTTCGGCTCAGAATGACCTCTATTTTCTGTCATTGCGAGGAGCGGTAGCGACGAAGCAATCCCCAGAGATTGCCACGCACCTTTCAGGTGCTCGCAATGACAAAAAGCGAAGGGCTAACAATGACGATTCGAGTTGCTAAACGACCGCAGTTATTCCTTTTTCTTCTCCAGCCCTTTTTCCTTAGCAAATGCCTCTGTGCGCTTCTTTATCTCGTCAGCTTTGGCGAGTAGCCAGACGAAGGTGCCTATGAGGACAAGGCCCATACCAAGCCCGATAGGTCCTGACCAATATAGGACTAGCCACAAATTTTCCATTTGTCCTCCTTTAATTGAACATTTAGTTTTATTACCAGATTGTATGGTAGGCTTATAGTGAAGTCAAGAGGGGGGGCAACATCAAAAACCCATTTCACAACAAGCTGAATTTACTAGAGGAGGAGGCTGTTTTAAAATGTAAGGGAGGGAAGGGGATTTTATTATAGAATATTATGTAGAACGCTATTTATTGAGAAAGGAGCTATGCCATGAGCCGTGCCGATAGATTTTACCTATTCGTAACTGTTTTTCTGGTTATCGCCGCAATAGCTGGCGGCGTCATGCTGGCGGTGCAGCACAGCAGAAGCCAGCCCGTGGAAATCGTTCTATCTCAAACAGAGCTTCCAGAGCCAAGCGGGGAGATTTACATGGGCGGCGCTGTGGCTAACCCCGGCATCTATTCTTTAAAGGAAGGTGATACCTTGCAGACACTCCTTTCCGATGCCGGCATTGAACCCGATGCCGACCTCAGCCATATTGAGCTTTATATTCCACGGGAAGGCGAAGAACAATCTCCCCAGAAGATAGACATTAATCGAGCTGAACCCTGGCTTCTCGAAGCCCTGCCGGGGATAGGCGAGACCAGGGCGCAAGCTATCGTGGACTATCGCAACGAAAATGGACCGTTTAAGCGCATTGAGGACTTGCTTCAGGTCAGCGGCATCGGCGAGGGGACGTTTGACAAGATAAAAGATTACATCACTGTGTCGGAT
Source organism: Dehalococcoidia bacterium (assembly GCA_049678605.1). Taxonomy (GTDB): domain Bacteria; phylum Chloroflexota; class Dehalococcoidia; order GIF9; family AB-539-J10; genus RBG-13-51-36. Next base: position 5,166 of record JBAUEM010000107.1, read on the forward strand.
TAGAAATCTTTTGAGTCAAATTCCGAGGTATTGACTCCCGCTGCCTCTTGAGGTATATTGGCAAAAAGAGTCGAGTCAAGGCGGAACAGGTTGGCCTCGAGCGAGGCAAATAAAGCACTTGACTCGGGGGTTAATTGAGGTTCAGGGTTACGCGGGCACAAACCCTGATAAGGAGGGAGCTATGAATAAGGCAGCAGTGGCGGGCAAGGTTTCCCAACGGCTACGTTTAATCTTCACTTGCGGGCTTGTGGCAGTTGTGGCGCTTGCGCTAGCACCAGCGATGGTGGCTAATGCCGCTACCATCCAGGTGACTAATAACAATAACAGCGGGGCAGGAAGCCTGCGTCAGGCGATTGCCGATGCCATACCCGGCGAGGAGTATATCGAAGTTGACAATCCTGTCAGAGGAGGAAGAAATGGTTAGACTAAAGACATGGAAAGGTTTGTTAATCCTGATCGCCCTGGCACTAGTGCTGGCTCTGGGAGCAGTGGCGGTGCCAATGGCGGGAACTGTGCAGGCACAGCCCAACCAAGTTTGGGTGGATGATACAGGCCCTTCCTGTCCAGATACAGGCAGTGGCACGCAGGCTGACCCTTACTGCCGAATTCAGGACGGCGTTGATAACGTCGCTGAAGGCGGCACGGTGCATGTGGCGGCAGGCACCTATAATGAAACTGTGGATATAGACAGATCGCTCACCCTGCAAGGCGAGGGTAGGGATGTAGTGACCGTGGATGCACAGGGAGCGACGGACAATGTGTTTTCTGTAAATGCAACTTATGTGACCATAAGTGGATTTACCATCACGGGAGCAGATAGATGGGGGGGATATGCAGGTGTGTACCTCGACGGGGCTAACCACTGCGAGATTTCGCATAACATCATAACTGGTAATGGCGACGGAATATACCTATATGACTCCCACCACAATACAATAACGGACAACATCGTCTCTGACAACTGGGAGGAATGGTGGATAAGCTGCCCATTCGTCTATTCCTGGAATGGACAGGAATATCAGTTTGATTCAGATGTGTTCTCCGGAGCCATAGTCCAGGCATTCGAGAGAACGGACTATGATAAGCTGGAGCATCTAACGCCAGTGGATGGCGAATATCTATTGAAAGTGACCGAGGAACTAGACGAAACAGGCTACATGAACGAACTGAAACTCATCGTTGTAGACCATCCAGCGGGGACGGAAATCATCCCCGATCACTTGGGAAACATACACACGCTCCGAGCGCCTTACGCTCCCATAGCAGGGGAGGAGGATGACGGGACTGAGTGTCTGGACAACGTGACTGAGAAAGATGGAGTCTACTGGAGCAGCAATCTGGCTAATAAGGACTTCAATCAAGAAGAAGACCTAATAGACGGTATCACTCTAACATTTGAGAAGCCCACGGATGCCGAAAGCGCCAAGGTGGTACTGAATTACAAGTTCAGTGAGCTGAGTGAGTTACCAGGCGTTACCATTTTCAAACTCCTGGGTGAAAAGCTGGATGACTGGTATGACGAACTCAACTCGAATCCCAGCGAAGTGGCAAAATTACGTGCTTTCAGTGTATCGCTAGGTCGGCTTCATCTGGCAGCCTGGAACGGAAGCAAATGGATCCACCAAGGAATATTTGCTCCTCCCGGTCCCTGGATAGCCAGAGATGTGATAAAAACCATCGATGTCTCTGGCATAGAAGGAGAGACAATAGGAATCAGACTCGTGTCTACAACAGGTCTGGTACTCATAGACTCGGTGAGGATGGACTATTCAGCGGATGAGGCTGTTACCACTACCGATTTGATTGATGGTGTTACTAAGTGCACCGATACCGATAACGATACCGTTGATGACGCTTGCGTCACCCTGCTATCGGCTACAACAGCTGTCGATAACAATGGGATAGATGTTGCACCGGAAATACTCTCAGACGACGATGACTACCTGACGATGGAAAAGGGAGATTATGCCCATCTGGGCTTCGATGAGGTGCCGCCAAACCCCGATTATGATAGGTCATACATCGTGAAAGCGACAGGATATTACAAATCATTAGTGCCGGCAGAAGGCGAAGCACACGAGGAGATGGTGGAGAGACTATTGACTGACATCCCTTTCGCCAGGAGATATTTCCTGGAAAGGTACGCCTCAGGCCACGGGCATTCTGGAATAGTCCTTTATTTGAGTTCTGACAATATAATATCGAGTAATGAGATAGCTAATAACTATGGTTATTGGGGTGAAGACGGAATTAGCGCTTATGCGTCTGATGACAACCGAATTATGGACAACAACATCTATGGCAACTGGGCTGGCATCTTTCTGCAGGCATGTGAGGGTGTGGATATCACAGGCAACAACATACATAATAATGACGAAGGGATTTATCTTTATGACTCACACAACAATGATGTTCTGCGAAATGACATCCTGGAGAACACGGGAGGGTTCTATAGCGGAATCCATGTTGGCTTTAATTGCACTGGCACTGTCATCAACTGCAACAATATCGTGGGCAATTCACCTGAAGGGTCAGGTTCCTATGGTGTCTATAATGAGCCTGAAGGGATGCTAGATGCCAGGAGCAACTGGTGGGGATGCATCGAAGGACCCGGATTTGCAGGTTGTGACCTGGTCTTCGGCAACGTGATTTATGCCCCCTGGTTGCGGGATGAGTTCCAGAACTGCCGGGAGTGCCGCGAAGCTCCTCCCCCACCAGGGGTGCCCACCGTGAACCACTGGGGCATAGTCGCCATGATAACCTTGTTTGCTGGATTGCTGGTGTGGGCAGTGCGGAGAAGGCGACTGGCTTTCTGAAGTGATTAGCCCAAAATGCGGCCTGAAGAAACTTGCTGGCGACGCAGCTTAGCCGCCTAATACGGGTCTCATTTATTTCTTGTTAGAGCTACTTGCCTCCTCAAAGTCGTAATTTCATTCCGCACGGGCATTCGTGAAGGTGACTATTTCAACGCCGCCCTAGCTGCAAAAACCATACTGGGCACTTTATAACGCTGATACACAATATTGCCAGACCTCACCCGATTTTGCCTCGTTCCTTAACAAGACTCTATTAAGGCGTTGACAAGGGTGATATAATACTAATACGGATAGGACTATCGGCCTCGGACTTGAGATGTGAAGGCTCAGCCTCAGGTAAGACAGGCAAAGGATTAAGGTGTGGTGAAGATGAGTAAAACAAAGTGGTATACCAAACCAATTAGAAGCAGCTCCACCTTCACCCCCGGGGGTGCCCACCGTGAACCACTGGGGCATAGTCGCCATGATAACCCTGTTTGCTGGGTTGCTGGTGTGGACAGTGCGGAGAAGGCAAGCTGCTTCAAGAATGAGTAATTAACCTTAAAAGGTGGCAGAGATTAAGGACATCGAGCGCTTTTTGTTGAGGCTAAGAAGTACATCGAACTTAGTAATACTACCAGGAGGGAAGAATGGCCGAAGTTAAGACATGGAAAGGATTAGCAATTCTGGTTGCTCTGGCATTGATGCTGGCTCTGGGAGCAGTGGCAGTGCCAGTGGCAGGAACGGTGGGGGCACAAACAGAAAGGCACGTAGCCATAAATTGTACCGGTATTCCTTCTCCATGTTATACCTCCATTCAAGCCGCCATCAATGCCAGCGCTCCCGGCGACGCCATCCTGGTGCACCCGGGGAAGTACATCGAGAATCTGGTCATAAACAAGTCGCTGACCTTGCAGTCAGTCAGCGGCAACTGGCAGGATACGATCATTGATGACATCGTCAACCAACCCGAAATTACCATTTCGGGCGATGTGAATGTTACCGTGCAGGGCTTTGAGATAACCGCCGGCTCCTACGGGATATATATCACTGATGTTGACAGCATAGTAAATATCCTCGATTGCTGCATCCACGATAACGCTTTTGATGGCATACGTGTGGTTGGCGATGGCGACCTGCTCAATATCGAGAGGAATATCATCTCCCAGAATGGTTTCGCCGGCGGCGGGTCTGGGATATATATGAGTCAGGCCTGGACCACAGTGAATATCCGGGATAACACCATCGGTGCCTGGTGGGGTGGACCAGCGCAACCTGCATATGACGGGAATGCTGACGACGGAATACGCATTGACGAGGTCCCGGTAGAGTCCAATGTTACCATCGCGGATAACCTTATTGTGGCAAACGGCGATGATGGCATAGACTTCCCGTCTGTCACTAGCGTTCACGGTAATGTTAACATCGAGGACAACGTAATCGGCCCCTGGACGTATGGTAATTTCAGAACTGACGGCAACGGTGGCCATGGCATCCATGTTGGTCACGTGGCCGACACGGGCAACATCAACATCGAAGGCAACGCTATCTCCGAGAATTGGGGCGATGGGATCAATTTTGGGTTTGGAGTTAACCCTATCTGCGGCACCGTCAACATCGTCGAGAACCTCATCGGCGCATGGACTTGCTATCCCGGAGACTATGGCTATTCCGGCTCCCCGCAGCACTACCACGGCAACGGAGATAGGGGAATCGAGATCAATCAGGTGGGGGAGTCGGGGGCTTCTGGCACAGTCACCATCGAGGATAACAAGATCTCCGAGAACCATACGGGCGCGATTGACGAGACCGGGATATACATTCAGAATATCTACGGTGTAGTCACCATCGAGGGCAACGACATTGGCAGCTGGACTGATCGACACGGGGCATCGTATCTTGGCAATAACGGGGCGGGAATACTCATCGTCAACGTATTTTCTGGAGCAGAACTGACCATCGGTCCCGACAATTCCATCAAGAAAAACCTAGGCGACGGCATCGAGATTTGCAATGCCCAGCCCCCGGGAGCAGCCACAGTCACCGTCCACCACAACACCATTGACAACAATAGCTGGAATGGCATACAACTGGGCGCGCCTTGTGAAGTTGACGGCGATATGATAGACTGCGATACCGTTGGTAACAATGGCTCGAATGGCACAGAGCTGGGCTGCCGCTGTGAAGTTGACGGCGCTACCATCAACCACAATACCGTTAGTAACAACACTGTAGGTATATACCTGGCTGGCCCGTCTGACCAGAATATTATCTCGGATAACGAGATAAGGGACAATATAGACGGCATTGTGGTCGAGGGCAACGATAACCAGATATTGCGCAACAATATCCTGAACAACTACGGGGATGAACGATCAGGCATCCATCTCGTTAGCTTCCACGGTTATCCTATTTATGGAAATATCATCCACTGTAACAACATCGTCGGCAACTTGCCCTACGGCGTGTCCTACGAAAGCGTTATTTGGGATGGCAGGCTCGACGGCATGTACAACTGGAACGGTGATGAAGCAGTCGACGCCACCGGCAACTGGTGGGGATGCATCGAAGGACCCGGAGCTGCAGGTTGTGACCTGGTCTTCGGCAATGTGATTTACGACCCCTGGTTGCCCGATGAGTTTCAGTACTGCGAGGAGTGTGGTGGAACTCCTCGACCCCCTCCAGGAGTTCCCACCGTAAACCACTGGGGCATAGTCGCCATGACGGCCCTGTTTGCTGGGTTGCTGGTGTGGAGGGTGCGGAGAAGGCTATCTGCCTCGTGAATGAGTGATTAACTTGAAAAGTTGTAGGAATTAGGGACATGAATGAAGACCTTTTTGGATAAGGGCGAGGCGTATATCGAAGTTGGCAATCCCGTCAGAGGAGGATGAAAATGGCTAGATTAAGAACGTGGAAAGGTTTATCAATCCTGGTTTCTCTGGCATTGGTGCTGGCTCTGGGACTAGTGGCGGTGCCAATGGCGGGAACTGTGGGGGCACAAACAGAAAGGCACGTAGCCATAAATTGTACCGGTATTCCTTCTCCATGTTATACCTCCATTCAAGCCGCCATCAATGCCAGCGCTCCCGGCGACACCATCCTGGTGCACCCGGGGAAGTACTACGAGACTCTGTTCATAAACAAGTCGCTGACCCTGCAGTCCACAGATGGCTGGCAGGATACCACTATTGACCCTGCGGTACAGTCGATAATTCGGATAGAGGGCGATGTGGATGTTACCGTGCAGGGATTAGAGATAACCGGAGCCGACTCCTACGGCATATATATCAGCGAAGTCTTCAGCACAGTGAATATCCTCGACTGCTTCATCCATGACAATATTTCTGATGGCATACTTGTGGTTGGCGGTGGCGATGTACTCAATATCGAGAGGAATATCATTTCCCAAAATGGTGGTTCCGGGATATACATTTGGCAAGCCTGGAGCACAGTGAACATTCTCGATAACATCATCGGCGGCTGGTGGGGGGGTGGACCAGCGCAGCCTGTATATTACGGGAACAATGAAGACGGAATACGCATTGACGATGTCCCGTTAGAGTCCAATGTTGCCATTGAGGATAACTTTATTGTGGAAAACGGCGATGATGGCATAGACTTCCCGTCTGTCCTTAGCGTTCATGGCAGTGTCAACATCGAGGACAACGTAATCGGCCCCTGGGCGTATGGTGATGTCAGATTTAGCGGCAACAAAGACCATGGCATCCATGTTGCTCACGTGGCCAACACGGGCAGTATCAACATCGAAGGCAACGCTATCTCTCAGAATGGCAATGCTGGGATAAATTTTGGCGATGGACTCAGCGCTATCTACGGCAGCATCACCATCCTCCGAAATATAATCGGCGGCTGGACCTGTTATCCCGGAGACTATGGTCATTCTGGCGACCCCCAGCACTACCTTGGCAACTACGGTGAGGGGATTTATATCTACCAGGTGGGCGATTCCGGCACGGTCACCATCGAGCATAACAAGATTTCGGAGAACGCTTGGGGAAACGATAATACCGGGATATTCATCGAACATATCTATGGAGAGGTTACCATTGCCGACAACGACATAGGCGCCTGGAAGGACAGCCACGGGGAACTCTATACCGGCAATGAGGGGGACGGCATATATGTTTACTGGGTATGGCCGGGAGCGGTTCTGACCATCGGTCCCGATAACCGCATCAAGGAAAACACCGACGATGGCATTGAGATTTACAATGCAGTGCCGGCGGGCGCTGCTACGGTCATCGTCCACCACAACATCATTGACAACAATAGCTCGAATGGCATAGAGCTGGGCACGCCCTGTGAAGTTGACGGCGCTACCATCAGCCACAATATTGTTACTAATCACTTAATCGGTATATACCTGACTGGTCCGTCGGACCAGAATATCATTTCGGATAATGAGATAAGGAATAATGAAGACGGCATTGTGGTCGAGGGCAATGATAATCAGATATTACGCAACAATATCCTGAACAACCAGGGGGGAGACGGTTCAGGCATCCATATCGTCAGCTTCCACGGCTATCCTACCTCTGGGAATGTCATCCACTGTAATAACATCGCTGGCAACTTGCCCTACGGCGTGTGCTACGAAATTATTGATGATGGTGTGCGCACCGGCATATACAACCAGAACCATGATGAAGCAGTCGACGCTACCGGCAACTGGTGGGGCTGCGTCGAAGGACCAGGAGCTACAGGTTGTGACACGGTCTTCGGCAACGTGATTTACGACCCCTGGCTGCCCGATGAGTTTCAGTACTGCGAGGAGTGCGGCGGAACTCGTCGTCCACCGCCGGGGGTGCCCACCGCAAACCACTGGGGCATAGTCGCCATGATAAGCCTGTTTGCTGGATTGCTGGTGTGGAGGGTGCGGAGAAGGCAGACGAGCAGCCTGAAAGGTTGATGACAAGGAAGCCTACCGGTGTATCCCCGTTCTCTTGATAGGGTGTCAATTCTGGCGCTTTGAAACGCTAGGGCATGGTAATCGTGCCACGAAATTGGCAATTATTGCCTGTCCTGAGGAGATACCGTCATCTCTGTTCCAGGCGTCAGCGAGCAAACTTGACGGTAATCTGGAGACACTTTTACTGGCGGAGCACAGCTTTAGGAAACCAGGCGTTCCGGAGAAGATGATGCAGGTTTTCCCAGGCGCCGACTCTCGGGATACACTTGAAGCTAAGCGGGAAGGGTGCTCGCCGTTGCTTGACCTTTCAACACATTTATTGACGAAATTTCACCTAAAACCTATTGACAAATGAGATATATCAATTTACCATATGGGTAGGATAAAACACAGCAAATGATGCTGTGAGAGGAGGAATAAAAATGAGTAAGACGCAATGGTATGCCAAATCAACTTATGTGTTAGTTGCCCTGGCACTGGTGTTGTCCTTGGGGGTGGTGGCAGTGCCACTGAGAGGAACAGTGGAGGCAGTTAGTCCGGCGATGGACTACTATGTGACTACGACTGGGAATAACAGCAAAAGTGGCTTGGATTGGTTAAATGCGTGGAAAACCATAACCTACGCTGTGGAGACCGGTGCCACGACCCCTGGCGACGTCATCCATGTCGCCGACGGACTCTATGACCCGGCCAATGGGGAGAATTTTCCCATAGACTTTAATACCAACGGTGTCAGCCTCATCGGCGCTGGAGGGGCAACTTCCATAATAGATGCTAACAATGCAGAGAAAAACATTCTCAATATTTGGGCTGATGAGGTGAACATCTCATGGTTTGAATTGAGAAACGCAAAAGTATATGATTGGGCCAATACAGGTAATGGCATCTACATGGGCGCTGCAAACGACTGCCACATATCCAACCTCGAGATTTACCACCTGACAATGGGTAGTGGGCCATGGACTAAGGAGCCAGCCGGCATCTTTATGGATAAAGGTTCTGATGGTAATACGTTCAGCTCAATCGAGATTTACGACATAACTTCAGACTATCAACCCCGCGGCATCTGGTGTTACGATAGTACCGGCAACCAGTTCACCGACATCAACATTCACGACGTGGACAATACCGACGGCGACCCCCGGGGGAACAGCTGCGCGTACGGCATCCATCTGAGTTGGTCAAGCGGCAACATGTTTGACGAAATCACGATTAACAGCATAACCGGGGGAAATTGGTCCGAGGGCATTCAGCTCTCGTACTCACACAACAACACGCTCGGAGACCTTTCAATATCGGACGTATATGGTGACAAGTACGTTTACGGTATCTTACTGCTGGACTCGAGTGACAACACGTTCGCTTCAAGTAGTGAAATCTGGAACATCAACGCGTGGGCCGGCTGCGGCATCGGCATCGGGTTGGAGAAAGACACCGAGGGCTCAAACAGAAACACATTCGAGTCATTTAACATTCATGACACTTGCTACGGATTCTACATCGACAAAAGCGGCGACAACTTCATCACCAAGAGCAAGATTCACGACAACGTAGAGGGTGTACATCTCTGCAGTGCCATCGATGAATGTGTGGGCAACAAAGTAAACTGCAACGATATATATCGCAACACGGACTATGGAGTCTACAAAGAGAATCCTCCAGATGTTGATGCCACCGACAACTGGTGGGGCGATGCCTCTGGGCCTTCCCATTCGCCGGGCACCGGGGATAAGATAAGCGTTAATGTGCTTTACGGCCCCTGGTTGCCCGATGTGTTTGAGTACTGCGAGGACTGCGGCGGAACTCGCCGGCCACCCCCGGGGGTGCCCACCGTAAACCACTGGGGCACAGTCGCTATGATAAGCCTGTTTGCTGGATTGCTGGTGTGGACGGTGCGAAGGAAACGACTGGCTTCATGAACAGGTAATTAGCCTGAAAAGCTGATGGCGGGGAAAGCTGTGGGTTGCACAGCTTCCCCGCCTGATGAGTTATTACCTTAATACCCTTGATTGTTCTGGCAGCTCTCTCGATTGACGGCGTGAGCTGGTCACGACGAGACACCGCAAGCTTCAAAGCTAAGACATCAACCGCGCAGAAGCCTGGCTTCTCGAAGCCCTGCCCGGCTGTAGAAGAGGTTACAGCCCAGGCTATTCTGGATTACCGCAGTGAAAACGGCCCTTTCAAAAGGATTGAGGACCTGCTTAAGGTCAGCGGCATCGGCCCCGCGACATTTGAAAACATAAAGGATTGCATAACCGTGTCGGACTAGGAAGCCTTCCCAAAATCCGCCAGCTGGGCCACGTTCATTTTATTCCCTTGCTATCTGTAGGGCAAGAATAAAACAGAATCCGCTCAAGATAGCAAATAAATCGACCCTTATCTCATCACTTCTTCGGGCCCTTCCGAAGATATTCAGAGGCTTTCTTCCGCTCTTTCTTTCCTGTCTTTTTGGCTGCTTTCTTCTGAGCCATCCGTCTCCTAGTAAACGCAATTCCCTTTGCGACATTATAGCAGCCTGGTAGA
>JBAUEM010000108.1:0-1821 GCA_049678605.1 Dehalococcoidia bacterium
ATTGAGCGCGAGCGCCCCGATGGGCTGCTGCCCACCCTCGGCGGTCAGACGGGGCTTAATCTAGCCGTTGATTTAGCTGATGCCGGTATTCTGGATAAATACAATGTCAGATCCCTGGGAACGCCGATACAAACAATAAGAAACGGAGAGGACCGCGAGCTATTCAAGCAGATGATGATTAACATCGGCGAGCCGGTGCCACCCAGTGCTACCGTCAATACCCTGGAGCAAGCCAGAGAAGCAGCCAAAAAGATGGGGTTGCCATTGATAATCCGCCCGGCTTACACCCTGGGAGGAACTGGAGGCGGCTTCGCTACCACCTGGGAGGAACTGGATAAAGCAGCAACCCTGGGACTGGCTACCAGCCCTATCCATCAGGTGCTAATAGAAGAATCGGTAGCTGGCTGGAAGGAAATAGAGTATGAGGTCATACGTGACGGCGCCGATAACTGCATCGTCGTTTGTAATATGGAAAATATTGACCCGATGGGGGTGCACACCGGCGACAGCATTGTGGTTGCTCCCAGCCAGACTATGACCAATAAAGAACACCAGATGCTGAGGACAGCCAGCCTCAAGATTATCCGGGCGCTGGGGGTTGAGGGCGGCTGTAATATACAATTTGCCCTTGACCCTGAGAGCAATAATTACTATGTAATTGAAGTCAACCCCCGGGTCAGCCGTAGTTCAGCCCTAGCCAGCAAAGCTACCGGCTATCCCATCGCCCGCGTGGCCGCCAAGATAGCGGTAGGTAAAAGACTCGATGAAATCCCTAATGCAGTAACCGGAAAGACGATGGCCGCCTTTGAGCCAACACTGGATTACCTGGTGGTCAAGATTCCCCGCTGGCCATTTGATAAATTCGCTTCGGGTGACCGGGTTTTAGGAACACAGATGAAAGCCACCGGTGAGGTAATGGCTATTGATAGGTGCTTTGAGGCCGCCCTGCAAAAAGCAATACGCTCCCTTGAGTTCGGCAACAGGTCGTTACTGTGGGAAGACCGGGACTGGAAGCCGGGAGGCAACATCGATGCTTACCCCCTGGAACCTAACGACCTCAGGTTATGGGCGATTATGGCCGCTTTACGGCGAGGAATAAGCGCCAAAGAGATAGCCAAACGGACCAAGATTGACCTATGGTTTACCACTAAGCTCCAGAATATTATAGATATGGAAAAACAACTCCTGTCTCAACCCCTAACGCCAGAGCTTATGCGACAGGCAAAACGTCTCGGCTTCTCTGATGAGCAGATTGGAACCTTAGCCGATAGACTCCCTGAGCAAGTGAGGCAGTTACGACACGACTGGAATATCCGCCCCGTTTACAAAATGGTAGACACCTGTGCCGCTGAGTTTGATGCGGCTACCCCCTATTTCTACAGCACCTATGAGCAGGAGAATGAGGCTAAGCCGAGCCAGGGAAACAAGGCAATAGTTATTGGCAGCGGACCTATCCGCATTGCTCAGGGCATTGAATTTGACTACTGCAGCGTTCACTCCGCCTGGGCGCTACAGGAATCAGGCTTCAAAAGTATTATGGTCAACTCCAACCCGGAGACAGTGTCCACCGATTTTGACACCAGCGACCGCCTCTACTTTGAAGCTCTGGATGAGGAAAGCCTGCGTGACATCTTGGAAAACGAGAGCGAATCTTCAGATAATGCTCCCCCACCATCTATTGTTCAATTCGGTGGTCAGACAGCTATAAATCTGGCTGAACCCCTGTTTCGCAGTGGGATGCCTCTCCTTGGCTCCAGTGCCGAAACTATTGACCTGGCTGAGGATAGACGCCGATTTGAGAACTTCCTCAGCGAGTTAGGC
>JBAUEM010000109.1:0-9713 GCA_049678605.1 Dehalococcoidia bacterium
AGACGGGAGAGATTAGAAAAATTTTCCTTGGCGCCATTGAGGCACTGGTATCTGCCCTCGAAGCTAAGGACAGGTACACTGGTGGACATTCCCGCCGGGTGACCGAGATAGCATTAGCTTTAGGCAACAAACTTGGTCTATCCGCACAGGATATGGAAGACTTGCGCTGGGGAAGTTTACTCCACGACATTGGGAAGATTGCGGTTGACCAGGCTATCCAAAATAAGCCCGACAGGCTGACACGTGAAGAGTACGAGCACATTATGATTCACGCTCATGTCGGCGCCGAAATTGTTCGGCCGGTGGTTAATGGGAAAATAATCGAGATGATTGAGCACCACCACGACCATTATAACGGCAGCGGACTTCATCAGGTTATAGCGGGCAGTGACATACCGTTAGAAGCCAGAATCATAGCTGTAGCCGATGCCTTTGATGCTATGATATCCGACCGACCGTATCGGTCAGCAATGTCCATCACGGAAATTGTAGAAGAAATTAAGCGTTGTGCTGGCACTCAGTTCGATCCAATTGTCGTCGCCGCATTTCTTAACACAGTCGGATTGACAAAGACATAGGCTCGAAGCCTTCAAAGCGGTGCGCCTGATAGTCATCCCCGGGAAATATAGAGGCTTCAATGCACAATGACACTCATCCTGTCATTGCGAGCCCCGACTTGTCGGGGCGTGGCAATCTCATTGCGAAGCTGGAGCCTGTTATAGGTGAACTGAGTAACCTCGCTTAGAGATTGCTTCGTCGCTATTGCTCCTCGCAATGACAAAAAAGAAATGTCACTAAGGTACTGAATGAAGACAGCATCTTGACACATAAGCTGACTCATGGTGATAATTGTGATGTTATGGCAGGTAGCTTAGATGAAGATGTAGAGAAATTAAGACAAAGTCTTAATGGCTTACCTCAACCCCAGGTAGAGCCTCCACTTATAGTGGTCAGTGGCTTGCCAGGCACGGGTAAGTCTTTTTTCTGCCGCAAGCTGGCTGAAAGGTTGTCTTTTCTCATCTTAGCAAGCGATACTTTGCGAAAAATCCTGTTCCCCTCCCCCCAGTATAAGGAAAGTGAAAATAAGCGGCTTTTTTCTGCTTGCCATGTTCTCACCGAAGAGCTTTTAAGGAAGGGAATACCCGTCATCTTTGATGCCACAAACCTGTTGGAGCACCATCGAGAATATTTATACCGCGCTGCAGAAAGAGCAGGGGCAAAGCTCATCCTGGTCTGGGTTGAAGCTCCCACCGAAGTGGTGCGGCAACGCCTTCTTGCCCGAGAAAAAGCAGCTATGCCTCAGAATGACTCGGAAGCCGGTTGGGAAGTGTATAATAAAATGAAGCCTCGAAGGGAAAAGATTTCTCGCAATCATCTTGTTGTTGATACCTCGCAGGATATTACTGCCGTAATCGATAAGATTGTGCGAGCAACAAAGAGATAAGAGCAAAATTTCCTTTATTGACCTCTTCAATTCTTCATCCAAATAAAGTAAAATAAATGTTCTAAAATTTACACATTTTAGGGAGACGAATCTTGGAGATTAAAGTTATAGTTGGAGACATAGCTCAAATCGAAGCTGATGCCATTGTGGTAAATCTTTTTGAAGGTGTGGAACAACCGGGCGGCGCTACCGCTGCTGTGGATAAAGCTTTGGACGGAGCTATTAGTTCTCTCATCAGCCGAGGTGAGATTAAGGGTAAGTTTGGAGAAGTTAACATTGTCCATACGTTTGGGAAACTGCCAGCAGGGATAGTAGCTATTGCCGGGTTGGGCAAGCGCCAGGATTTCAATGTGGATAAAATTCGCGGGGTAGCCGGAGAATTTTGTCGGGCATTACGTAAATTGAACTGTCACAAGATAGCTACAATACTTCATGGTGCTGGCATAGGTGATATTGAGCTTGAAGCTTCAGCTGAAGCAATAGCTGAGGGCGCTCTTCTCGGGCTTTATAGCTTCACCAAATATAAGAAGCCTGAATATGAGGATATCGAAGAAATGCTGATAGTGGTAAGAGAAAAGGGGAAAGTTCCAATCCTGGAGCCGGCCATTGGCAAGGGGAAGGTGGTAGCTGAAGCTACCAAATTGGCTCGGGATATGGTTAATGAACCAGCTAACTACATGACACCCAGCCAGATGGCTGAAGCAGCTAAAGAAATAGCTAGCAAATATAATTTAGATTTCAAAGTCTTTGACCGAGAGGACATGGAGGCGATGGGCATGGGAGCACTCCTAGGGGTGGCGAAAGGAAGCAACCAGCCCCCAAAGCTAATAACTCTCAGCTATAAAGGAGATGAACGTTCTGAAAAAGCCCTTGGCTTTCTGGGCAAGGGCATAACTTTTGATTCCGGGGGCATCTCCATCAAGCCCTCGGAGGGGATGGGTGAGATGAAGGATGACATGGCCGGTGCTGCGGCAGTTATGACTGCACTTGGGGCTATTGCTCAGTTGAAAGCGAAGATTAATGTCACCGCCATTATTCCGGCTACCGAGAATTTACCCAGCGGCAGCGCCCTGAAACCAGGGGATGTACTGAAGGCGTTGAATGGCAAGACCATAGAAGTAATAAGCACCGATGCCGAAGGAAGGCTTATCCTGGCTGACGCCCTGAGTTATGCCCAGAAGCTCGGTTTATCTCCCCTGATAGATTTGGCTACTTTGACCGGAGCCTGTCGTGTTGCTTTAGGCACCCTTTATAGCGGTCTCTTCAGCAATGACCAAGACCTGGTAGATAAAGTCCTCAAAGCTGCGGAAAGAACCGGGGAGAGAATGTGGCAAATGCCCATGCCTGAGGAGTATAAGGAACAAAACAAAAGCGAGATTGCCAATGTTAAGAATACCGGCAACAGGTATGGCGGAGCCATCACCGCTGCCCTCTTCTTGGCTGAATTTGTTGATAATACCCCCTGGGTTCATATCGATATAGCTGGCACTGCTTCTTCGAACAAGGAGAATGGCTACATAATAAAAGGGGCCACTGGAGTCGGGGTTAGAACCTTAGTCGAATTAGCTTTGAGCGAGGCGAAGAGTCAGGAGGCTCTATGAAGGTAAAGTGGTTGGGTCACTCTTGCTTTTTGGTCACCTCCACGGGCGGTGTAAGAATAATCACCGACCCTTATATTGTGGGTGAGGGTATTAATTATTCGCCCATCAAGGAAACTGCGGATATTGTTTTGGTAAGCCATGGACATGATGACCACAGTAATGTTTCGGCAGTGCAAGGGAAACCTGAAGTGGTTAAAGGTGGCGGCACAAAAACCGCCAAAGGTATTCAGTTTAGAGGCATCGCCGCTTACCATGATGCCTCTCAGGGTGAACAGAGAGGGCCGAACACTGTTTTTTGCTTCGACGTAGATGACGTAAGGCTTTGCCACCTGGGTGATTTAGGACATATGCTTAGCCCAGGGCAAATCGCTGAAATCGGTGCCGTAGATATACTGTTTGTTCCTGTGGGTGGCTTCTATACCATCGATGCACCTGTAGCTAGCCGAGTATGTGATAAATTAAAGCCGAAAGTAGTTATTCCCATGCATTTTAAGACGCCCAGGTGTGCCTATCCTATAGCCGGTGTCGAGGATTTCCTTAAGGGCAAGAAAAATGTGAGAAGGGTGGGAGATAGTGAAGTGGACTTCGAACGAGAAAGGCTTCCGGCTGCTACCGAAATCGTGCTATTGCAACCGGCTTTGTAGTTATTGAAATTTGGCCGCTGATACGAAGTCAATGATTGTCAAAGATTCTGATTTTGTGTTTACTCCTCCCCCACAGCTTTCCTGGGCAAGACGAGTTTTGATCAAACCCTGTGCTGGTTATCCCTTGCCGTACCCTGTAACTACAAGTCCCAAACTACTGAGTACTATTATCAGAGGTATCAGGAAAGTTAGTAATGCCGATATCCTCATTGCTGACGGGACTTCTAGCGGTGAATCGATTTACCCAATATATCAAGCTTTAGGATATAACTTTCATCACGTTCTCATGCTCGATATCAGAGATTCCATTTTTATAGAGGTACAGAATCCTTTATCTAAATTCCATGCTGTGGAGAGTTTGTGGGTGCCCAATGTGGTGTTGCGCAGCGACTTCTTGATCAGCGTTACCCCCTTCAATGTTGGTGGTAGCTCTGGTCACTTCAGTGTAGCAAACCTTTTGAGTCTGCTGCCGGTGAGCAAGTATCAAAAGGACAAATCGGGTGGTTGGGGAGCTCTATATGAATTAGGCATCGAAAAAGTCCTTGCTGACCTCTACTTCACCCTGCCTTTTGATTTGGGCATTATTGAAGCCCGTCAAAAGTTCTTCTACACTGATGACCCCACGAAAGGGGAAGTGGATGATTACGGGAAAATCCTGGCTGGCGAACCTCATGAAATTGATCTTAAGGCTTCCCAAATAGCTGGAGTTGACTGTGAGCACTTAAGACTGATTAGTGAGGGCAGGGTTCAACTTGAGGACTAAGAAATTCAAAAAGCAAAAATTAAGAAGTTTTGCATTTTGAGTTGCCATTTTGATTTTTAAGCTTTGACTTTTAACTTTCTGTTAATATCTTACGCTAAAATCGTCGAACCGCCCTGAATAGTCTGCCCACTTTACTTCCACCCTCTCAACCCGAGCTCCTGGTGGACCTACTTTAAGCTGTCCCAGTAGTTTATTCAACTGCCGCTTCTCCCCTTCAGCTTGAACTTCCACAGCATCGCCGCTGGCAAGGTTGCGAACATAGCCTTCTAAACCCAGCCCCCTGGCTTCATTTCGGACGAAGTAGCGAAAGAAAACGCCTTGCACGCGACCATAAACTGTGGCGGAAAGATGTGCCACATCAGCCATTTTGTTGTTCTGAGTCATCCTCGTCATTCCCAGCCCCTTTTTGTCATCCTGAGCCACTTTCTGTCATTCCGAGCGAACGCTAAGAATCTCTATGGAATTAATCTTATCCAGCCGACTTAGCCCTGCTTCCTGGGCTAAGGATAACGCTTCACGGAATTCTGCGGATGATATTCGCCGCCCTAAACCTGGAATTTGAAAAGCCTTGTGGCAGGGATGGTATTGAGCCATGATATTGACATAGGTGTTGCGGGAAATTTCTTTGCTGAGAAAATTCACTATCCCTTTTGTTCCTGCTAATCCGTGAGGTAAAACTAGGTGGCGAACCAGGAGTCCTTGTTGAGCCACTCCCTCCACGTTTATCTCCAGGTCGCCTGTTTGCCGATGCATTTCCTTGATTGCTGCTTTATTTATCTCAGGATAGTTTTCAATGCCCGACAATTCTCTAGCAGTCTCTTCATTGTCATATTTCATGTCAGGCATATAAATATCGACAATGCCGTCGAGTATCCTCAAGGTCTCCACCGAATCATAGCCACCGCTGTTGTATACTAAGGGGAGATACAAGCCCGACTCCACTGCTAGCTCCAGTGCTTCCAGAATTTGAGGAACTACGTGGGTTGGGGATACCAAGTTTATATTGTGGCATCCTTTAGCTTGAAGGGAGAGCATCATATCAGCCAGCTCTTCTTTGCTCACTTTTCGGCCTTCGCCTAGCTGGCTAATGGAATAATTCTGGCAGAACAGACATCTAAGGTTGCAGTTAGTGAAAAATATAGTACCCGAACCATGTTTGCCCACTAATGGGGCTTCCTCGCCGAAGTGAGGCCCATAGCTGGACACCATTGCTTCGCGGGGTATGCGGCACTTGCCTACATCGCCAGCCAGGCGATTCACACCACAACTGCGAGGGCATACGGAGCAACTCTCGAGCAAAGATACAGCCGCATCTATCCGTTCCCTTAGCTTGCCACTACGGTAAAGCTCCAGGTAAGCTGCCAACTACCTATTCCTCGTATTCCTCAGCGGGCTTCCTCTTTTTCTTGATTACCTCTGTCTCCAGCTGGGGCACGAATTCCGAAATCGGTTTGCTTTTCTGCGTACCCTTCTTGGGTTTCTTTGACTCTCGCCGTCTATAATCTCGTCTACCCATAGCTACACCTCAGTTTTTCCCAAGCTGCTTTTGCTGCTTGGCTCTCAGCAGCTTTCTTACTCTGTCCTGTCCCCCTGCCCAATGCCTCCCCCTCTACCAGGATTTCGGCGGTAAATTGCTTACTGTGGTCAGGACCAGTAGCTTCCACCAAACGGTAAACTGGCGTTGGCCTCTTTTGTCCCTGGATGAGCTCTTGCACTAATGCCTTGTAGTTTGGGGTTGTCTTCCCTGCCTTTGTTTTTTCCAATTCCGGCTTGAGCTGCCTGAGAATAAATCTCCTGGCTTTGGCTAGCCCCTGGTCTAAATATAAGGCACCGATCAGTGCTTCCATAGCGTTTGCTAAGTTGCTCGCCTTCGCCCTTCCTCCGTTTGTTTCTTCACCTCGTCCCAACAAGAGCCAGTCACCAAGCTTGAGCGAAGAAGCTAGTTCAGCCAAAGTATCGCGGCAAACTAGAGAGGCACGAATCTCAGTTAGCTCTCCCTCAGGTAGTTTGGGAAACTCTTCATACAGCTTTTCCGTTACAATGAAGTTAAGTATGGCATCACCAAGAAATTCTAAGCGCTCGTTGCTAGGCCGGGCGAAACCAGGATTTTCGTTAAGATAAGATAGATGCACGAAGGCCTGCTCCAGTAAAGATTCCTGGTGGAAAGATATTCCTAAGTCCTTCTGGCAATAATTCCAATCAGTCATTTTCGGAATCAAGTATAGCAACAAAGCTTAGCTAGCTCAACCTGTTGTGCTGGCTGACCACATGGGTAACACCGGGAAAATTATTGCAAATTCCCTTTCGATATACTCCATAGTGGCAAGATAGCCAGACGATCGATGTGGACGATTGATTATGCTCAATAAGCCAGAACATTGCCTCTTCAGCCCAACTTGTGGCCCTACTCACCAGCGACGGTATACCAAGAGTCCGAAACACGATATACCACGGGAAGATTTTGAGGAATTGCCTATTGGATACCCATGTTTCATTTTCAAGGGTTTTCTATGTTTGTGACAAATGACTACGTAGTCAGTCTAATACTAGCTGAAAAGGCAATTTTTTGTATTCCTTATTCAATGCTTTTCATCAATACACGCTGGAACATAGGTTCCAGCCATATAATTTTCCCTGACGGCACACATCCGGTACATCCGCCACTCGCTTGTGCTACGCTATACCATAATATACTATATAGACAACTCAGGTCGACCTCACCAGAAATGAAGGTAAAAGGTTTTAATCCAATCGGTAGCGAAATAGGAGGTTGAGATGTCTGATGTGATAGCTAAGGTAATATCGCAGAAAGGGACTTGTGCGGCTCAACACAAGGTTGGTGATGAGTTTGTCATCGGACAACAAACTCCGCCTAACCTTTGCTCGTGGGCTTTCTACTCCCTTTTTCCTTTTGCTCAAGTCCTGCAATTCGGCGGTTCTTTCCCCTGGGAGCAAGACAAAAACAAGACTACTGTTGCCTGTCCTGACCCAGCAAACCCGGTGGTGTTTGAACTAAGGCGCACTTTGCCTTAATGAGATAATGCGGGCCTTTTTGAATCTAAGACTAAACCAAAGTCACCCGGCTCAGTAAGGCGTAATTTCAAGAAGCGTGTACGAGAAATACTCTGCGAGGACCAACTAGAAGATATTGTAAATTCAGGCGCTAATATTACTAATACAACTTCAGGTTAATTTCCCGCCTGAGTCGTTTCTTCAAATTCCTGGCTTTGTGTTCATATCGATCAGCCGACGCAGTACATCCAATGCCCAAGCAAACAAGCACTATTCCAAAAAGCCCAAGCAGACTCGATGAGACAAAAAGGATACTACCGCCCATCATTCCCATCGTTACAAGAACTATTGCCGAAATGGTATACATATTTGCCCTATGTTTCGCTTCATCAACTTTCTCCCGGATCTGAAACTCTTGCCATCCTGTATCATCCCCAACTAAACTTTCCCCACACTTAGGGCAAAACACCGCATCTTCATCTATTTTTTCCCCACAGTATTGACAGTATGGCATAGCCACACCTCCCAGTCTCTTTTCAATATTATAAGATAAAGCTAACCAAAATTCACCATCTTGGGCTGGCGTGTGCGCCAGGAGATTATTACAAAGTTTTACAAAACTTTTTTAGAGCTCGCAATAGTGTGTCAGTAGCAAGCTTTTTAAATAATACCTAGCCCTTCAGCCAGGGCATCATACTCCTGAGTTTCTTGCCCACGACTTCAATGGGATGCTCTGCCTCTTTTCTTTTCATGGCATTAAAGCTGGGACGGCCGGCCTGGTTTTCCGAAATCCACTCTGTAGCAAAGCTGCCATCCTGAATCTCAGCCAGGATTTGCCCCATTTCCTCCTTGACCAAATCATCAATGACTCGTGGGCCCCGCGTATAATCTCCATACTCTGCCGTATCACTTACCGAATAGCGCATATAACTCAAGCCACCTTGATAAATCAGGTCAACAATGAGCTTTAACTCGTGGCAAACCTCGAAATAAGCGATCTCTGGTTGATAGCCAGCCTCTACCAATGTTTCAAAGCCAGCCTTTATCAGAGAAGAGACTCCCCCACAAAGCACCGTTTGCTCGCCAAAGAGGTCGGTCTCAGTCTCTTCAGCAAAAGTCGTTTCCAGAACCCCGGCTCTAGCGCAACCAATACCCTGGGCATAGGCCAGAGCTGTGTCTTTTGCTTTCCCCGAGGCATCTTGGTGGATAGCCACCAAGGCCGGAGCTCCTGAACCCTCAGTATAAAGTCTTCTGAGCATATGTCCCGGGCATTTAGGCGCTATCATGCCAACATCAACCTCGGCTGGAGGCACGATTTGAGAAAAGTGGATACTAAAACCATGAGCAAACATAAGTGTCTTGCCCCGGGCCATCTCTTTCTCAATTGACTCCCGATAGATTCTGGGCTGCAAAGTATCCGGAGCTAGCATAACAATTATATTTGCCTTCCTGGCTACTTCAGCGGCAGTGGCTACTTCAAAATCAGCTCTTTTTGCCGCCTCCCAGGCTTCAGTGCCTGGTAATTCAGCAACAATGGCCTGGCAGCCGCTGTCCCTTAGATTCTGGGCATGGGCATGTCCCTGACTCCCAAAGCCAATAATGCCAATTGTCTTTCCTTTGAACAAATCCAGGTTAGCATCCTTGTCGTAATAAATTTTAGCCATAATCCCTCCTTGTTAACCTTCAGCCGTCAGCTATCAACTATCGGCAGTTATTTAAGAACTGCTTCCGCGAGTTAAGGCTATCCTGCCAGTTCGTGAAACCTCCTTAACACCAAAATCACGAAGGAGGCCGAGCAGAGAATCCAGCTTATCTGCATCACCGGTCACCTCCACTGTCAGTGAACCTGGAGCAACATCAACTATGTTAGCCCGGAAAATGCCAACGATTTGCATAATCTCGCTTCTTGTCGAGGCAGTAGCCTTCACCTTAATTAAGGCCAATTCTCTGGTCACCATGTCTTCTTCGGTTATATCAGATACTTTAATCACGTTGATTAGCTTGTCCAGTTGTTTTCTCACCTGCTCTATCTGAGCAGAATCACCGACAGAAACAATGGTCATGCGCGATAAGCCGGGATGTTCACTTCCACCTACAGCAAGACTTTGAATATTAAAGGAGCGCCTTCGAAATAAACTAGCTATTCGATTAAGCACTCCCGGTTTATCCTCCACTAAAGCTACTAAGGTATGTTTTGTATTAGTCAATTTGCCCCCCAATAGATAAATCCCAAATTATAATCTCTAAAC
>JBAUEM010000110.1:0-39724 GCA_049678605.1 Dehalococcoidia bacterium
AGCACCAAATCCTAAATGCTGATTTCCTCGAGCATCCTCGACAAAGTCGGGACAATATCAAAGCACGAAACATAAATGACCAAAACTGGAGATTGCCACGCCCCGATTCATCGGGGCTCGCAATGACTAAAGGCAACCAGCCTGACAGATCAGGCAACTACAGAAATCGGGGGTAGCAGGTAGGTTTTTCCAAAATTCCCCCTCTTAAGAGATTCATAACCCCCTGTAGTCCCCCTTACCTTAAGGGGGATATTGCTTAAGAGGGATATGTAAGGAAAGAATCCTTATCTTAAAGATTCCCCTCTTAAGAGTAAGAGGGGAAAGGGGAGTTATGAAGGCGAGAGCCCTAATTTTAAGACGGAACTTGTAGAAAAACTAAACTATTACAATCTGGACGAAGCGAGGTTGTGTTATGTGCTTGACTATGCTCTTACCTTGCCGATGAGCTTTTCCACTTCCTGACGGTCGTTGCAGAAATCAAGGACGGTTTTACCAGTGATGATTCCCTTAAGATAGAGGCTGACCAGGGCTTCGTCAAGCGAAATCATGCCTATGTCCCGGTGGGTACGGATTACATTAGGTAACTGGTAGATTTTGCCTTCCCGAATGAGGCTCTTCACTGCCGGATTGCCGAGCATGATTTCCACGGCGGCTACCCTCCCCGGACCATCAGCCCGGGGCACAAGCACCTGACACAACGCAGCAACAAGTAGAGAAGCCAGCCGTGTCTGAGCCAGGTGTCGCTGATGAGGTGGGAACAAATCAATTATTCTCTCCATTGCCTGAGTAGCGCTGGGGGCATGACCGGTAGTTAATATAAAGTGCCCGGTCTCAGCTACGGTAAGGACAGCATCGGCAGTCTCCGGATCTCTCATCTCCCCGACCATAATCACATCCGGGTCCTGCCTTAAGATATGCTTTAGAGCATTAGCAAATGATAGGGTATCAGTGCCCAACTGACGCTGGGTCACAGCACATTTCATGCTGGTGTAAACATATTCTATGGGGTCTTCAATGGTAACCACATGGCGAGTCTCGTTAAAATTCAAGTGCTGAATCATAGCTGCCAGGGTGGTACTTTTACCGCTGCCGGTAGGTCCAGTAACTACTACCAGTCCTCTTGGCTTCATGGCAAGCTCCTTACATATCGGGGGCAGCTCCAGCTCATCCAGGGTGGGGATTTTTGGTGGCAGCAGGCGCACGGCAAGGCTGATAGACCCGCGCTGCTGAGCGGCATTGCATCGCAGACGACCGACATCAGGTAAGGTATAGCCAAAGTCAAGCTCCAGATTACGGTGGAAGTGTTCTCTCTCCTCAGGCATGGTTAGCTGGAGAAAAGCTTCGTTTATATCCTCAGCAGTTAGTGGGGCTACACCGTTTGCTGGTTCCAGGGAGCCGTCAATGCGGAACACTGTCGGGCTGCCAGTAACCATATGCAAATCGCTAGCCCGCCTTGACTTACCTGTCCGAAGCAATGAAAAAATATCCAAATCTTTCCCCTTTCATAGTCAACTACATAAATCCCAACACAATTTACCGGTCATTGAGCCCCTTCTTTGTTGTCATTGCGAGCGAAGCGTGGCAACTCCCTACCCCTCCACGAGATTGCTTCGGCTGACTTCGTCAGCCTCGCAATGACAGGGTAGAATGTCATTGCCAGCCTTCACCTCCTGTTATTCTAAGCTTTCACCTCCTGCTATTCAGAGCCCCTTCGCCTCGAACTTGTGAAGGAAAGGATTCCTTCCCGCCTCGGCTTATCACCCTTTCCTTCTTGTCATTCTGAGCCGAAGGCGAAGAATCTCACTTCCGCTGATTTATAGTATATTTATAGTATAGTGTAATCTTCCTTACTGTCAATCGCCCATTAGTAATAGGAATATAGTATGAGTCTCACCATCCTCTTTCCCCAAATCCTAAATTCTAAGCACTAAATACTAAAAAAATTCTAATTTTCAATTTTCAAATTCAAAACCTTTTTTGTGTCGAGGCATGAAGGAATCCCTTCCTTCACGATTGAAATGGTAAACAATACAGCTGCCTCTTTCTGAAAGTTTTGCGTTTTGAGTTGTCATTTTGATTTTTGACCTTTGGTTTTTGAATTTCGATATTGTTCAGGATTTAGAGTTTCCCCTTCTGCCTTTTAATCATCCTCCTGTTGCGCTGGAGATTGCTTCGGCTGACTTCGTCAGCCTCGCAATGACAGAAGAGAGTGTCATTGCGAGCGAAGCGTGGCAATCCCGTGCCCCTCGCCGAGATTGCTTCGTCGCTACGCTCCTCGCAACGACAAAGGAAGAAGGCTCCTCGCAACGACAAAGGAAGAAGACGCCTCGCAACGACAAAGGAAGAAGGCTCCTCGCAATGACAAAGGAAGAAAACGCCTCTCAATGACAAGAAGGGAAGGCGGCGCGCCATGACTTTTGTGCCGCCATTTCTGCAAGTAACTTTATTTTGTTAGGGAGAACACAAAATTAAACCCGCCGCCACTCCTGGTGATAGAGGAGATCCAAACTCCCGAGAATCTGAGGTCGTTTGCTGAATCTGTTAAATTTCTCAAATCTCGGGCATAGCTGAAAATGTCATCCACATCCGGAGCGGCTCCATTCACTATTACCGAGCTGCCCGCGTGATTAACGGTTCCCAAGGTTACCTTCTCTGTCGCGAGTCTATGAATTTCGCGCAAGTCTTCGAGAATCACTGCGCGCCCCCGCTCCATAGTGATAAGTGTGTTATGAAGCACATCGGCGGTAGCTTTTGTCGACCCAACATCCGCTCGCAATTGCGCTATATCCTTCTGCTGTTGGGTAACGCTGCTCTCAGCAACTGTCACCTGGGACTGTAATGCCTCAATATCGGCGCGATTATTCTGGACAAGAATTACGCCGTAGATAATCAGGCCGATACCAATGACAATACCAACGGGGAGAAGGACACGTACTATAGAGAAATGCTCGGGCAAATAGACCTCGGGCAGGGCATTGAAATTCACTAGCGAAAAGTTAGCTTCTTCCTTTTCTGGCAGTAGTTCCTTGAGAGCCAGCCCGATATTGACTATGAATTCGTTGGGGTTGAAGCCCTCGGAAGGTTCCACAGGCGATGGCAACGGTGACACTGAGTAGCCTGACCGGCCAACCACTGACTGCCAGGTCTCCGGTGCTTCTGCCAGGTCGCCGCAGACAAACACGGGCACAGTTGAATCTAAAGGCTTTTCTACATGGCTGGAATTATAGAAGGCAACAGTTCTGTTGAACTCCTCAGCGATGAGCGGCAGGTTTTCCTCTAAAGATTCAGTCTCGGTGGGCAGGGATAACCTGCGGATGACCTGGGGAAGCCTGTCTGCTATAACCATAACATCCAGATGCTCTAACCTGGCATTTACAATGATTGCTCTGGGCTCATTTGGGATTCGGCACAGGGCTAAGGGAGCCAAGTCCATAATATACGGCTTAATACCGGCCTGACGCAGCGTTCTGACCAGAGCATCAGTCAGATTGCGGGGGAAGGTGGCCAGGAGAACACGACCTTCTCCCTTCGGGGCAGGAAGGCGCTGGTACGAAAAGTAGACCTCTTCTAAAGGCGTTGGTATCGTTCTCTTTGCCTCACGCCTTACCGCCTCAGGAAGTACAGCTTCGGGCAGCTCGGGCAGGGTTATGATACGGTACAGGGAATCGTGCCCGCTTAAAGCGGTGATAACCTTCTCTGTGCTTACCTTTTCCTGCTTGAATAGCTGTTTAAGCTTGTCGGCTACCTGGGCTTCATCAACAATGAGCCCATGGCTAACCAAGCCTGGCTCCAGTGGTAAGCTAGCCCACTTTTCTACCTGTTTGCCCTTCATTACCAGCAGGTTAATGCTGGTATCTCTAATAAATAAGGTAGTAACTTTCTTCGCCATGCTTATTTACCTTTATAGCCATAGATATCCACGGAGATTGTTGCGCTTTCATCCGCGACATTCAGATTTACCGACTTCACCCGGGTGCTGGCAAACCTGGCATCAGTCCTTATGATGTCGATGAAGTCGAATATGTCCGCCAGTTCACCACTGACAGGTAGTGAGAGAGAGACGACCGAATACGTAACAGACCCTTCTTTTATGTTAGTCGGTTTCGGAAAGATGAGGGAGGCTAACGTCAGGTCACACCTGTCAGCAATCTCAAATATGTACTCACCGTATTCAATACTCTCCACTGCTTGAGGAAATTTTGCCTGACTCGTGTTAAGCAATGATTCGGCTTGAGATAGTTCGTTTCCCAGGTCTTCCTTTTGAGTAATAAGCGTGGGCAAGATAGCTTCAGCCGCCGACAGCTTATCATTCAACTCCTCCCGCTCTCCGACCTCCCGGAAGTAGAGCGTGAACAGGATGCCGAGGACAATAGCGAAAATGCCGATTCCGACAATTATCCAGACCTTCTTACTTACCTTCATAAACTACTCCGCTTCCTTGTAACTCCTTCAACATCCTCCTCTAACACGCAAGGGGTCTCTCCTTCAATATCCCCCTTAGAATAAGGGGGATAGAGGGGGTTATTTCCATAACTCCCCCGCCTGCCAAGCCTTGGCGGGCAGGCCTTACCCCTCTTATCTTAAGAGGGGTAATTTGCCTTTCCACTCTTATCCTTCGACTTCCCTCAGGACAAGTCTTAAGAGGGGAAATTTGGCAAAAGCTTACGTGGCAAGTCCTGCTTAGTTTCACGAGCTACTCAACTTCCTCGTAATATACCATCGTCTAAAAAGTCTGTCTAGTGGTTCCTCACAAATGCTTGCCTTTCAGAAGTACTGGCGGTCGGCATTTTATGTGCCGCCCCTTCATACCAGATATTAGCATACTACAAGTATAATATAATTCTCTTTGGCGTCAATAGTCCATCAGTACTGTCATTGCCCTGCACCGACTTGTCGGGGGCGTGGCAATCTCTATTGCCCCCACCGAGATTGCTTCGGCACTACTGTGCCTCGCAATGACAGAGAGGAGGTGTCATTACGAGCGAAGCGTGGCAAGCCCCATCCTCAACAGCCCCACCGAGATTGCTTCGGCACTACTGTGCCTCACAATGACAACGGAAGAAGGTGCCTCGCAATGACAACGGAAGAAGGTGCCTCGCAATGACAGGAGGGGGGCAGCCTCGCGAGGACTTTTGCGTCATTTCTGCAAATTACCTATTTATACACATCTCCCCTCGGAGATATCCTGAACACTAGCACAGTTTTATTAAACTTTCTAAATAGTACCCTGTACTTACCCACTCTGATCCTGTAAACATCCTTTTCACCTTCTACAGGCTTTAAATCTAGCTCTAAACCTTCAGATAATCTAAAAAGAGCAATCTCAACCAAGCTCTTGTATTCCCTTGGTAGCTTTTTATACTGCTTGGCTGCTTCTCTGGAAAACTTTATTTCAAGTCTTCCCAATTGATAATCTCACCTTTCTTATGCTCCTTTAAAGCTTCCTTATACGATGTCTCCTCTTCGTCAGTTAAAGGAGAAGTATCACTTTGGATTAACATCTTTGAAAATATGTCCATTAGAGTATTTTCAGGTAATCCTTTAAGCATCGCTATAATGCTATCTTCAGATATCGAGATTGTCTTTGCCATTTTCCACCTCCATTTGCATCGGTATTATACCATTTCTATCTGTCTCCGCCCAGGGCGAGGCGGCTGTCATTGCGAGCCCTTTCCCTTTGTCATTCTGAGCGAAGCGAAGAATGACAATACTAAACGCTCTTTTTTAAGCTCAACCTCGTTAACGACTCTGATTGCTAGCTAATATCCCAGGTGAGAATCTTCACAGCAGACTCAACGGCGTCCATGGGGAAGCTCAACACCTGTTCTCCAGTAACAGGGTCCGTCGGAGCGTCGGTGTGGCTGAGGATGTTGCCTGGCCCCAAGTAGACTTCTTGGGCCGCCACCGTGCCGTATAACGTGCCATTAGGTTGGAGCAGAACCTTGCCGAAGAGGGACATCACGAATACAAAATCGTCCTCAGTGGCTGCCTCCATATTTGGCTGAGCATAAATGTTTCCTTCGGCAATTATCACTCCTGACCCTTTGATATGAACTTTGCCTCCAATCGTGAGTGCGTACTGCGGGTTAGAAAGGTCGTAGTCGCAGCCTTCAACATAGATAGTCTGGTAGTTAAGGTCAAGGTAGAAGTCTTTATTACCTCCAGCTCCTAAATAGAGTGTAGCATCGTCTCCTTTGATGTATACAGTGCCCGTAAGGGTTGCCGTAATGAGGTCAACGCCTCCGTTGTTTTCTATATACAGGTTTCCCTCATGAAATCCGGGCCCGAAGGTGCTGTTAACTGAGACGTCCAAGGTGTCCTTAGGACAGGGCTCATAGGGGAGTGGGATTGTGCCATTGCCTACCTGGGGCCAGAAGAACGCCCTGAAGTCTTCGGTAAAGGGCCACTTGTCCGAGTCGTAGGGGTCGTTAATATCACCATAGACAGTGCCCGACCCGGATACGTCGCCCATAACGTCACCGTAGACCTCTGAATTGGGTTGAAGGGTTATGTCACCGGTACTGGTGATTGCGTGGTCCCAGAAGAGTGGAAAAGTTTGGACGTAGGACTCAATGGTTGTGTTGGAGGTTGTGTTGGAGCCGCCAGCGCTGGTAGCTGTCGAAGTAACTTTATAGATTCCACCCCCCGTCGTGCCACTTATCATGTCTATGATAACCTCTATTGTCTTGTTATTCACGGGCGAGCCTAATGGGTATGGTGGTAAAACTTGTTCTGGAGTGGTGGGGACTTTGTCGGGGTCGGGGTCTCGTTGTTTTAATTGCCACAAGGCCTCCTCCACCCCGGCATCGGCGGCATAAAGCTCAGCCGTACTCCTCTCATAGAATTCACCGGCGATAAGCCCGGTGCTCATATAAGCCAGCAAGGAAGTAATGATAAGCCCGCCGACAACGAGCAGAATGAGAGCCAGAACCATCGCCCGCCCCTTTTCATCTCTTATTAATCTCTTCACGGCACTTTTCATCCCTTCGCTTCCCAATTAGACCACACATTAGTGTCTCTTTCCCCCTTAAAATAAGGGGGAAAGAGGGGGTTACTTCCATGGGCATCATGTTGCTGCTTGCTCAGCATCGATTGCATTCTTCATAACTCCCCTTGCCCCTCTTATCTTAAGAGGGGCAATTTTACCTTTTCCCTCTTATCCTTCGACTTGGCTCAGGACAAGTCTTAAGAGGGGGAATATTGGAAAAACTTACCTGTTATCAAGTAACAGTATAACGTAACTCTCTTCGGTGTCAATGGCTCATTAGTACTGTCGTTGCCCGGCACGAGATTGCGGAGCCTGTCCTGAACGAAGTCAAAGGAGTAAACTCCGCCTGGCAAGCCCACTGGCTAAATTCGAAATCCCAAAGACGCTCCGCTCCAAATCCCAAATTCCAAGCACCAAATACCAAACAAATCCAAAACCGCTTTTTTGCGTTGAATCGTGAAGGAAGGGATTCCTTCACGCCTCGAAAAGGGGGGGATGTCATTACGAGCCCTTCGCTTTTGTCATTCTGAGCCGCAGGCGAAGAATCTCACTTTCGATCAGGCCTGTCCTGAGCGAAGTCGAAGGAGTAAACTCCGCGCGGCAATCCCTATTGGCTAAATTCCAAATACCAAAATCCAAATGCTTCAATGCCAAAGCTACTTCTTCCCTTCAATCTCCACCTTAAAGTAAGGGGGATGAAAGGGGGTTACTTTCATAACTCCCCTTACCCCTCTTACCTTAAGAGGGGGAGTTTGCTCTCTTTCCTTCTTATCCTTCGACTTCACTCAGGACAGGTCTTAAGAGGGGGATTTGGAAAAACTGATGGAATCAAGGTGCTCAAGTGGCATTACCGTTTTGTCATTTGAATTCTTGGCTTGATTTGGCATTTGAGCTTTGTTATTTGTCATTGTTTAGAGTTTCCCCTTCAGGGATTGCTTCGCCCCGATTCATCGGGACTCGCAATGCCGAGGTGAGACAGCACGTAGGGGCGGGGCTTGTCCCGGCCCGAGGGGCCAATAGGCTTGATTAGTATGTTGCTCCCCGAATTCGAAGTCATCGGCCCGGGCAAGCCAGCGGCGGTGTCGCAAGTGCGGTAGCTGCGGATGGGCCAAATACGGACACCGGCCCGGCTGTCTCGTTCCCATCATCTTGCCCTGAATATGTCTACGCGTCGAATTTGGGGAATGGTCAATTCCCAGAATGTCGCCTGAATACTGCGCTCGGATAGCGGACCCCGCCACTCTACGTCGCCAGCTTCCAGGTCGAATATGTATTGCCAACTGGAGACCACGCGAAGATGAAATGGCTCGGGGTAGGGCCACCTCTGCTCTACCCCTGTTCTTTCCACTTCGCGAACGAAAGCCTCGTCTTCTTGCTCATTGAGAGATAGAAAACAACGGTTGAGGACACAATGCCAGGAATCGAAATCGGAAAGGAGGACACTATCCTCAGGAAGCTCAAGCTCGATACGGACGCCGGGCAGCCCTCTGGCCAGATGTCCCGAGGCCCGCAAGTCCGGCCGGCATTGCTTTGTTCCCTGCCAGCGATACCACCCCCAGAGGGGAAAGCGAGCATGGTGAGGGGGCAGCCGCAGGCGCATCTGGTCTGACATCCATCGGTAAGCATGGCGAGAGTATGCCGGAACCCGCCTGCCGTCACCCCTGAGCACACCTTTGCACTGCAACCGTTCCCAGGCTGCCATGTCTTGAATAGTCCACAGGATCATAGTGTCCTTCAGAACATGCGGGTTAACGAGGCGAAAACGTACATATCACCGCTAACTCACGACACACCTGTTACCGTTCCAGGCCGAGAGAGAAATGCAGCGCCTCCTCTACCGCTTTCAACTTCTCAGCACTCAGAGTGGTCAATCGCTCACGCACACTCGCCTTAGCGATTGTGGTAATAGTGTCCAGATTGACAACACAGGCACGGGACGCACCGTCCTCAGGTCCTAACGGCACCTCTGATGGGATGCCACGGATGCGCGTGGTCAGTGGAGCCACCATTACCAGTTCCCGAACAGCATAGGCCTCATTGCGGGATAGAAGTAGAACAGGACGCCTCCCGGCAGGCGGGGCCAGTTCCGCCCACCATATCTCGCCTCGTTTCACTCCCAGGGCTCCGCAGCCAGCACGGCGCTGCCTACCCTGTGAGCAGCTTCAACCTCCTCAGCTGACTCTGGGTATTGTTGGTAGCCGCGCACGTAGTCTCTTATCGCGGAAGACTCCCGTTCCTGTTTCAAACGTGCCTCAACGGCCCGGCGAAAGAACTCGCTCCGGCTTTCTCCTTTGGCCTGACGCTCGATTTCCACGGCGGCTAAGACGTCCTCGGGTAGGCTTATCGCGACCTTAGCAGCCTTACCCATAATAACGACCTCCTGAGGCTATTCATACCATAGTATGAACCATTGCTGCGGGTCTGTCAAGTGCATAAATCGCCTCTTTCCCGACGGGAGCTCCCGCGATGCTCGATGGAGAGGGTCAGGGCGAGGCCAAGCTGAGGGTGAGGAGGGCGCGGATGAATCCGCCACTATGTTGAATCGATTGCCCTTGCCCCGGGTTTCTGTAGTTGCCTGATTTATCGGGACTCGCAATGACAGGCAGGTTCGCGGCGAGATTGCTTCGTCGCTACACTCCTCGCAATGACAGAGAGGAGGTGTCATTGCGAGCGAAGCGCGGCAATCTCTATTGCCTCCAAGATGCAAGCAGCAGAGGTATAAGCATTTTAAGTTTTGCGTTTTGAGTTGTCATTTTGATTTTTGACCTTTGATTTTTGACTTTCTATTATGAGCCCGGTCTGGGTTTGACTTCATATACCCTGGTCTCACTTTCTCCGCCCACGGTGGCGGTCACCGTGAAAATAAGCTCACCACCAACAAATTCACATTTGGTCTTTTGTGGGTCAGGGTTAATGTATTCAGCCACTATAGTAGTGGAATTAAGGGCTAAGTTACGATAATGCTCTCGCTGGAGTTTCTTAAGCTCGCCAGACATAGCTACTAAACTATAAATAACCTCATGCGTATTATTAGTCCCCCATTCAATCCAGGTTAAGGTGAGAGGAAAACCCGAACTTACACCAGGCGTCACGTTTTGAGCCATCTGGACATCGGGGCTGACCCAGAAGCCGGCATTCTGCAACTGACTGATAGCGGCCATGCGGTTAGTGGAGCGGGTGTTTATATCAAACACCTGGAAAATGGTCATGGTAATGCCCCAGGTGATGAGACCGGTAATAGCGACAACTACTAGCAGCTCAACCAGAGTAAAACCCTTCTGATCTTTCTTTAGCTTTTTCATCTTCATTTGTTATTTGTGATTTTTAAACTCTCTACACCTCTACGTCATTGGCCTCTCTTATAGCCCTCCAGGGTAATTACTGCATCGTCACGGCTAACAGTCACCGTTATCTTCTGGATGTCAATGTCATCGTTGCCGTCACCATCGGCGTCAAAGATGTTACCCTCGACTGTAAGAGAATACCCATCGTAGCCTGGAGGAAGAGCATGGCTCGCATCCCACGACGGAGGATTAGACGGAAGTTCGTAAGACCAGGAAGGTGTAGGAAGGTCTGCATAGTTACAGTTCTTAACATATTCCATTTCAGTTCGGGCCAGGCTTTCGGCAGTGGCTCGCTCATCAGCAACGATGAGAGCCATGGAGGCAGTAGATAGGGCGCTCAGAAAGGCGATAGCAATTATCCCCACAAGAGCCAGAGCTATCAGCACCTCAATCAGAGTGAAACCACTGGAGCTGCCTTGACAAGCTTTCCTTACTTGGCTACTCAGTCTTACCCTTTTCATTTTCCCAGCATTTTTCTAAAAAGGTGCGTGGCAATCCTCTTGCCCCCACAGAGATTGCTTCGTCCCGATAAATCGGGACTCGCAATGACACGGAAAGGTTTGGTCATTCATAATTTTGTGCTTTGATATTGTTGGCGATTTCAATCATGAAGGAAGGGATTCCTTCACGCCTCGAGAAAAGTTTGGGCATTCATAATTCTGTGCTTTGATATTGTTGGCGATTTCAATCGTGAAGGAAGGGATTCCTTCACACCTCGAATTTTTAAGTTTTGCGTTTTGAGTTGTCATTTTGATTTTTGACCTTTGATTTTTGGATTTCTATATTGTTTAGTACTTGGTCTTGGGGCTCAGGATTTCTTATTCTTCTCCTTGATAACCCTCACCTAGGGACTTATAGCTGACCATAGAGAGAATACATAGCTCCCATCATGGAGAAAACAATAAAACCAATTACTAGACCTATAATTATCGTCAGCACCGGCTGAATAAGCGCCACAGCTGACCCGGTCCTATCATCGGTCTCGACCTCAAAGCTTTCGGCTACGGTACCTAGTGTGTTCTCGAGATTACCGGTTTCCTCACCAACTCTCACCATTTGCGTCATCAAGGGCAAAAAGAACTTTCTCTTGGCCATAGGTCGGGACAGGCCTTCGCCTCTGATTAAGGCCTGCTGAACCTCGGTCAAATTCTCAACCACGACCTTATTATTGCTACTGTGAATGGTCATGGCCATGACTTCCGGTAAAGGCAAGCCAACCCTCACCAGCATTGACATAGTTCGACAACAGCGGGAAAGCTCACCGAGGTGGACAATACGCCCGACTACAGGCAAACGAAGCATCAGGTTATCCCAGCGGTATTTCCCGGCTGGGGTTTTGATATAGGCATAGGCTGCGCCGACAGCAGCTAAAATCCCAACCACAAGAAAAAGCCCATAATGGTTAAGCCAATTAGTAACGCCCATAAGGATTCTGGTGGACAAAGGCAACTCAGCCCCGAGTTCAGAGTACAGGCTGGCAAAGGTGGGAAAAACGGTGGTAACCAATACCGTTATCACACCAATAGCTACAAGAACCACGATAATGGGATAGGTCAAGGCACCTTTTATCTGCTTCGTGGTGACGACTCCCTTCCCTATATTGTCAGCCATTTGCCTCAGTACCACCTCCAGGTTACCGCCTTGCTCACCGGCAGCTATTGCCCGGTAGTACATCTGAGAGAAAGCCCGAGGATGCTTGCTCAGGGCCGTTGACAGTGAACTACCGCCACGAATATCCGAGGCTACCTCAGCAATTGTTCTCTTCAGGGTTTGATTAGTTAGCTGGTCTTGTAATAAGTCTAAAGAAGTAACAATATCGGTGCCGGATTCCAGGAGTAACGCTAGCTGGCGGGAAAACATTATTATTTCTGACGGCTTTATCTGGGAAAAACGGGCTAGCAGCTTTTCTTTATTAATAAAGGGAACGACTTCCTGAAGGCTAACCACCCGGTAGCCGCCATAGCTCAACAGCTCGGCTGCCGCCGCGTCACTGGTAGACGAAACCTTGCCCTTAACTAATTGTTTATCTTCAGTATAGGCTGTATAAACGAAATCCATTTATAACCTCCAAGCGGCTAAGCTGTAGCGTAGACATTACGCAGCACCTCAGCGGGGGTGGTAATACCTTCCTTCACTTTACGCATACCATCGTTTATCATAGATATCATATCCTCTTGAAGGGCCTGTTCTCGGATAGTACTACTGGTGGCTTGATTACAGACCATCATTCCTATCGTGTCGCTCATAGTTAGAATCTCAAAGATTCCTGTCCGCCCCAGGTAACCGGTATAGGTGCAAGACTTACAGCCGGTACCGTAGAGGAACTGGGTCTGCTTCTCCCCCATTTCCTTTTCATAAGCCATCTGCTCCACCAAGGGGACCTCAATAAGGCGGCTACAATCGGGGCAAATGCGGCGCACCATCCGCTGAGCGACAACACCAATAACCGCTGAGGCTATCAAGAAAGGCTCTACCTTTAGGTCGAGGAGACGGGAGAGCACACCGCCAACATCATTAGCGTGGATAGAAGACAGCATCAGGTGCCCGGTTAAGGCTGCCTGGGTAGCTATGTTAGCTGTCTCGGCATCGCGTATCTCGCCAACCAATATTACATCAGGGTCAAGACGAAGTATAGACCTCAAGCCGCTGGCAAAGGTAATGCCAGCCTGGGGGTTAACCTGAATCTGGTTAATATCCTTAAATCGGTACTCAGCAGGGTCTTCAATAGTAATGATGTTTCTTCCCTGAGTATCCAGGGAATTGATTGCGGCGTATAAGGTGGTAGTTTTGCCCGCTCCGGTAGGGCCGCTAATCAGAATCATACCATAGGGAACCTTGAGCATACTTTCATACCTTGCCAGGCTATCAGGCAGCAGACCAAGCTCTGCTAACCCCAGGGTAGCCAGTGACTTATCCAGAAGCCGCAGGGTTGCTGTCTCACCCGAGACAGTGGGAGCGGTGGCGACTCTGACATCTATCTCTCGCCCTTTAGCCTCGGTAGAGAATTGACCATCTTGAGGACGAAAATGGTCAGCGATATTCATTTCAGCCAGGATTTTAATTCGTGAAATGAGTGCCCGATGTACACTTAAAGGTAGAGACATCGTATCTTGAAGAGTGCCATCTATACGGTAGCGTATTCGCAATCTATCTTCTTCTGGCTCAATATGAATGTCAGATGCGCGGGCTTTGACTGCTTCTTCAATTAGAAGGTTGAGAGCATGAACCAGAGGGGTATCAATAGCAGCACTAAGGGCAAGCTTCTCATCAGTTGCTTCAGGCGGGATGGAGATACGAGAAATCTGCTCTTCAATTTCGCCAAAGGCTTTATAATTGAAGTCAATAGCGTCCCTAACTTCCTGGGCAGTGGCAGCTACAGGCTTAATCCTCATTCGGCTCTGGGCGGAAAGAGTCTCCAGGGCAAAGATGTCAGTCGGGTCTGCCATAGCCACTTCCAGTGTCGTACCAGATATAGTCAGGGGTATGGCATTATACCTTCTGGCCATCACCTCGGGAATCAATTGTAATGCCTCAGGCTGGGGCATCTGCCTCAGTAACTTGGGACGAGGCTTAGTTAAAGCTGGCTTCTCTGCTGGCCGGGCAGGCAACTCTTCAGTCACAGGTTCGGAAACTAGTTTTTGACCCGACTTAAGGACTTTTATCTGCTGGTGCTGGGCAAATTGCTGTGCCTCGGGGCTAAGCCCCACTGGTACCACAATGACCTTCTCATCAACGCCAGCCTCATAGGCTTTAGTATCGAATAACATTACCTGTTCCAGGCTCACCTCTTTCTCCCCCTTCAGGAAATCTATAGCCAGCCTACGCTCAACCTGACCGTCTTCAGAATGAGCCAGTATATCAAAGGTATATTCAACTCCTGACCGGCCTTTAATTTTGGCCCTCTCTTTTACTCCATAGCCCCGGTTGGCTAAAGATTTGGCCAGGTCCTCCTCTGTCTCAAATTTAACCGGCTTCTCGGGCTTAACTGGCTGCGTGGGTTTCAGGGTTAATAGTTGCTCAATTCGTTTTCCATCGATAACCTTTATTCGCTGTTTGCGAGCCAGCTCTTTCGTCTCCTGACTGAGTTCAGGGATGGCAATAAGAATCCTGTCAAGGATGCCGCAATCATAGGCTTTATTGGCAAGGCTGAAAATAGTGCCCACTTCTATCTCCCTGTCACTACCAGCAGCAATGCCGACAGCCATAGTGTAGCTAGTAAAACCATCGTCTCTTTGAGCCAGCATATCAAAGGTATGCTCAATCCCTGAGTTCCCGCGGAGCTTAGCTCCCTCGGTTACTTCATACCCCTGCTGCTCCAGATACCCTCTAATCTGGGTCTTTAGCTCCGGATCGATTTCCATCTGACGTACCTTCGTATCCATTTTTTTCAGCAATTCGGGTGAAGTGTAATTTGCCCATTGGCTAGAGTCAAGATTGTTCGCCACGTCTTAACCCAAGCTAACCAGGGCGTAATAATATGCCTTTTCCCGAACATAAATACAATTTAGCATATCTTATTAGTTTGTCAATAGGACTTTTGGGGGAGTCCCTTGTGGGCTCTCGTGGATTGGGAGGGGGCAAGTCCTTCCCCTACAAGAGTTGTTGGTTTTAGCCGTTATTGCGAGCCCCCACTTTTCGGGGCGTGGCAATCCCTGCCGCCAAATCCTAAATTCCAAGCACTAAATCCTAAACAGAGTCAAATATCAAAATGCAAAAAGCAAAATGACAGAGCAAAATTTTAAAATAGATAGCTGAGAACACCTGGAACCTTAATCTTGAACTTTGATTTGTAATTTTGAGTTTTTATCTTTGAATTTTAATATTGTTTTGGAGGGGCGATGCTTTAGCCTCGCGCTGCGGGTCTAAAGACCCGCAGCTACATTAGCTTGGCAATGACAGAAGGAGGTGTCTCACAATGACTTTTGTGTCACTGTTTCTGCAAATCACTATAATTGCCTGTAAAGCGGCATTTAAATTTCATCAAAATCTCCTGCTGCCCTTCGTGATTTTGCCTCTGGTGAAATCCAGCCGCTGTGCAGGGCGAGAGCAACAGCGTGGGCTCTATCATTAGCATT
This sequence comes from Dehalococcoidia bacterium, assembly GCA_049678605.1. GTDB lineage: Bacteria > Chloroflexota > Dehalococcoidia > GIF9 > AB-539-J10 > RBG-13-51-36. The sequence continues at coordinate 15,408 of JBAUEM010000110.1, forward strand.
TAGCTTACGAAGGATAGCGCTGACATGATTCTTAATTGTTTGCTCGCTGATTGTCAGGATATGGGCGATTTGTTTATTTGTGTTGCCCTCAGCAACGTAGGTTAGAATCTGCGTTTCCCTTTTGGTAAGAGGAGCGGCTACGCCTTCCATGGTTTCCGTCAAACCGCGAAATTGGTTTAATACATGCCTGGCAACCCTAGGTCTAGTCATCAGGCTTTCATTTATGGGGTATTCGCCACTGTGGGCTCGTCTTATAGTGCTGGCCAGCTCTTCGGCAGTGGCTCTCTTACTCAAGCAGGCTGCGGCTGCAGTCTTAATAACCTCAAAAAGCTCCTCATCATTAGGGTCAGGGCTTAGCACTATGACTTTAGTATTGGGGTAGTGTTGGGCAATTTTTCTACTCAGCTCAATCCCGCTGAGGCTAGCCAGGTCAGAGCCAAGTAGAGCAACATCAGGGAGATTAGCTTCAATTAGCTCGAGTGCATTCTGAGTTGGGTCGCATTCCAATATCTCCAGGTCAGATTGTTGAGACAGTGTCTGACGCACCCCGGCTCTGAAAAGTGCTTGCTCATCAATTACCATTACTTTGATCTTATCCATCAGCCACCTCCTGACGAAGTTTTACATCTTTAATTTAAACACCCTCTTGGTTATTTAGATTTAGCTCCAGTGATTTATCGTATACTGTAATCCTCTTTGGTGTCAATAGTCTATATTATATCACCCCGCACTGCCAAGCATTTGGGGGCTTGACAAGTGCCATTGGGGTAGTATAATAGTAATAGGCCAAAAGTAATATATGGTGGTATGGCATAATGAATCAGCGAAGGTCTAATATAGAGATAATAGCTGATATGCTCAGAGTGGGGGAAAATGGCGCTGGCAAGACGGAGATTATGTATAGCGCCAATATGAGCTATGCCCAGATACAGAAGTATCTCGGTTTCCTCTTGAGCCACGGGTTCATTAACAAAGTGAAGGTGGGAAATCCCGTAGTTACCTATCAGGTAACGGACAAAGGAGGAGAGCTGCTCAAGAATATAAACGGCATAATTGAAGTACTCGAGTTCCGAAATGGCAATGGAGCTTGAGGCTCGAATGTTGTGGAGTTATAGAGGGGTGCCTGGAAGTAGCGTGAGGTCACCCCTTATTTAATATAAAAATCTAAAATCTAAAGAGAGTGTTATGATAGGAGCGGTATATGTCTGAAAAAAGGATGCTAATAGTAGATGCTGAGCTGGTGAAAAAGGTAGACGACAATTGTGGTGATATGGGCCGGTCTGAGTTCATCGACTTTCTTATTGAGAGTCAGTTGAAGGAAAAGGAAGAAAGTAAAAAGCGAAACGGCGTAACCCGAGAAGAATTTCACCAGTTTCAGGAAGGAACGAAAGAGTTATTGCGCAATTTCCTGGAATTCTTTATCAGCTATGGGTTGGAGCTAGGCAAGCAACCTAGCGATAACGAATTCGAGCAATTAGCGCAGAAACTGCAAAGTTTAGGTAGCTCGGCAAAAGTAAAAAGCTCCTGACTTTCTTTCCTCGCATTTTCCTCCACAATCACATTCTCCACAGCTTCAAATAGAACTATCTTCTAGAACATAATCTCTTCCCAATCTATTCCTAGCCCTGTCATACTATCTTCAGGATAATGAAGTTCTCTTTGTCATTCTGAATGACACGAAGGAAAACAGGGGGTATAGCTATGGCAAGGCCGATTGATTTACTGCGTGAGGGGAGGAAAGAGGAGCTATGGCAGATGTGCTGTGGCTTTATTTACCTCAGCCTGGAGCAGTTTATGGATATTCAGAAGAGGCTGCTTCTGGAGGAGATTGAGCTATTAAAGAACAGCGAGCTGGGCAGGAGGGTGATGCGTGGTGCCATGCCTGAGACGGTGGAAGAATTCCGGGAACAGGTGCCCTTGACCACCTATGACGATTACCTACCTGAGCTTGTGGAAAAGAGGGAAGACGTATTGCCAACCAAGCCTGCCGTGTGGGTGCATACCATAGGCAGGGCTGGCGAATATAACTTCAGAATTGTGCCCTTATCCGAGAGGTTCTTATATGAATTTGTGAGGGCGGCTGGTGGCGTTGGGCTTCTTGCCTCTTGCAACCCTCAAGGCGATTTTCTCGCGAAAGAACATTTGAAAACCCTGTCCACTATGGCATCTCGATATTATGGATCAGGCGTTGTAGGATACTTAATGCAACAAGCTCTTGGCTTTGACCTCCTGCCTTCCAATGCCGAGGAAATGACATTTCAAAAGAAGATAGAAGCTGGCTTTAAGGAGGCTTTGTGTCAGGGCCTTGATGCTTTTGGCGGCTTGCCCTCTATCTTGGCTTATATCGGCGAGATGTTTAAACAGGGAGCAATAAATGTAGACACTCGTTTTTTATTATCTCACCCTAACGCATCTGCTCGCTTAATCAAAGGATTAATTAAGAGCAAGCTAGCTCATCGTCCTATGTTGCCTAAAGACTTATGGTCGGTTAAGGTAGTGGTGGGTGGTGGCGTAGACAGTGCCATTTTCGGGAAAAGGGTAGAAGAGCTGTGGGGGAGGCGCCCTCTGGAGCTGTATGGTGGCACTGAGGGCGGTATTTACGCCGTTCAGACCTGGGATTACGAAGGTATGACCTTTGTTCCCAACTTGAACTTCTTTGAGTTCATTCCCGAGAGGGAATGCTTCAAATGGCAGTTAGACCATTCCTACCAGCCGAAGACTATCTTGCTGGACGAAGTAAAAGCGGGTGAGAAATACGAGATAGTCATCACCAATTTCCATGGTGGTGCCTTAGTCAGATATAGAGTTGGCGATTTAATTGAGATAACCTCACTCCGAAACGAAAAGTTAGGTATTGATATTCCCCAGATGGTATTCCATAGCCGCGCCGACGACCTTGTTGATATTGCTAGTCTTGGTCGGCTGACAGAGAGGATAATCGAGGAGGCAGTTGAAAACGCCGGTATCGCTTATGTGGATTGGGTGGCACGCAAGGAACTAATTGATAATAAGCCTGCGCTGCATTTCTATCTTGAACTTAGAGATGAATATATTGCCAGTGAGGAAGGCATGGCAGCAGCGATACGCGAGCAATTAAAAAAATTAGACAGGAAATATCGGTGCAACTTCTACAGCCTTATTGGCGATATGGAAACTGTGCTTGGCTTAAAGCCCCTAGAGGTTACTTTGCTCCCTCAAGGCGCCTTTTCCAGCTATATGGCTCAATGGCAAGCTGAGGGCGCCGATTTAGGTCACCTGAAGCCACCACATATTAACCCTTCGGATGAAATGCTTTCCTTACTCGGAGCACCCAAGGTTGTGGTGGAGGCTGCGCCGGTAACTGAAGCCGAACGTGCCGCTGCTCGATGAGATGTTAAGCTCAAGACGACATATAAGGAAATGAGGAGGTGCGGCCGTGACAAGGCCAATTGAATTATTGCGGCAGGGCAGAAAAGAAGAGCTATGGCAGATATGCTGTGGCTTCATTGACCTCAGCCTGGAGCAGTTTATGGCTATCCAGAAGAGCTTGCTTTTGGAGCAAATTGAGCTATTGAAGAACTGTGAGTTGGGGAGGAAGGTGATGCACGGTGCCATGCCTAAGACTGTGGAGGAATTCCGGGAACAGGTGCCATTAACTACCTATGATGATTATTGTCCTGAACTTATAGAAAAAAGGGAGAATGTATTACCAGCTAAGGTTGCCAGGTGGGTGAGAACTTCAGGTACATCTGAAAAACCCTACGTTAAGTGGGTACCTTTGTCGGTGCACTTTCTTCGTGAAGCGGAGAAGGTATTGGCAGCCACGATTATTTTTTCCGGCTGTAATAGTAAAGGTGACCTCTCCGGGTTTAAGGAACATTTGAAGGTGCTATACACTCTAGGGCCTCCAGAGTACGGGACAGGTTTTTTAGGGGGTTGGTTAATGAAGCAAACAATCGGCTGTGATTCGTTGCCTGCCCATGGAGAAGAGCTATCTTTTGAGGAGTGTATAAAGCTTGGCTTCGAGGAAGCTCTATACCGTGGCCTTGATGGTTTCGGCGGCGAAGCTTCGGCATTAGTCTATGTGGGAGAGCAAATTAAGAGAGGAGCGGGAAATATAAGCATCCGTTTTTTGTTAGCTCATCCCAGGGCATTATTTCGAATAGCCAGGGGACTAGTTAGGAGCAAGCTGGCTCACCGCCCGCTGTTACCCGAAGACCTGTGGACAGTGCGAGGGATAATATGTGGCGGTACTGATACCACAATCCTCAAGAAAAAAGTGGAGGAATTATGGGGCAGACGTCCTCTCGAGACCTATGCCTGTTGTGAAGGAGGGCAATGCGCTCTACAAACCTGGGATTACGAAGGCTTGACTTTTATCCCCACTCTCAGCTTCTTTGAATTTATCCCTGAAGGGGAATGGTTCAAATGGCAATTAGACCATTCTTACCAGCCGAAGACTATCTTGCTGGATGAGGTAAAGGCTGGTGAGAATTATGAGATAGTCCTTACCAACTTTCACGGCGGGGCGTTTGTCAGGTATAGGATTGGCGACATAATAAGGATAACTTCGCTGCGAAATGAGAAGCTGAACATTGATATCCCGCAGATGGTATTTCATAGCCGGGCTGATGCCCGTATCGATATTCCCGGATTTGGGCGCCTGACAGAAAAAGTGATTTGGGAGGCGATTGAGAACAGCGGCCTTCCCTATAGATATTGGGCGGCGCGTAAGGAAGCAATTGGATATAGGGTAGTATTGCATCTCTATCTGGAACTCCAAGACAATTATGTTGGCAGTGAGGAAGCTGTAGCGGCAACAATGTATGGCGAGCTGCGAAAGCTGGATAGCGTATATCACTATAACGAGTATAGCGGCTATGGCGACCCGGAGACTGTGCTTGGCCTGAAGCCTATAAAGGTTACCTTTCTCCCGCAGGGTGCCTTTGCTAGATACATCTCTCAACGTCAGGCTGAGGGCGCTGATTTGGGCACCATCAAGCCACCGCATATTAACCCTTCAGACAAGGTGCTTTCCCTGCTGGGAGCTCCCAAGGCTGTGGTGGAGGCTGCGCCGGTGAGTGAAGTCGAGCGTGCCACTGCTCGATGACACTAGCATAATCTAGAAAAGAGCAGGACGCCCTGCCAAGGCAAGGAAGGCGAGGTTTTAACCTCGCCCTTTAGTTTATCACTCTAAGCCCTCCGCAGATTCTTCACCTGTAGCTGAGAGCGACCAAGGCGAACCTTCAAGCTCGCCCTATGCTGGGAAAGCATGTGACTGAGAACACCTGGTACCTTTTGGTGATTACCATAGTCCCTCTTGACAGCTTCCAAATTTATGTCAATAATAGCTTTATATTAAAGTGATTTACAGAAATGGTGACACAACAGTCATTGCGAGTCCCGATTTATCGGGACGAAGAAATCCCGTGGAGGGGCTTAGAATGACAGGTAAAATTGTGTCGGAATTTATGTGGTTGACTATATAAGGGTGATATTATGAATGTCAATGTTTTAATTCCCTTAATTGCTACCCTCGCTTATATCCCCTTATTTGTTATTTTGCTATCTAGCCGACCATGGAATAGAAAGCAAAAGTTTTTCCTTCTATTCCTTATTGCAGCAGTCTTTTGGAGCCTCAGCACCTTCCTTAGTCGCAGCGACTTGTTAATTCACGATAAACTACTCGAAGTTAAAATTGTTATTTGTGTTGTCTTCTGGATGCTGGTTCAACTTCATTACTTTATCTGCTCCTTCTACCGGTCTGAGCGCATCAAGATACCATTGGCTTATATTTTCCCAACAGCCGCCATTGTCCTGGCAGCATTAGGCTACATCCCCCGGGGCATTGAAGTCACTGCCAGCAGCATCAGTGTTGACTATGGTCCCTGGATTATTGCTATAGTCATCCCTTTTCTTTTCACGATAGGCGCCAAGGATATAGTTTCTTTACTGCGAAAGCACAAGATTTCGCCTGACACGGCAGAGCGTAATCAGATTGTTTATTTACTTGTTGCTATTGCTATCCTAGCGATATTCCTAGCTAGCTCCCTTGTTCGCCGTGCAGATGAATATGCTGTACCCCATGTTGGCAACTTTATCACTGCCTGTATCTTCAGCTACGCCGTTGTCACCCACCGTCTGCTGGATATCAGAGTTGTATTCCGCCGAGCCCTGATATATGTGGTTCTTTATGGCGCTGGCCTTGCCATAGTGGTACTATTTTTTAGGCTCGCTCACCAGTTCATCGGCTTTGAGCTTAACTTTGCCTCTTTAGCACTAGCCATCGGTCTGGGAATTCCCGCCATCCTGTTTTTTGTTCACAAGGTGCGTGACCTCTGGCAAAAGAAGGTGGAGGAAGCCTTTATCGGGGCAAGATACTCCTATCGCAGACAGTTATCTCAGTTTATCAGCAAGATACACGATGTTCCTACCCTGGAGCAGTTGGGCAGCGAATTTATATCACTACTTGCTCAGTCCCTTGACTGTCGGAGAGCTTGTCTGCTTTTGCCCCAGGCTGGAAACGGAGGTTTTAGCGCCCAATTTAGCTACCCTCCTGTGGCGGATAATCCTATGGGGGAGTTGAAATTAAGGCCGGATAGTCCTGTTGTGACCTGGCTGAAGCACGAAAACACCATGTTACCGGAAAGGAATCTCGATATCTTTCCTGAATTCCAATCTATATGGCAGGAAGAGAGAGAAGAAATCCAATTGGCAGGGGTAGAGACATTCGTTCCCTTAATGAACAAGGGGAATCTTGTGGCTGTTCTGGCAATAAGTGAGAGGCGAGATGGGAAGCTTTACGTCGTTGAGGATATTGATTTATTGGAGTTTATCACCGCTCAGGTGGCGGCGAGCATGGAAAAGGAGTATTCCCATGAGCAATTGAGGGAACAAGACGAAGAAATAACCCTGGTTAACCGTTTAACCGCAATCATAACATCCAGCATGAGCATTCAGATGATATTTGAAGCTTTCGCCCAGGAATTAAAGAAAGTGGTGGATATTGATTGGGCAACAATTGCTTTAATTGATGGAAGCGAGCTTCATTTTCTGGCTCTATCCAGCACCATAGGTTCTGCTTGGCAGTTGGATGAGAGGATACCGCTTGAAGGGACGGCTACGGAGTTGGTGTACCGGGACAGGCAGGCCGTATATGAAGCTGATCTGAAACGACACCACAGATTCTGGACCTGGGAGAGTCACTTGCAGCAAGGGATTCGTTCTGTTGTTTACCTGCCCTTGAGTGTCACAGACCGTATTATTGGTAGCCTGATTTTGGCCAGTCGCAAACCTAACGCTTACAGTGGCGGGCAAATAAAACTTCTGGAAAGGGTGGCTTTGCAGATTGCTGCGCCAATTGAGAATGCTCAACTGTATGCCCGGCTGGAACAAAAGTCTCGTGTTGATGAGATTACCGGGCTATTTAACCGACAGCATTTTGAAGAGCGACTCAAAGAGGAGGTTTCCCGGCATTCTCGTTATGGCGATGTGTTCTCTATATTCATGCTTGACCTGGATAACTTTAAGGCCTATAACGATGTATATGGGCATCCCGCCGGGGACATTCTTCTGAACCATGTAGGGGGAATTGTCAAAAACTCTGTCAGGGATGCTGACCAGGCTTTTCGCTATGGCGGCGATGAAGTTGTTGTCATTTTGCCCCAGACAGCTAGGGATGATGCCTATGTCGTAGCTGAGCGAGTTCGAGAGCAGATTGCCGGGGAAATGGAGAAGAAGGCAATTACTGTGACTTGCAGCATTGGTTTGGCTAGCTATCCTACAGATGGAGTGATAGCTGGTGAACTTGTTGACGTGGCTGATAGTGCTCTTTATTATGCTAAGCGGACTGGGGGTAATCGAGTCTACCTCTCCTCCAAGATTCCATCCGAGCCGCTGGATGATGGAGGGATTTATGGCAAGCGTAACGGTTTGAGTGCTATTTATGCCTTAGTCTCGGCAGTGGAGGCTAGAGATCCATATATCTATGGTCATTCCAGGAAAGTTAGCACTTATGCCGGGGCTTTAGCGGAAGCGATTGGACTATCGCCTGATGAGGTATCTAAGGTGAGCACTGCTGCTTTGCTTCACGACATTGGCAAGATTGGCATTCCCGATAAAGTGCTTAACAAAAAGAAGAAGCTTAATGTAGAAAATTGGGAGGTGATTAAGACTCATCCCAGGTTAGGGGCAAATATCATCGGTAACATACCCCATTTAGTTCCCTGTGTAAGTAGCATTTTACATCACCATGAGAGGTGGGATGGTGGTGGCTATCCTGAAGGGCTGAAAGGGGAAGAGATTCCCATAGGAGCTCGCATCCTCGCCGTAGCTGACAGCTTTGAGGCTATGACTTCTGCCCGTCCTTACCGTCATGCCTTGTCTCGTGAGGAGGTAGTAAAAGAGCTTAGGCAAGGTGCCGGAATTCAGTTTGACCCTTACTTGGTGGAGGTCTTCATTGGCATTATCAAGGCTGGACTTCCTGGGAGGATGAAGATAGGTCAAGACTCATCCAGTAAGTAAAGGGGTCCGTAGCTGCGGGTCTAAAGACCCGCAGGGTGGGGCTAAAGTATCGCCCCTACGGAAATTTAGGGATATCCAGTTTTGTGTAGGGCTAAAGCGTTACACCGCTGGTACTCTAGGGGTGGTCTGTTTTTTTACCAGAACGCATATATTACGTGAGAAGTTTCTTATCGGGAAATGGTAGGACTTCTCCGGTGACATAGCAATGATTTCCCAGCCAGTTTTGACCAATAGCTTTCTTAGCTCGCCATAAGAGAAAAGGTGATAGTAGCGGTAAATTGTTTTTTCTTTTAGCCTCCAGGGGACTTGTCGCTCTTTTGATTTGAACCAGAACCCTGGTTGTCCGTGGTTCCACACGGTTAAAAAGGCCTCACCCTGGGGCTTTAATACCCGCTTTAATTCTACGAATGCTTTCCCCCTTTCCTCTCTGCCTTTGATGTGGTGGTAAGTGGCCACTGATATTGCCCAATCGAAGGTATTATTGGGGAAGGGCAGGGACAAGGCATCAGCAGCCATTAAGTTGACATAAAGCTTAAACTTGGCAGAATATCTCAGAGCTTGCTTGAGCATGGCTGGGGAGGAATCTACCCCCCAGAGTTCAAAGCCTTGGCTGAAAGGCAAGAAGTCCGGTCCGTGAGCGCAGCCCACATTTAGCAGCTTTCCGCTTTGCCATCTTGCCGCCAGCTCCTCTAGCTCTTCTTTTAATAAAGGCCAATGCCTCACCCGATACCAGCTTTCAGCTATTTGGTCGAAAACCTCCCTATTTGTGGTCATAGATACACTCTGCTAAACTTTAGCATATTATGGTGAAATGCTCATGGTCGCAATTGTCTATGCCGTCACCCTGAGCCAAAGCTATGACTCTGAACGAAGTGAAGAGGAATTGAGTGAGAGGTGAGATTATTCGGCTCAGAATGACATCTCCATCCTGTCATTGCGAGGCTGACGAAGTCAGCCGAAGCAATCTCGTGGGGGGCAGGGGATTGCCTCGCTCCGTTCGCAATGACATTAGGGGAAAGGCTCAGAATGACATGGAGATGGCATGAAGAAAGCATCTCGAACTATTTCTGGAGTAACCCCGGTGGCAGTTATGGACAAGCCATTTCCTTGCCCCGGCAAATGTGTTTATTGCCCCAGTTCTCCTGAGGCGCCCAAGAGCTATACTGTGGAGTCTCCAGCGGTGCTCCGGGCTCGAAGGTGTGGCTTTGATGCCAAAAAGCAGGCGGAGGTCAGGCTCAAGACATTGGCTGAAATGGGACATGCCCAGGATAAGGTAGAACTTATCATCATGGGGGGTACCTTTCTGTCTTATCCCCGGGACTATCAGTATCGGTTTATTAAGGATTGCTATGATGCTCTGAATGGCATCCCCTCCAGTAGTTTAGAGGAAGCCAGGGAATTGAATGAAAATGCTGAACATCGCTGTGTGGGATTGTGCATCGAGACCAGGCCTGACTTTTGTGGGGAGGAGGAGATAAGGAGCATGCTTGATTTTGGCACCACGAGGGTGGAGCTTGGGGTACAGACCTTGGACGACGAGGTTCACTGCCTGACAAAGAGGGGACACGGGGTAGCTGAAGTTATCTCCGCGACCAGGCTATTACGGGATTATGGCTTTAAGGTGTACTATCATTGGATGCCTGGTTTACCGGGGTCAACACCTGAGCATGACCTGGAGCTATCGCGGCAATTGTTTGAAGACGAGCGCTTTCGACCTGACGGGCTCAAGCTTTACCCCACGCTGGTAGTTCAGGGGAGCGAGCTAGAGAGTTGGTATCGAGATAATCGCTACAGGCCTTATGGTGATGAGGAAATGATTGATTTGCTTATGGCTATTAAAGCTCTAATTCCCAAATATGTAAGGATTTCAAGGTTGATGCGGGATATTCCCAGCAAATTTATCATTGCCGGCAGCAGAGACTTAGCGCTCAGAGGAACTATTAGAAAGAAGATGGGGCAAACAGGACTTCGCTGTAGCTGCATTCGTTGTCGGGAATATGGGCATCGCCTGAGGGATGGCTGGGCAATTGGCGAGCCCTGGTTAACCAGGCTGGACTATGAAGCCTGGGGGGGGAGGGAGGTCTTCCTTTCCTACGAGGATGAGAATGAAACCTTGTTTGGCTTGTTGAGGCTGAGAATAAATGGGGAAAAAGCGGTAGTTAGGGAGCTCCATATTTTTGGTCCTGAAGTTCCCCTGGGGGGAAGGCTTGAGCGAGCCGCTCAACATCACGGTCTCGGTGAAAGGTTGCTTCGAGAGGCAGAGAGAATCGCCAGGGGAGAATTTAAGGCTGATAAATTATCGGTACTTAGTGGTGTCGGTGCCAGGGAGTATTATCGCTCGCTTGGTTATGGTCTGGAAGGCGATTACATGGTCAAGGAGCTTGGTTAAGCTACCTGAAAGCCTTCAAAGAGACTATTTAGTAACCCATCCGCCTGAGCACAGTTCTAAGGGCAAGCTAGTCTGCTCTTGAGTGCCGCTCATGGTTTGATAAGCTCACTACTAGCGATTTAATAAACAATCCCCTTAACTATATTGACATCGAGTAATAGCTATAATTATAATGACTTGAAGGTACCGTAGAGGCTATTCAATAAATTGAGAGGCTTGGAACCTGGAGAAAACAAGGAAAGGAGAAAGAGCAGATGGATAACGAGGTAAAGCCAACCTGGAGATTAGCTTGGGGGTTATGGTGGCGTATGTTTCTTATTAGCCTGGGAATAGGTGTGATAATCAGTTTAATTTCAGTCTTGGTAGGCGTGTCACTCTTAAACTGGCTGTTACCCTGGTAAGCTCTCTTTGAATGGTTGCCTGGAGGGGTGCGGCGATTTGCTGTTGCGACAAGGCAAGGGTGTGGTGTTTGCAGTGCCGGGCTGGATTACGGCAGGCAAACTCGCTGCATTGGCGGTGATTTAGGTTTTGGGGTATTGACAAGGAGAGCTTTTAACTATATCGTATTCAAAAGAATAAAAATAAGAAGGAGGGATAAAAAATGGAAAAAACGTGGAAGCCGACGGTTGCCGGTATATTAGCCATCATTGCAGGAGCTCTTCAGGTGATTTTCGGCACGATATTTGCCATCGGAGTTGGCTTTGGGGCTGCAATTATTGGGATGGGATGGTTGAGTGCCATTTTTGCCCCGTTAATCATATTTGGGGTAATTGCGGTAGTAGGTGGTATCTATGCCTTAAGAAGAAGGGTTTGGGGACTGGCGCTTGCCGGGTCTATCTGTGCACTCATTGGTCCCTGGTTTATTCTTGGGATACTCGCCATTATATTCGTCGCCTTGGGTAAGCGCGAATTTGAGTAAAGTCCAAGGTTCGGCAGGTTATGTGAATCGGAGTAGTTACCCAAGTTATCATACCCCACAAAACCTATGGATTTTATGGGACTCCGGGTTCCCAACCAAATCGAAGATTTAGTTGGGCGAGAATTTATGAGGTGATTGTGCCTGATGAATCAGGCAACTACAAAATGTTGTTGAAAAACTTTAGGGTCAAAAGGGAGGCAAGATGCAAAAGTATCGTTTTCTACCCTTTGCAGCCAAGGTTTTGAGAGTCGTGGGGTGGATAGTCTTGGTAGTTGGCGTTATTGGTTCCATCATTTTAGGAATTGGGATGCCGAGTGTTTATGAAGGAATTAATGGAGTTGCTGGCATTTTGATAGCTGTGGGGGGAATAATTTGCTCATTCCTGGCCTGGGTATTCTTGCTTACCGCCAGGGAACTCCTTTACCTGTTTATGGATGTGGAAGAGAACACCAGAAACACGGCTGAGCGCATTACCATTACAAAGAAATCGAGCTGAGATAAATTTATGCCTTAGGTGGTTATGTGAATGAAGGCAGTAATCTTTTCCTTGTTCGGCAAGCTCATTCAAAAACGGCGGCTACTGATGCCCGGGAAGAAAACGCACGATGTTTTGCAGAGAGAGCGTAAGGTAAACAAGATACAGGAGTATTATTATATAAAATATGCGCTTAGTGTTTTGAGGGTCGTAGCATGGATAATACTAGTACTTGGCTTTATTGGTTCGCTTGTTTGGGGAATTACCACGGGTGGAATTGAAGGTGGGGTTCGGATTGTGATGGGAATGATTGGCTCATTCCTGGCCTGGCTACTATTGCTTGCGGCCAGGGAACTTTTGAAATTATTTATGGATGTAAAGGAAAATACCATAAACACAGCTGAGGGCGCTACAAGGAAATCACGCTGAGATAAATTTATGCCTTAGCAGGTTATGTGAATCAAGGGAGCAAGCTTCTTCTGTTTGGCAAGTTCATTTAGCCTGGCGACGGCGTCGTAGGATGGCCGAACGAGTAATCTTAGATTCTTTCCCGTAGCCAGCTTTGCGCTTCTTTACCGTGCCATCGGCAAAAATCAGAACATCCCGGCGATATTTCTTACCTTCAATTACTATAGAGCCAAAGGTAAGTTCATCTATTTTAGCCACGAAATTTAACCCTCCGTCCTCTGATTCCCTTGCCGCCCTCCAAATCAAGTTTTTGTTTGCTGTTCTGCTTTATGGCCCGGCCATGCTTGAAACGATTTAGGTTTACGAATCCTTTTGCCACGATTTCTCCCCTTAAATAAAGCTGTCCTTCAACCTGAATATCGCCTCCTCAACATTGCTACCCTGTGCTCTGAGGCGTTTTATAGCTTGTTCTATTTTATCGTGTTTGTAGCTATCACTGAGGTCAGCTAGCCTATTGTATAAACCAGCCCGTCTGCCAAAGTTGAAATTGAGTCTTTCCTCATCCGGCAAAGATAAATACTTATTTATGATATTGAGGCATTTTTCCTTATCCTCGGGCATTTTGCCTTCGACCTCCATCAGTAAGTTAAGTATATGGTCGCTCTTAAGATGACTGGTAACCTGCAAGTTTTCGATGAAAACACCTATTTCCTTTGCTACTTCGTCCTCCGTTTGAAGCTCAAAATCTCCGTCTTGCAACCTGGTCCACAACGGCATAGTTGGAGTGATGTGGAGGCTGCGCAGCCTTATATAATCAGGGTCAATCTCGTTTAACACCCTGGCTGTTTCCCGGGCGTGTTCTTGAGACATTTTCTTGCCCCCAAGACCAGGCATGACATACTCGCACAGAGAAATGCCTGCTTCTTTCACCTTCGTTCCACCCTCAATGTGGTTCTTAGCGGTGCATCCTTTTTCCATATAAACCAGCAAAGGGTCATAGCCAGTCTCCAGTCCAATGTGAATCCTGTCTAGCCCGGCATCCTTGATTGCTTTTAACTCCGCTAACAACTTTCTAGCTGCCGTATGGGACCGAGCATATGTAGTTACTCTATTTAAGCTGGGGAAGGTTTTTCTCAGGAAGGTAATCACCTGAGTTAGCTCGGGGGTACGCATGATTAAGGTATTGGAATCCTGGAGGAAGGCTGACTTGCCTCCTGTCCCAAGCCAGAGGGCAACATTATGCACACATTGTCCATATTGAAGTTGATTAGAGAGCATTGCCGCTACCTCTATCAGTTTGTCGCCATGGCCCGTCTTCCAGGCTATTTCCTTTATACCCTCGCTGATGGCCTTAGCCGCCTCAATATCTTTTATAATCTCCTCCACTGACCTCAGCTCGAACTTACTGCCTTTGTATATAGGGCAGAACTGGCATCTATTCCAGGGGCAATTCCTGGTCACCCTTATCAGGAGGGAATAAGCTTCACTAGGCGGCCTTATAGGACCCAGCTCAAAGGTCTGGCTCAGCTTTTCTGTGACTGAATAACTTAGCATTCTGCGTATTTTAGCGTATTGAAGGGGAATGGGCAAATGGACTTTCGCCTCCTTACCATGATAATATCAGCATTTCAAATGAAGCAAATTGAATTAATCTCTTTTGATGCTGAGGGAACAGTGGTAACGCCTGATTTCAGCCAGGCTATATGGCATGAGGCTATCCCTGCGCTTTATGCTCAGAAAAAAGGATTTGACCTTGCTCAAGCCAAGAAGCGCATTGCTGAAGAGTATGGCAGGATTGGTGACCAGAGGCTGGAGTGGTATGACATCGAATACTGGTTTAGCTATCTTGGCTTGGGTTCTTCTGAGCCAGTGATACAAAGCTGCCTGGGTAAGATAGCCTATTACCCTGAGGTAACCGAGGTCCTTTCTTCTTTAACCAGTGAATATAAGTTGATTGTTGCCTCAGGCACACCACTGGAGCTACTGCATTGCTTATTGCGAGATATCAAACCTTATTTTGTTCGAATTTTTTCTTCCGTTTCACACTATAGGCAATTAAAAAGCCCTGATTTTTACCTCAGGATATGTGAAGAGATGGGTGTCAAGCCGAGCCAGGTCATCCATGTGGGTGATAATTGGCAATTTGATTTCCTCAATGCCCAACAGGCTGGTGTAAATGCTCTCTATCTTGACAGGTCGGGGAGAAACCATCAGGAGTCTCTTAGCGATTTGACTCAATTAAAGCGCCTCCTCCCACCCCTGATATAATATGTTTCCTTTTGGTCTGAGGGTAGCCTACTTACTATAGACATTGTAAGCCATTCTGAGTTACAATTTAGTCCTTGACCGATGCCAAGTCATAGCGAAGTGTCGCCCGAAAGCGCCTCTCCAAGTAACAAATTCAACCTGCCCACGGCAGAGCTCAAGGAAATGGCTAAAAAGCTACGCCGTCATGTAATCACCATGACAGCTACGGCAGGCAGTGGGCATCCTGGCGGTTCTCTATCAGCAGCTGACATCATCACTGCCCTTTATTTTAAGGTTTTGCGCCATAACCCCGGAAATCCTCAGTGGTCGGACCGTGACCGATTTATATTGAGCAAGGGACATGCTGCTCCAATTTTGTACGCTGCCCTGGCCGAAACTGGCTACTTTCCCGTGGCAGAGCTGGCAACCTTGAGAAAGTTGGATAGCCGCCTCCAGGGACACACTGATAGGAAGTTCACCCCCGGGGTAGAAATGTCAGCTGGTTCTTTAGGTATGGGTTTATCCTTCGCCATTGGCGTCGCCCTGGCTGCCAGGCTGGATTCCAAAACTTACCGGACCTATGTTCTTCTTAGCGATGGAGAATGTGAGGAGGGGCAAACTTGGGAGGCGGCTCTTTCAGCGGCCCACTTCAAACTAGATAACCTAACGGCTATAGTTGACTGTAATGGTATGCAGCTCAGCGGATGGACTCGAGACATCATGAACCTTGAGCCTTTTACCGGGAAATGGCAAGCCTTTGGCTGGCATACTATTGATATAGACGGACATGACTTTGACCAAATCCTGTCTGCTTGCCAATCGGCCGAAAAGATAAAAGGCAAACCAACTGTCATCGTCGCCCGCACCATCAAAGGCAAGGGGGTTAGCTTCATGGAAAACAATGCGGCGTTTCATGGCAAGGCACCTACCCAGGAAGAAGCCGAAAGGGCACTGAAGGAGTTAGAGTAAGTATGGCTGAAGCATCTACTCGGGAAACCTACGGCAAAACTCTAGCGGAGCTGGGCAAGCAAAACAAAGACATTGTTGTTCTGGACGCCGATTTATCGACCTCAACAATGACCAGTTTTTTTGCCCGGGAGTTTCCTGACCGCTTTTTTGACTGCGGCCTGGAAGAACAAAACATGGTCGGCATAGCTGCTGGATTAGCTGCCTCGGGAAAAATCGTTTTTGTCAGCAGCTTCGCCATCTTCGCTTCATGCCGCTGTTTTGACCAGCTAAGGCTCTGCCTTTCCCAGCCAGAACTAAATGTCAAAATTGTCGCCACTCACGGAGGCATCACCGTTGGTGAAGACGGCGCCTCCCACCACGCCATTGAGGACTTAGCCTTGTATTGTGCTCTCCCCGGCTTTACTGTTGTTGTTCCTGCTGATGCTATAGAGGCTGCTGAGGCAGTAAGAGTGGCGGCAAGTGACTATGGCCCTTTCTATATCAGACTAAGTCGCCCTAAGACACCGATTGTTTACCCCGAAGGCTATCACTTCACATTAGGCAAGGCAGTAACCATGAGACAAGGCACGGATGCAACTGTTATAGCTGTGGGTATCATGGTCGCTAAGGCTCTGGAGGCGGCAGATATCTTAGCGAAACAAGGTATAGATTGCCGGGTAATCAACATGCATACTCTCAAACCTTTGGATGAAGCAGCTGTAGTCAAAGCAGCCTCAGAGACGGGCGCAATTGTCGTTGCTGAAGAGCACTTAGCCCAGGGTGGTCTAGGCAGCCGAGTTGCCCAAACGACAGCCAGAGAGAAGCCAGTGCCTATGGAATTCGTCAACCTTGGTGACAGGTATGCTGTGTCAGGCAAAGCTGAGGAGTTGCTTCAAAGATATGGATTGACCGCCAGAGACATTGAAGAGTCGGTGAAGTCAGTGGTCAAGAGAAAGTAATATTTCCAAGCCTGGCAGTAAGACTTATCTCCCTACTGTCGCTATTAACCGGAGCGCTTCGTTCTACCGGAAAGCGGAAGCCAATACTGAACTACTTCCATGAGCGGACAACTGACGGCTTTACCGAAGGCTGCCACACTAAGATCAAGATGCTAAAGGGCGTATCTTATGGCTTGAGGAATGTCGATGTTTACTGGAGGAAAATGCTCCTTAAGTTTGTACCTCGTAGCTCTTTCCACACAATTTGGCAAGGAGACAGGAAACGGTTGACGGTGTGTGTGGGTGATTATATAATGTATAATGTAGGCTACAAACTACAATTTTGGAAAAGTTAAACTGTTGTCAAAGGAGGTGGGACATGGGTAGAGCCACGAAGGTTATACTGACAGTTTTGCTCATTGTGAGTGGGGTTCTGGTGTTCTTGCCCTCCGGCTACGTAAGCGCCGGAGGAATAGTTGTGAACCAGAGCTTCGAGCAGGGAGAAGAGGAAGCCCCGTACGGCTGGGTGCTGAGCGGAAACGCTGCGCGCGTAAATACCGGCCCCATCTATACAGGTAATTGGGCCGCCCAGATAAGCGGCGACGGTGACACGCTCACTCAGTGGATCGAAAACATCGAAGCGGTGGTGACATACGAGGTCTGGGCATGGGTATATGTTTCCGGCAACGTTACCGGTGTCATAGCTCTCGACTTCTGGGAGGGAAAAGAGGGGAGACAACTGAGTTCGACAAGAATGCTGTTCACCAATGACACGAACGGCGTCTATGTACAAAAGACTGACACGATGCAGGCGCCACCAGGAACGACTCATTTAAGAATCTGTCTCCTGGGAACTGGCTGGAACGACGGGGCGGAAGTGCGGTTCGATGAAATTGGTTGCTGGCCGCCGGGGGGAGGCTTGTGGGATCGCTTGAGGGACTCGTGCTTCATCGCCACCGCGGCCTATGGCACAGAAACAGCCAGTCAGCTTGACATATTGCGCGATTTCCGAGACCAGGTATTACTGGAAAATGCCCTGGGGTCGCGATTTGTAGCGGCTTATTACAGAGTCAGCCCCCCTGTGGCCGACTTCATAGCGAAGAGCGATTTCCTGCGTGCAGTTGTCAGGGAGGTGCTCATTGATCCAGTGGTAAATGTCCTGCAGTGGTCGCAGGACCTATGGAGAGCTCAGCCAGGCTGAGTCCAGGCCTTCTGTGGTGTAGTCGCTGTTCAAGCAGACTCGTATGGCGGAGGGCTTGCATATGGAACGGGCACACGCCGGAAACGCAGTTGAATGCTGTGAACTATAGGTATCGTTGTCCTTGAGCTGACGTAGAACTCAGATAGAAATCTGGAATTCCCGCCGATTGCTGCGACTGTGAATACATTTGCTGAGCAACCTGTCACGCAGGTTTGACCTGACCCCAAAATCGAGTGGTCTACTCTGTAGCAAGGACTTGTCAGGCAACTACCCATCTAGCTTGGTAGCGAAAGCTTCAGAACCTCGAGACGCGCCTGAGCCATCCGATACCCCTGTTTCCAGGCCACCTAGTATGTGTTCCAACAATGGGCAGCTCGGGGAAGTCGCAGGCAATTCTATCCGAGAAGATGGGCCTGACATATTCGCTGGGCATGGTTTCAAGGACATGCCCAGCCTGCATTGATACCGGCACACCAGTTCCTCACATTCGGCGTAAAAGGGATACATTCTTCTGTGGTTCACCGATATATCATAGCCCGAACCCAACCTGACCTTCTTTCTCAGCGCTGCCTCTTCCATGCTCCAAGAGACCTTTACTGGGCCCTCTGTCAGGACGGAGTCCAGGGGGAATGGGCATATTGGGAAGGGAGGCTATGGTCAGAGCCTTGGAAACCATCGGCTGAGGGAATAGTAGGCGTGGATTGTCTCATCACTGAATTCGACCTGAGCGGACTCCATTCCACTGCCACTTATCTCAGGAATGCTGGTCACGACCTCTTCACTGTGAGGGAGGTGCGGGGTGGAGCGATGACGGTGCCGAGTGAGTTGCCAGGCTGCTAGAAGAAGTACGACTTAACGGAGCCAAGTTGGGATTCTAAAGCAATGCGATCTGCGGAGGCTGAGATACATGGGTAACACTCATGGTATGTTTAGTGATAATCACTTACCATGGAGTTACCGGAATGAGAAAGTCAGCCAGCTTTTACTTCTTTAAAAGAAAACCCATTGTCCCGACTTGTCGGGGCGTGGCAATCTCATGCTTCACAACGAGATTGCTTCGGCTGACTCCGTCAGCCTCGCAATGACAGGATGGAAGTGAGATTCTCCTTCCCCTGGCGAGAGGGAAAGCTCGTATACTGTGCCGCTGTGACACGCCTTCATGCCGAGACCAAGGGCGAGCAGTAGCTCGGGCAAAGTCTTTACCCGCCACTATTTTATTAGTTCCTTCAACGTCTTATCACCACTGCGTGATGGGTAGTATTCGAGCCCCGCGCTATATTCTGGGTCTGGGCCTATGGTAGCCATGGTGCTATCCACCGCCTCTTTAATGGGCAGGTTCCCGGAGCACAACTGTCTCATCAGATAGGGAGTAGCTTCATCCACGTAATACAACTCCACGCTGCGGTCCCAGGCAAGATAGACCGAGGCGCCCTTATCAACAAATGCTCCAGCCAGGTCGCTGAGATAGATGCCGGAACAGCCCATCATTATGATAACGGTATCATCAAATCTCCCTTCCATGTCCGTGGCTTGGCCTACCACGCTTTCGGCGCTGATGAATTCTGGAGTTATCCCGAACATCATAGGACAACCTTCACAAGCCCTGCCCATAACCAATTGGTCATATATCTGTTCAAGATAATGTCTTGACTCGCTGTATCCCTCATTGGTAAACAGCACGGTCCTCAGAACTACCTCCCCATCTTGTTCCAGTATACCGGAATGAGCTCGAAAGATGATGAGCTTATAACCATGAGTTGGTAGCCCTCGGTAAAAATCAACCGTAATCTCATCGCCCTGGTAGAGGTCAACTGCAAAGCCGTAGTCCTCAAGCTCCTTGGTGACCTCTGTAATAAAGTCTTCGTTTTCCTGAAAGCTGGAAAGCTGGTCAACGATTGCTGCTCTGGGCTTCCCCAGGTTATCCGGGGAGGGCTGGCCCATGGGGTAGATACGGACAAAGACAACAACGCCGGCAATGGCTAACGCTATAAGCAGCCAGACAAACCAAGGGAAGCCCCTCTTTGGGGGCTTCCCTTGGTTTGTCTGTTTCTTAGCCTTTGCTCTGGCCAAAGTTCAGCTCTGAGTCCTATGGCGTCTCGCTTTCCCGCGTCATTGCCAGGAGCATTAGTGACGAGCCAATCTCACAGCGAGACTCCTCGCTTGCCCCTTCGCTATTGCTCAGGGCTTCGGCTCGGAACCGCAGGGAGGAGTTTCGTCGCGGCCCCTATGTTTAACTCCTTTATCTCACGCCCGGCGTCGCCTTACCACGAGCAGGCTCGCACCAGCGATAATGGCTGCAAACAAGGCAATCCAGGGTAGCAGCACACGCACCTTGTTTATAGGGTAGGTCTCCCAACCTACAGCCCCAGGGTTACCGGGGCCTCCTTGGTCGACGATCGTGCCGTTGATGTTTCCGTCATCGTCTCCCAGCCCGCCGTCGACTAACGTGATTCTGATCACGTTGGGAGGACCGACGACGACCATCGGTATCTGAACCCATCCACCCTGAGTATTGGGGTGATACTTCCAGTATTGAGTCGGCGCGGCACCCGGGGGAAGCGTGATGGTGACGGTCACCGTGTCGCCGGGTGTTAGCCCTGTGATATCAAATGAGAAGAACCCGTGCGGGAAGACAAGGTTTGGCTTGCCCGCCGTAGGAAGAGTTCCTTCGGCTACAGCTGTGAGGCCTGAAATAGGACCACCGGTGGCAACGAATGAAGCTGTGCCCGTACCAGTTGCCGTGCCTACTGAGGAGGCAGCTATCCACGGGCAGTAGTCTACGTTGCCCTCCACCTTATCACCAGTGCCATTAGTGTTCATCATAGCGGCACCAGTAACAGTGTTGCAAGGAGGAACCTCAGTGTTTTCACCAACCTCATCATTAGGATCATTTGGTCCGCTGTCAGCACCCCACCAGTTGTTCTCGGCGTCAACAGTAGTAGCATAGGTACCAAATACGCGCACCGCCTCTGTGTTGTTATCAAAGTTATTGAAGTGGATGACGTCAGCAGGGTATGTAATACCGCTTTCCATAGAGTAACCAATGGCTACATCGTTATCCTCAAAGGTATTGTTCTCAATGGTGCTGGGCAGGAAGGTCATGCCTGTCCCTGAACCGTAATAAGAAAAGAAAATCGCAGGCCATGGTCCATCTGTCCGTCCGTTCACTGTATCATCCGCATTTTTAAATGTATTGTTATAAATGTGGTGGTCGCCTATGGTGGTGCTCGTAGGACAACCATATCCAATATACAAAGCGTCGCTACCGCCGTCAAAGGTATTATTGTAGATGTCAAACGCCCGGGTGTTGGACATGGCGATTCCGCCAGTTGTGTAATCCAGGTTGTCGTGGATTTTCACCGGGGCCACACCACCAACACGAGCGGCATACCTATTGTGGCAGAGGAGCATTGAGTTAGCGGTTTCAATAGGGATTGTGGTGGTCTCTACGAATTTATTATCGTGAATATCCAGATACAATGGACCAGTATCCGCTCTATTAATGAGTATTGCTATACCGCTATCACTTGTCAGATTGTCTTCCACACTGAAAGTAAACCCGGAGATATCAAGGGTAGTAGTGCCTGCATAGCCCGTCAGGGCGCACTGAATACAGTGCATCCTTGAAGGGTCATCTGCTGGAGCAATCCAGGTGGTAACATCACGTCCAACCCCTTGGATGGTCAGGTCGGCACCGGGATTAATGGTTACCGCTTCTGTGTAAGTCCCCGCCAGCACTTCTACACGATAACCGTTGTGAGCATCATCAATTGCATCCTGGATGTCGCTCTGAATGTAACGGTAATTACTGTTTGCCAATGAGGTATTAATTTCGTTTCCAGCAGGTACAACAGCAGCAGCTGCCTTGTCAAACGTGTTACCGTTATTCTTGAAGATGTCATACATCTCGGCTCCAGTAAGGCAATTTCCAGGATTAGCGGCATCGTAGGAGGCACGTACTACTTGGAAGTCAGTCATCCCTGAGAATGCGTTGTTATTCACATTGACTACTCCGCAATACATGATATCGAGTCCCCATAACTTGCTGCCGCTGATTTGGTTGTGGTTCACATCGACTGTGCTCGCGGTTGTTACGCCAGAAACCTGAAGCGCCTTACTTTTGACATTAGAAACAATGTTGTACTCAACTTTGGTGCCATGGGCATCGACCAACAGCGTCAACACATTGTCGCTTCCCACATAAATACCCTGACCACATCCAAAGTATCCGGGGGTAGCAACATCTGTATCAGATATCGTATTGGGGTGGCCCAATTTGCCTATAATATTGCCGCTGATGGCCCCCTGCGCGGGTCCACTGCTGTACACGATGATGCCGTGGCCATGATACGGAAAGTCTCCAGCTATGTTGTTGATGTTGTTGTCGTAGACTTCGTAATTTGTGGATGCAAGGATATAAATACCCCCACTTGCAGACGTAATGGTATTGTCATACAGTTCGCCACCGCTAGTGCCAGCGACTGTAATAATGCCCCAGCCCTTCATGTTCGTGCTTGCACCCTGCACGCTCACGACAAAATTCTGGATGGTAAAACCATGGATCTTGACGTTGTCGGAAGCAATGCTGAATCCGTTTACATCTCCGAGGCCGGTTCCGTCCACGATGGCATTGGTACCCGCGATCTCAAGCCCATCCTTGCCGCTGGGAATAGAAACTCCCTCGTTATACGTCCCCGCCGCCACGTTGATGGTATCGCCGGGATTGGCAGCGGCAATAGCTGCCTGGATAGTTGGTTGGTCACCTGGTACATTGATGGTAGCTGCCGCCACCGGCGTCGCCATTACTAGGCTGAAGCTCAGCACGAGCGCCAGGGCAAACAAAATACTAAATATTTTTCTCATCTTTTTCTCCTTTCGTGTTTATTTTTTCGCTCCACCCCACAAATACTTGAGGTGTCGCTTATCACCCACGATCGACCCAGTCCTCCACGGAGGAGACTCGATGGGCAAATATAATCGCTCAGTTCCGTTAACCGCATAATCTCCTATAAATTTCCTCGCCCTTGACGGGAAGGGAACAGTTCGGACTTGCCCCTGACCGAGGGGCGGAGATGAACTCCGCCCCTACGATTAACCGCTCCAAAATGCCTAGCTTTGAGCCCGGCGACGCCTTAGCGCGAGCAGGCTCGCACTCACTATAATGGCTGCAAACAACGCAATCCAGGGTAGCAGCACACGCACCTTGTTTATCGGGTAGGTCTCCCAACCCACAGTAGCGTTGCCCCACTCCTCGAACATCAAGTCGTAAGGAGAACCAGAAGTCCAACTTGAACCACTGTTAGCGCTCAGTAGATACATTCCACCCCCATAGGTGGGTGAGGAACCATCCACTCGCCAATAAAGAAGGTTACTAAAATCGCCACTAGTCGCTCTTACCACTATGGCGTACGTCGTGCCGGCGGAAAGGGCATAACCGCTTCCCAGTGTTATCTCACGCCAGGCACCGGGGGCTGAGGTTGTTAGTGTATCGCCACTAGTAGTGCCGGAGCACAAATCGCTGCCCGTAGGCTGTCCGCCGGAGGTAGCTCTAATGCTCACAGTGACAGTCCCTGGCGCACCTGACCTGAATAGCTTCAGCTTAACACTGGTGATTGTATGAGCTACCGAAGGAGTGAAGGTTTGTGCAGCCCAATTACTACCGTATAGCCAAATATGATTATCATCGCCAGTGTTGTAGTATTCATACATATGGGGTGGTTGCGCCAGGACCAGTATGGGCGTTTGGGCTACCATGACCAGCCCCAGGCTCAGCGCCAGGGCAAACAGAATACTAAATGTTCTTTTTATTGTCTCCTCCTTTCGCGTTCATCTTTATGTCTAACCCCGGAATTATCCAGGGTGTCGCTCATCGCCCAAGATCGACCCGGTCCTCCACAGAGGAGACTCTACATAGGCAAGCATAACCACTCAGGTCTGTTAACCACATAATCTCCCACAAACTTCCTCGCCCTCGATCGGAAGGGAACAGGCCGAGCTTGCGCCCGACCGAGGGGCGGAGATGGACTCCGCCCCTACGTTTAGCTACTTCAGAATGCTTAGCTTTGGGCACGGCGACGCCTTAGTACCAGCAGGCTGGCACCGACTACAATGGCTGCAAACAAGGCAATCCAGGGTAGCAGCACACGCACCTTGTTTATGGGGTAGGTCTCCCAACCTACCGAGGCAGGGTTGCCCCACTCCTCGAACATCAAGTCGTAAGGAGAACCAGAAGTCCAACTTGAACCACTGTTAGCGCTCAGTAGATACATTCCACCCCCATAGGTGGGTGA
>JBAUEM010000111.1:0-16235 GCA_049678605.1 Dehalococcoidia bacterium
GTTCCGGATCATCGAACGATTTCCTGTGCGGGAGAATTCCTTCCTCCAGACCAACAATAAAAACCGCGGGGAACTCCAATCCTTTAGCTTGATGCAAGGTGATCAGAGTCACAGCATCAGCTTTCTCATCCAGTTCATCTATGTCCGATACCAGGCTTATTTTTTCCAAAAATGCGGCTAAAGCCTCTTCAGGGTCGAGCTCATCATATTCGCTGGCGACGCTTTTCAGCTCCATTACGTTCTCCCATCTCTCTTCCCCATCCTCTTTATTCAGGATATATTCTTTATATCTGATGTGCTCCAATATCTCATCCAGTAAACCGGAAAGACTTAGCTCAGGGCTTTGGGCAATAAGCTTAACCATAAGAGCATCAAATCCGGCCAGGGCCTGGATAATGCGTGGGGGAAGAGATTGCTTCGCTTCGCTCGCAATAAGATTGTGACTCACCTGTTTTAAAGCCTCGAAAAGGGAGGCATCATGAGCTTTTGCCCAGGATTGAAGCTGGCTGAGGGTACGCTGCCCGATGCCCCTTACAGGAACGTTTATTATCCGGACAAGGCTGACATTGTCCTGGGGGTTGTGAATGAGTCTGAGGTAAGCAATAATATCCTTAACCTCTCTCCGGTGGTAGAAACGCGTGCCACCAACAAGCCTGTAAGGCACACCATACCTCAGGAAAGTTTCCTCCAATGTCCGTGATTGGGCATTAACCCGATACATGACGGCGCAATCTTTGAGGGATATTTGCTCTTGGCCAGTCAGCTTCTCTATCTCGTTGACCACAGATTGAGCTTCTTCCTCGGCATTATAACTTTCGATAATAGTTACCGAAGCTCCGTCTTCGTTTTCCGTCCATAGCTTTTTGGGCTTGCGCTGTACATTTGCTGAGATGATGTCTGAAGCTACCTCTAAAATAGTTTTGGTGGAGCGGTAGTTTTGCTCCAAAAACACTACTTTGGCTTCGGGGTAATCCTGCTCGAAGCTCAGGATATTACGCAAATCAGCAAATCTCCAGGAATAAATAGATTGGTCGGGGTCGCCGACCACGCACAGATTCCGGTATTTTACCGCCAGATGCTTCATCAACATATACTGGACGATGTTGGTGTCCTGAAATTCGTCAACCAGAATGTGAACATACTTTGACTGGTATCGGCTAAGGATTTGAGGATGGTCCTGGAACAACTGCACCGTCTTCATCAGTAAGTCGTCGAAATCCACCGCCCGACTCTGGCTGAGCAATTGCTGATAGCGTTGATAAACTCTGTGAACTATCTCCTCAAAATAGCTGCTAACCTGCTGGGCGTAGTCCTTAGGGCCGATAAGACGGCTCTTAGCAGCGCTGATGGCTGAGTGAAGAGCCCGAGGAGCATATTGCTTGGGGTCGAGATTCAGTTCTTCCAGAGCTTGTTTCATCAAGCTTGCCTGGTCATCTTCATCGTAGATAACAAAGCTTGAGTCAAGCTCTATGGCTTTGCCCTCACGACGGAGGACTCGAGCACAGATGGCGTGAAAGGTGCCTAAAGTCAAGGCCTCCGCGGCCTGCCCCAGGAGTTGTTCCAACCTCTGTTTCATTTCTCGGGCGGCTTTGTTGGTGAAGGTAACTGCCATAATGTTGTGGGGGCTAGCGCCGCAGGATTTAATCAGATAGGCGATGCGATGGGTAATCACTCTGGTCTTGCCGCTGCCGGGTCCAGCCAGGATAAGTACAGGCCCTGCGATGGCCTCCACAGCTTCTCTCTGGGCGGGATTAAGCGTGGCTAAGATATCCATGAGGACTCAAGAACTATTATAGCATTGAGGGGAGGAAGCCCCAAAGAACGGGCTGGGTCTCTGGAGAACAACACAGGCTCTAATTTGGTGGAAATATACCAGGCAAAAAGTGACGAGAAGCTTCCCTGCTCAAGCCTTAGATTTGCCCTATGAACTTTCTGTAAATCCGCAATTGAAAAAGAACTTGCTAAAATCCGCAGTCCAGTGTTACCTATGTGGTCAGCCAGCACACATGCTGGACTTTTCCTGTGCCCTGTTGTATACTTAAGGAGAGATTAAGATGCGATCCAGCCTTATCGGGAAGATTGAAAAAGCCAAAAGGTATGCTCAAGAACCAGGTCGTGTCACCTTCTCAGGTTTAACCGCTGTTTTCCATGGGGAAAACGATGACCATAAGCTAAGCTATGCCAATGGGAAATGGCATTGTACCTGTCATTTCTTTTCTCAATGGGAGACATGTAGCCATATCATGGCGCTCCAGCAAATTCTAGGCAAAATGTTACCTAATGAAGCCCTTGCCTCTCCTATTGAAACTGAAACTCAGCCCCTCGAGAAATAATCTAACGCTTCCGCCACGACAAACAGAGAGCCGGTAACGCAGATAATATCTGTCCTGTCTGCCAGGGACAAAGCTCGGGATAGAGCCTGAGCTACAGTCTCTCCGGTTTCAGGCTCGATGCCTCGCTTGCTGAACTCGGCAGCCAGGATTGAAAGGGGGGCAGCACGGGAATGTGCTGTCCGTGTAACTATGATTTGAGGGGAGAGGGGAACCAGCTCATTCACTATTCCCGGTATGTCTTTGTCACAGGATGTCCCGAAAACAAGAAAAATCCGTTTGTGAGCGAAGTATGCTTTGATATTATTGACCAACCCTTTCATTGACGCCACGTTATGAGCACCATCAACCAACACCGTAGGGTGCTGCTGCAAAATTTGGAATCGCCCCGGCCACTTAACTCGGGCAAGCCCTTGAGCAATATTGGCGGCTGAGATGGCAAAGCCCGCGGAAGCCAATATCTCTAGAGCAGCTACAGCGGCGGCGGCATTCTCAAGCTGGTAATCGCCTAAAAGAGGAATGCTAACGTGGTAGTTATTCATTCTACCCTCGAGCACTAGCGATTGATGATAGAGGTCACCGCCTATCTTGTGCCAGGTGATTTCCTTGCCTACCTGAACCACTTTCGCTTCCTTCTTACGACAAATATCGGTGATTACCGAAGCCGCCTCTTCTGGCTGGGGGGAAAGCACCACCCAGCAGCCGGACTTGATAATGCCTGCTTTTTCCCGGGCTATTTCCTCCAGGCTATTACCCAGAATCTGAGTATGGTCCAGGCTGATAGGGGTAATAATACAGACTACAGGCCTGGCCACATTAGTGGCATCAAGCCTGCCACCTAGACCTACTTCCAGTACTTGAAAGTCCACCTGCTTCTTCTTGAAGTAAGCAAATGTTAGTGCAGTCAACGCCTCAAAATAAGTTAGTTGCCTGAAGGCAGCGTCTTGCTTCATTGATTCAATAAAGGGCTTGACTTCCGCCATAGCAGCAGCAAACTCAGCTTCAGAAATCAAACTGCCATCCACACTAATACGCTCCCTTAGAGTATGAAGGTGGGGGGAGGTATATAGCCCTGTTTTATAGCCTGAATCGCTCAAGACCTGTGCAATCATAACTGCTACACTCCCTTTCCCCTTAGTGCCTGCGATATGAATCGTCCTGGCTGCCAACTGAGGATCGCCCATACGGTTTAGTAGCTCTTCTACGTGCCTTAAGCTATAACCAGGCTGGGCATAAGATATGCCCGGAATCTGTTCATAATTAACAAAACTATTGAGATACTCTTCTGCTTGGCTGTAATTCATTTCCTGGCCTCAATATCCAGCAATTATACTACTTACATATCACGCCTTGCTCAGTCTGTGATAAAATCTTAGGATATTATTTGGGAGAAGAGCGCAAGCAAAAAGTTAAGTGAAGATCACGCTTAAACCGTTAGGCAATATAGCTGACGAAATAATGGAGGAGCTTAAGGATAAGGTTGGCGGCATTTTCCATTGTCCAGTAGAAATAAAAGCAGGTTTTAGCGATTTGGCCCAGGCCTACAATCCCCAGAGGAAGCAATACTTTTCCTCAAAATTGCTAGCCGCTCTTAAAAAGTCGGAAAGAGAGGAAAGGGTTGTAGGTATAGCTGATGTTGACCTTTATGTTCCCAGGCTTAACTTCGTGTTTGGCGAAGCCGATATAGTCTCGGGAACAGCAATCGTATCCCTGTATAGACTAAGGCCAGAATATTATGGCTTGGCTCCAGACGAAGCTTTATTTCTGGAAAGAGCTACCAAGGAAATAGTTCATGAACTGGGGCATACCTTCGGCCTGGGACATTGCCCCAATAACAAATGTGTCATGCACTTTTCCAACAGCCTGGCCGATACCGACTTGAAGGAGGTAAGTTTTTGTAGTAGCTGTCGCCCCAAGATAATTTTTTGATATAGCCTAAGAATTTGATATACTTGGGAAGTCCACAGGTAAACTGTCCCACAGCAAGGCCCGAGGTGTCAAAGGTGTGGTGTTCTTTTCGTACACAGGTTGTTGTCCGCATTGAAGGGATTGACGGGTGCTAGACTGCGATTTGGCTCTGCTAAGATATCCGGGTCATACTGCCCAAGAGGAAATTCTGATAGAAGGAGATTAGAGCATGCAAAAAGAAGTAGTTGTCGTCAGTGGTGCCAGGACAGCAATTGGCGCCTTCGGTGGTTCTTTAAAAGATATACCTGTTGTTGAGCTGGGTGCTGCGGCAATCAAAGAGGCGCTTAAGCGAGCAGGACTAAGGCCAAAGTCCAGTGAAGAATTACTCGGTTATGGCCCTGACGCACTCAAGTCTGATGGAATAATAGAGCTGGAGAAAAAATACTACGCTTACGATTCTTCTTTGCGTCCCGTTCAAGTTGACGAAGTAATTATGGGGAATGTCCTTCAGGGAGGGCAGGGGCAAAACACAGCTCGCCAGGCTTGCATCTACGCTGGCATTCCTAAAGAAACCCCCGCCTTTACAGTGAATAAAATCTGTGCCTCAGGTTTAAAAGCTATTACTTTGGGAGCAGAAGCCATAATGGTGGGCCAAGCCGATGTTGTGGTCGCTGGAGGCATGGAATCCATGAGCCATACCCCCTACGTTCTCCCCAAGGCTCGCTGGGGCTATCGCATGGATGTTGAAGCCAGGGGAGAGCTTATAGACCTCATGGTCTATGATGGAGTGTGGGAAATATTCTACGGCTATCATATGGGAAATACCGCAGAGGAAATCGCCGATAGATATAGCTTCACTCGGCAACAGCAGGATGAGATAGGCTATCTTAGCCATATGCGGGCGCGTAAAGCCATAGTGGAGGGCATATTTAAGGATGAGATAGTTCCTTTTCCTGTCCCGCAGAGGAAAGGAGAGCCCATTATTTTTGATACTGATGAACGGCCTATGGACACTTCCATGGAGAAAATGGCTAAGCTCCATCCAGCATTCCGAAAAGACGGAACAGTAACTGCCGGTAACTCTTCAGGTATTAATGACGCAGCGGCTGCCGTAGTGCTTATGTCCGGAGACAAAGCTAAAGAATTAGGGCTCAAACCTATGGCAATCCTTAGAGCCTGGGCTTCAGGCGCGATAGACCCCAAATACATGGGATTAGGCCCTGTGCCAGCAGTAAGAAAGGTGCTCAAAAAGACGGGGCTTGGCAATAAAGATTTTGATGTTATCGAGCTCAATGAAGCTTTTGCTGCTCAGACACTGGGTTGCCTGAAAGAGCTTGATTGGGATTTTGATCATATTAACCTTCATGGTAGTGGCATATCTATGGGTCATCCTATCGGCTGCACTGGAGCGAGAATAGCAGTTACCATCATCTACGATATGGTGCATAGAAATCTGCATCGTGGCCTGGAAACCATGTGTATTGGTGGTGGGCAGGGGATGGCAGCCGTGTGGGAAAGGCCCTGAAATTTCACGGGAAGTCTGGTGTCAATATTACCATCTACAGTCGGAGCCCTTCTTAAGTCCCAAGCCTATCCCCACAAGCCACAAAAAATAGAACTGGTCCAGACCCAGATGTCCTTTATTCTCCTTACCGGCGAATATGTATACAAGATTAAAAAGCCGGTCAATCTAGGTTATCTGGATTACACTACTTTGGAGAAACGCCATTTCTTCTGCCATCAAGAGCTGGAGTTAAATAGACGCCTTTGTCCCGGTGCTTATTTAGCCGTGGTACCGATAACAATGTCATTGCGAGGAGCGAAGCGACGAAGCAATCTACTTCGCATCGAAGGGCGAGGCAAAGCGATAGAATATGCCGTCAAAATGAAGCAGTTGCCTCAGGACCGCATGATGGATGTGCTTTTGCCCCGGGGTCAGGTAACCCTGAAAATGGTGGCAATGGTGGCTGAAAAGCTAGTGAACTTTCACCAAAAAGCCGAAACAAATCAAGAAATTGCCACCTTTGGCAGATTGGATGTTATACGCCAGAATACCGATGAGAACTTCGCTCAAACCGAGAAATATATTGGAACTTCCATCACCGCCGAGCAATATCAGCACATTAAGAATTACACTAATAACTTCATTGACAGTAAGGCAAGCCTGTTCAATAAACGAGTAAGAGAAGGAAAAATAAGGGATTGTCATGGCGACCTTCATGCCGCTCATGTTTGCTTCACTGACGATATCTGCATTTACGACTGCATTGAATTTAACGAAAGGTTCAGATATTCCGACGTGGTCTCGGAGATCGCCTTTCTAGCTATGGACTTAGACCGCTATCAGCAGGCTGGTCTTTCCCGGCATCTGGTAAATAGCTATGTGGGGCTGAGCCATGATGAAGAGCTCCTGAAATTGCTCAACTTCTACAAATGCTACCGGGCTTACGTCAGGGGCAAGGTGGAAAGCTTTAAACTCGACGACCCCTACATTCCCGAAGAGGAGAAGGCAAAGGTGTTAATTGCCGCCAAGAGCTATTTCGAGCTTGCCGAGTCGTACGTATGATATGTACAGAGCGAGGAGTGAGATTCCTCGCCTACGCTTCGGAACAAGCTCCGCAATCCTTTCCCCTCTGTCGTTGCGAGGAGCGTAGCGACGAAGCAATCTCGGTGGGGGGCAATGACAGGAAGGGGAAGGTGGCTCGCAACGACAATATAACCGCACCTCCGCCCATATGGGCGGAGGTGCGGGGGAAAGCTCATTTGAGCGTCCAGCCACTGACATCGCACTGCCCGTGGTCGTTCCGTCCCACGGCGACCACGGTGCCGTCGGTCTTAAGCCCCACCGTGTGACTGTAGCCTGCGGCGACCATGTATGGAGCAAAGTTGGCGGTGATAGAGTAGTTGCCGCTCATGGTGATGGTGGTGGTGGCATTATTAACATCGGCGATGGTACCCACATTGCCAGTCCAGTTGACGAACTCATAGCCAGCATCTGGAGTCGCCACCAGGTTGACCACTGTTCCCTCATCATAGGTAAAAGTCCCCTCTCCAGGGGTGGTTACCGACCCTCCAGCGGTACTGGCGATAGTGAGGTCATATACCGCTACCGCCACAAAGTTGGGGGTGATAGAGTAGTCGCCGTTCATGGTGATGGTGGTTGTGGCGGCGTTGACATCGGCAATGGTGCCGACGTTGCCAGTCCAGTTGACAAACAGGTAGCCAGCATCTGGAGTCGCCACCAGGTTGACCACTGTTCCTTCGTCACAGGTAAACATGCCTTCTCCAGGCGTGGTGACCGAACCACCATCCGTGCTGTTGATAAACAGAGCATACTGGGTTGTAGGTGTAGGTGTGCAAGCAACGATGTTACCTAAAACCACACATATCAGGACTGTGATTGAAGCGACTGCGATTAATTTGCGTTTCATTTCCCCTCCTTTGTAATACTTCAGCCGTCTACAGAGTAAAGGCTTAGTTCCTCCAAAATCCTTATCCTTCGACAGAGCTTCAGCGGGAGCTCAGCCGAACGCTCCGGACAGGCTCTTATTCTTTTCTCCTCCAGAGAGAAGGGATTGCTTCGGCTATGCCTGGCAATGACCCTGGGTTACGAAAGGGAGGGTTGATTTTGCTGTGGCAGGAAAAAAGAGCCCCGTTCACATTTATATATGTGCTGGGCTCAGCATCGTGGGAACTACCGCAACTCTCTGACGCACACACTTGACCACCCACTTTATATTCGCCTTATAGTACTATGGTACTATTATCTAAGAAATTGTCAATAGTTTTTGCGCGGTGTTCAAGACGTGCTACAGAGTTAAGGAGCAATGATACATCTTAGTGGGCAACTGAGTAACGTTTCAGGCTAATGGGCGATTTCACCCTCACCTTAATCCTCTCCCATCGAGGGAGAGGAATTTCAGCTTCAGGTATGCTCCGGACCTCTGCCTCGCCGCCTCGTTGCCCATGTCGCCAGTGCCACCACGGAAACCAGCGCCACCAAGCCTATTGTGGCTATCTTATCGGGCATAGTAGTGTTGACGGCTATGGTGCTCATGGTCACAGCGGGCGCCAGCCCGACACTCACTACTGGCTTCAGGCTGGGATGCTCGGTTATGAACTCGGCCATTGGTGGGCTGACCTTGTAGTAAAACTCCACCAAAGCTTTTCCCACCGGGTTGGTGAGCAGGTATTCATCTCTGAACTCACGCAAAATTTGTATTTCCTCGGCCATAGGCGTGCCGTAGGCTGCGGTGGCGACGCAGCAGCACCGCGACCCAGTGCTATCAAAATTGGCTCTGATGGAGTAGGAGTTGTCCATGGTGATGGTGGTCGAGGCAGCGTCAACATCGTCAATGGTGTCCACATCGCCCGACCAGTGGGCAAACTGGTAGCCACTCCCTGCCTCAGCCACAAGGTTGACCTCGGTGCCGAGAGGACACAAGAATATCCCCTCACCGGGGGTGGTTACCGAGCCGCCTTCGGTGCTGGATACCATCAATAGTGCCACGGGTTCGGGATGCCATGTCTCGAAATTGGCGGTAATGGAGTAGGAGTCGTTCATGGTGATGGTGGTCTCGACAGCGTAAACATCGGCGATGGTACTTACATCACCAGTCCACTTCATAAACTGGTAGCCTTCGTCAGGTTGAGCGACAAGGTCGACCACCGTGCTAGCGGCATGGATAGAAGTCCCCTCACCGGGGGTGGTTACCGAACCGCCTTCGGTGCTGGAGATGGTGAGGCTATACCAGCCTGGTTCTAGTTCAAAGTTGGCGGTGATGGAGTAGGAGCCGTTCATGGTGATGTTGGTCGCGGCGGCATAAACATCGGCGATGGCACTTACATTGCCGGTCCACTCCACAAACTGGTAGCCTTCGCCAGGTTCGGCGACAAGGTCGACCACCGTGCCAGCGGCATGGATAGAAGTCCCCTCACCGGGGATGGTTACCGAACCGCCAGGGGTGCTGGAGATGGTGAGGCTATACCAGCCTGGTTCTAGTTCAAAGTTGGCGGTGATGGAGTAGGAGTCGTACATGGTGATGTTGGTCGCGGCGGCGTTGACATCGGCGATGGTATCCACATCACCAGTCCACTCCACAAACCGGTAGTGTTCGCTAGGCTCAGCAACGAGTTCGACCACCGTCTCGGCATCGTAAATAAACATCCCCTCACCGGGGGTGGTTACCGAACCGCCAGGGGTGCTGGAGATGGTAAGGCTACACTGACCCCCCAGAGGCTCAACAGCGATACCAAGCCCCTCAATAATGTGCTCTGCCTTGCTGATGACCACGCAAACTTCGGAGCCAGCAAAAATCAGCCCCACAAACTCTCCATCCTTATCCACCGCGGAGCCTGAATCACCTGGCGCTGCGAAGGACCAATTCTCTTGAGTTACCACAATCTGGTCCACAAAATAAGCTAATTGGTCGCCATACCAAACTAAGACAGAGACATTGGTGTGAATCACCTCGCCGGTGGTTACTCCAGTCGTGCGCCCAGATTTTCGTACGATATCTCCCTTAGAGACCTCGGTCCACCCTTCAACCCAATAATTACCTCCCTCATAAAACTGCTCGCCAGGAGATGCACTAACACCACCATCAATACTGCCTATAGCAGCATCGGCGTAGTTTTTCGCATCAGGCGCAAAGTCAATAGGTATGTATGCCTCGAGTTCCCCCGCCCGATTGACTAACCTTCCTCCGTCGCGACTTCCGGGCTGGATGATGGGTGTTCCTATGTCGAGAAACTCACCCGTACCCGGCTCCATAGCGATAACGTGGGCATTGGACAGAATCTTGTCGTCATAGGTGACCATGCCCAGGGTTCCGGCGTACAGGTATATTAGTGCCCCTTTCGTGACGTAGGCTGACAGGCTTGTCCCGCCGACCAGAGGTCTGACCTCGCCTTGCCTATCCTCGCTAACGTCGGTTATGGGCTCCGCTACCTGAGTAGAAAGTGTTTGTATTCTCCCGGTAACTTCCGTCCGCACCGTGTAGCTTTCAAAGGAGCGCGGCACTCTTTGCTTCGTCTGTTCATCCTCGACAAAGACGATGACTTCGCCCTCAGCTTCCGAATGGGCGATGCCAACAAAGCCAGCTCCAGCCAGAGGCAAAAGTTCTTGTTCCAGGGCCCTTTTGGCTTCCGCCAGTGGCTTTCCACGATCAGGATTTTCACTGGCCGAAGCAGAGACAGAGATAAAAAGTAGCGCACCAACAAGAACCAGTGCTAAGAACAACAGAAGCCTTTTCTCTTTCTTCATCTCTTCTCACCCGTTAAATTGGCCATTGCTTTTATAGTCAACTGCATAAATCATTATAATTCTCTCTCTCTTGGCGGGAGAGAGTTAGAGAAGGGGAAATTCACCCTCACCCAGACCCTCTCCCTTCGAGGGAGAGGGTTTTATACGAAATTGTGCAGAAGACTATAGTTAATATTGTATCACCCCCACTGTCAAGCATTTTTTCGAGCTTTTTGTCGAGAATTTCATCGCCGGCTTTCCTGGTCAGGCTCTCGATCAATTCCTTCATCCCGGTTATTTTATCATTTGCTGCCCAGGTAGCACTAAACACAAAATCTCTCCAACGATTGTAGGGGATGCGGAAGGATTTCTGGTTTGGTTGACATAATATACTGAGTCGGCACTGCTTTATAGTAAATGGGTTGACACTTTTTAGCGTGAAAAATTTACGAGGGTGCCGGAAAGAGGGCGATAATGGATTGAAAGGCATCCACTACCTTCTGTAGCCTTAAGGATTAAGCAGGACTAAGAAGTAGAGGAATAATCCGGCACATTTCAAGGGTAAATGGCTAAAGCCTCCAGCCCTGTGGTCTCAGGGAGGTCGAACATCAGATTCATATTTTGCACCGCTTGCCCGGCCCCTCCCTTGACAAGGTTGTCCAGACAGCTAATAACTATAAGTCTGGCTGTCTTCGAATCGACAGTGGGATAAATAAGGCAAAGGTTGGTTCCCCAGACATGCTTGGTATGGGGAGGCTTGGTCGTTATTTGAACGAAGGGGGCATGCTTGTAGAATTCCCGGTATAGCTGTTTCAAGCTGACATCTGACATCTTGCCGCTATCAGTCAATTTAGCATAGCAGGTGCTCAATATGCCTCTGGTCATTGGCACCAGGTGAGGCACGAAGGTTATCGAGAGAGAGAATGAAGGATTAAGTGTTTTCAATTCCTGTTCTATTTCAGGCAAATGGCGATGTCCTTCAAGGGAGTAGGCAAGGACGTTCTCGTTGGCCTCGGAATAATGGGTAGTCAAGCTCAGGGTTCTGCCGGCGCCCGAGATGCCTGATTTGCTATCCACCACTATATCGGGATAAATAAGCCCTTCTTTGACTATGGGTGCCAGGGCCAAGATAGCACTGGTGCTGTAGCAACCCGGGTTTGCTACCAGGGAGGCCGAGGCAATTTCACTTTGATGTAGCTCGGGTAAGCCGAAAACCGCCTCTGTCAATAGCTCGGGCGATGGATGAGTAAATCCGTACCATTTGGGATATTCGCCAGCGTTCTTTAACCTGAAATCAGCACTGGCATCGACAACCTTGATGCCTTGTTTTAGCAAAGATGGTACTACGTCTACACTGCTTTTATGAGGCATTGCTGAGAAGGCGATGTCGATTTCGCTGTCAAGCTCGGCTTTTATTATATAGTCGGTTCCCGCGAAGTTGGGGAAAACATCGCCTAATTTTTGCCCGGCTGCGCTTCTCCCGGTGACAGTGACGAGCTCTACTTGGGGATGTTGGTAAAGTAAACGAGCCAGTTCGGCACCAACATACCCGGTAACATTTATTATACCTGCTTTTATTTGTGGCATAGTATGTTTCCCGTATTATACTACCATAACGGGTAATGTCAGGGAAACAATAAACAATCTCTCTTCCCATCTCCGTTCCTTTATTTTCCCTGCCTGAAGTTATATCGCTTTCCCCCTCCCTCTAGCTCCCTCCCGCTAGGGGAGGGGGAAATATAATGATTTATGCAGTTAACTACAGATTGCATAATAATATATAATATATTGTATGCTACTACATAAAGGAGGAGTTTGGCAGGCATGAGGTTTGAGAGCAGCATCGACATTAATGCCCCTGCCGAGAAAGTCTGGGCGCTGGTAGACAAGCTTGAAGAGTGGCCCCAATGGATGCCGTCCATCAAGAAGATTGAGAGGGTCTCTAAGGAGCCTTTGACAGTAGGCTCACAGCTTTCTGTTACAGCTGAGGTAAGCGGGCTTACGGTTACATTATTGATGACGATTACCGAGTTTGTCCCAGAGCGGAGTGTGGTTCTGGAGGGGAAAGCCTTAGGCACTAAGTTGACACGCTTCTACACTCTGGAACCTGTAAATGGCAAGACGAAGGTTACCATCGGCGGCGACGTTGCAGGGGCTCTAGCCTGGCTGGCGTGCCGGGGTGGTCAAGCGGTCTCAGCCGAGATTGCGCTGGCAGTGAAAACAAGGATTGAGGGATCGGAATGACAAGCCAAAGCAAAACCTTTATGGGAATAGATATAGGCTCGGTCAGCTTAAACATAGCTGTAATTGATGAGGAACTCCGACTCCTCGAAAGCGTCTATGAGAGGACAAGGGGGCAGCCTATTCCAGTATTAATTGATGTTTTTGGGGGTCTCGAAAAAGATTTTCCTGAACTATGTGGGGCTGTATGCACGGGCAGCGGACGTAACCTTATAGCTGATGTAATAGGTGTAGATAAAGAAAATGAAATTATTACTCAGGCAAAGGCTGTCGCATACTTCCATCCTGGGGTTAGGACAGTTATCGAGATTGGAGGGCAGGACTCAAAGCTGATTTTCCTGGAATGGGATGAAAAAAGTGGAAGGACAGTCATCGTTGACCATGCCCTTAATGAGATATGCGCTGCGGGAACTGGCTCTTTCCTTGATCAACAGGCATATCGTCTGGGGATTTCCATAGATGAGTTCAGCAGTTTAGCCACGAGAGCTGAAAAGCCGGCTACCATTGCAGGCAGGTGCAGTGTCTTTGCCAAATCTGACATGGTCCATTTGCAGCAAGAGGGGACATCACAGGAAGAAATAATAGCTGGGCTTTGTTATGCCTTGGCTAGAAATTACATAAGCAATTTAGGTAAAGGGAGGAGATTCGTAAAGCCAGTAGCCTTTCAAGGTGGCGTCGCTGCCAATAAAGGGGTGGCTAAGGCTTTTGAAGAACTGTTAGAACTCAAGCCTGGGGAATTGATTATTCCCGAGTATTTTAAGGTCATGGGAGCCTTCGGAGCGGCAATCACGGCCTCGGAGAGACACAGTGACACACCTATCAAACTTCAAGTAGCAACGGAGGTCTTGAGGCGCTATTTAGCTAAAAAGGCCAATGAAGCTGAGGTAGGGCATTTAAGGAGATTGATTTATAACGGGGATGGTTCTACTCCCTTGGATGAATGTCCTATTTTTGGAAAGCAACAAAAGAATAAGGTGTATATGGGGGTTGATGTTGGCGCTGTGAGTACAAATATCGTTGTTCTGGATGAAAACAAGAAGCTGCTGGCGATGAAGTATCTTATGACCGAGGGCAATCCCATTGAGTCTGTTAAGAAAGGATTAAAAGACATAGGTCATGAAATAAAGGACCTTATTGAAGTCCAAGCTGTGGTGACCACTGGCAGTGCGCGTTATTTTGTAGGGGACTTTGTCGGCGCTGATTTAGTAATTAATGAGATTACTGCTCAGGCTAAGGCCACACTAGATATAGATAAGACCGTAGACACCATATTTGAAATAGGGGGGCAGGATTCAAAATATATCCGCCTGAAGAATGGTGCAGTGGTAGATTTTGAGATGAACAAGGTTTGTGCTGCAGGAACTGGCTCCTTTCTCCAGGAACAGGCTGATAGATTGGATATAAATATTGAGGAAGAGTTTAGCAAACTTGCTTTTAGCTCGAAAGCTCCTGTTGATTTGGGGACCCGGTGCACTGTTTTTATGGAATCTGATTTAACACACCACCAGCAGGTGGGTTCACCGAAAGTCGATCTCTTGGCAGGGCTTTCCTACTCTATTGCCAATAATTACATTGAAAAGGTGGTAGGGAATAAAAGAATTGGCGAGAGGATATATTTTCAGGGAGGCGTTGCCGGAAATACGAGTGTAGTGGCTGCCTTCGAAAATATTTTAGGAAAGAAGATTACGGTTCCGCAGAACTACAATGTAACCGGTGCCATAGGTGCTGCGTTGATTGCCATGGAGAGGAGACATAGGGATGGGAAAAGCGATTTCGTCGGGTTTGACCTCATAGACCGGGAATATGAGGTCGAATCTTTTGAATGCCAGTATTGCCCCAACCACTGCCAAATAAAGAGGATATCCATCGGAGGCGAATTCAAATCCTTTTACGGTGGTATTTGTGACAGATATGAACTGAAAGGCGAAAAAACCGCTGACCAGGTTCTTCCCGATCTCTTTAAAGAGCGAGAGGAAATGCTTATGAGCTATTATAAGGAGGATGAATTTGCCCCGAATTCTCCGGTAATAGGCATTCCACGAGTGCTCATGTTCTTTGAGCAGTTTCCACTATGGGCTGCGTTTTTTGGGGAGTTGGGAGTTAAAGTGGTGCTCTCCGATAAGACTAATAAGAAACTCATTCATAAGGGACTTCAAGAGGTTCTGGCTGAAACCTGCTATCCGGTTAAGATTGCCTATGGGCATGTAGTAAATCTCATTGAAAAAGGTGTTGACCGTATATTCCTCCCCAGCATTATTGACCTGGAGAATGAGAGTGATGATGTAACCAGGAGCTATAACTGCCCTTTTATTCAGGGTATTCCCTTCATGCTTAGACCTGCTTTTAAGGACAAAGCGGAAATGATCAGCCCCACCATATTTATGGCAAAGGAAAAGGAGAACCTCAGGGAGCAAATGATGATGCTGGGTAGAGACTTTGGGAAAGAGAGGAAGGAAATCGCCTCAGCCATAGCCGTGGCACTTAAGGCTCAGGAAGAGTTCGAAAGGAGGCGTCAAGAAAGAGGTCAAGAAATACTGGAAACCCTTAAAAGGGACAATGAGGCAGTGATGGTAATAGGTAAACCCTACAATGTTCATGACATAGGGTTAAATCTGAATATTGCCAAGAAATTGCGGAATTTGGGGGTGATAGCCATCCCATTTGATTTA
This sequence comes from Dehalococcoidia bacterium, assembly GCA_049678605.1. GTDB lineage: Bacteria > Chloroflexota > Dehalococcoidia > GIF9 > AB-539-J10 > RBG-13-51-36. The sequence goes on from JBAUEM010000111.1 coordinate 15,393, forward strand.
TTGCCTCTGGATAAGGTTGAGCTGCCGTCCCACTACTCCAACCTGGTCTGGAAGAACGAACAGAATCTTTTGAGAGGGGCGATATTTGCCAAGGATAACAGGAGCCTGAACCCTATAATGATTACCAATTATGGCTGTGGGCCCGATGCCTTCTTTGCCAAGTATCTTGAAGACACTATGGAAGATACCCCTTATCTAGTTCTGGAAGTGGATGAACACAGTGGTGATGCCGGAATGACCACCAGGATTGAAGCCTTTGTTGATACCCTTAACAGACCGAAAGGTGAGGTAAAGGAGAAGAGGCAACCAGACCTCAACGTAATCAGACCCTTTGGGGAGATGAATATCTTCAAACCGTCGAAGAGGATTAGGCAACTGGATAAAACTATTTACATCTCCAATGTCTCTGGGCATTCCGTTATTTGGGCTGCCGCCCTCAAATCGGTGGGCATAGACGCCAGGGTCTTGCCCCAGCCTGACGAAAGGTTAGAAGAACTAGGAAGAAGATACGTCTCTGGCAAGGAATGTCATCCCTATTTACTCACCACAGGGGATTTAGTCAGGATGACCGAACTTGAAGATTTTGACCCCGATAGGGCAGCATTTATGATGCTTAACTTCGACGGTTCATGCAGGTTGAGTCAATATGCCTTGTCTCAGAAATTGGTTCTCAAGAGATTAGGTTTGGGGCATATCCCTATAGTTGCCCCGGTTGCCTCTATCCGCCATGATGAATGCACTGAATTATTTGGATTAAAGTGGGCGGGAGCTGTCTGGAAGGGTTGGCTAGCTACGGATGTCTTATTAAAGAATTTGCTTCATATTCGCCCTTATGAAGTAAAT
>JBAUEM010000112.1:0-1597 GCA_049678605.1 Dehalococcoidia bacterium
GCCGCCAGTCCACCTATCCACCACTCTGCTCCAGCACAAAAGTAGGTATCATCATCGGTAGGCTTCACTACATCCAGGGCTACGGCAAAGGGATCCAGTCTTAACGCCAGACCTCCTCTTAAAGTGAGCGGTAAAGAATCACTGCCTAACTGAGAGCCCAGGTTCTGAACCGCAAAACCCAGGAAAAGAAGTTTGCTCAGCTCTGTGAGAAGGCCGACATTAGCCAGAAAGGCGCTTTCTTTATCCTCAGCGATGGTATCCTGGATAATTCCTGCACCAAAACCAAGGCTAAATTTAGGGGAGATTTTTTTTGCATATCCTACCATCAGTTCCAGATCGGAAGCGGTGAAATTCCCGGTAAGATTACCAGCTTCATCTCTACCCTCGAAAGTCCCCATGTCTACATAATTTGCAGCCAAGCCCAGGGTCCCCCCCAGTGAGGGAAATCCAACACCTAGATAGCCCTGCCTGATGTCCTCAAACCACAAATTATAGGTAGCTGAAAGTTCTCCTCCCTTTATTTGGGCCAGGCCTGCCGGATTCCAGTATAAGGAGGTACCATCGTCAACCAGAGCAGTAAAAGCTCCTCCCATAGCAGTTGCCCTTGCACCCACTCCAATTTTCAGGAAATTAGCCGCCGTGGTTCCCGGACCACCTGCAAGGACAGGGATAGCAAAAATGGTAACTAAAAAACCTATTCCGACACTTATTGTTAACATTCTTCGCATAGATTTCCTCCTTTTTCGGAAAAGCATGATATTCTTCATCTTAACTTGCTTCTTTCTCTCTATTACTTGATTATAGCAATCTTGCCTGTTCTCTTTTCCCCGGCAGGATTGGTAACCACCCAGATATAGATATCTCTGGCCAGTTCGTCTCCATCGGTATTCTTCACATCCCAATCCCAACTATATTGACCACTGACATCCTGCTTTTTTACTAACTGTCCAGCACTATTGAAGATACGGATCGTTGCCTGCTCGGTTAATGCCGCAAAGATTATTCTGGTATGACCCACTCCCGGTCTGAATGGATTAGGATAGACTATGAGACCTGTTAGGTCTGGACTAGGACTAATTGGTCCTGCTATGGCCTTGATGCATACGTTGGTATTGCTGTAGCTACTTGTGATGTCCGTCCAGGAACTTCCGTTAGAGCTTACATAGCTTTCCCCAGGATTGGCCGTTGCGGCATCAGAGTATCCAGGCTCAGGGTATTCTACGGGAATGGGATAGACATACCCCGGGGTGGTAAACTTGACCACTACGGCGAAGTCATCTCCGTTAGTAAGTGAGATAGGGGAACCCAGGTAAACTGTATGATAACCAGGATGGGTAAGGGTGCCGGTTTTACTTCCCAAAAGACCCCAGAAACTACCCCCGCTGAAGGTATCGTAAATGTAAACCTCATAGGAGGTATTTACCGTGGCCGCGTAAAAGCAAACTGAGGTTAATTTTTTATCAGATGTGGCCGTGAAAATGTTTGCTCCCCAAGCGGTGGTGGTACCATACCCAAAGTCCAAAACATTACCCAATGGGTCATACTGGTAAATACTATAATCATCAGGTTCCTCAGCATTGATGAATGAGGCATTATC
>JBAUEM010000113.1:0-74097 GCA_049678605.1 Dehalococcoidia bacterium
CCGGGATGGGCATGCCGATTGCCTTCTCCGGGGCTGCCGATTTTTCCGGTATGACGGGTTCACCGGACCTGTTCATAAGTGAAGTGATACACAAGGCTTTTGTCTCGGTAGATGAAGCTGGCACCGAAGCTGCTGCTGCCACCGCAGTAATTATGGAATACTCAGCAGTACCTGAATCTCTTATGGAGGTCACCGTAGACCGCCCCTTCATCTTCCTGATTCGCGACATTGAAACGGGTGCCATTCTCTTTGTCGGGCGCGTTATGAATCCCGGTGCGTAAGTAAATGCCGCCTGTATTACACGAAAGCTTGGATTGTTCAATCTGGAGGTGAAATGGTTCCCAAATGGCCAAATTTGAACGGAAGAGCAAAATTAAACAGTTTAAATATTTATAGGAGGTGAACGAAATGAATAGGAGATTGATAGCCGTATTAGTCATAGTGTTGCTGCTGGTGGTAGCCTCTGTTCAGCTGGCTCAGCCGGCAGCAGCCGAGGTGCTCAAATCAGATAAAGCGCGGATAACTTCACCGGATGTCAGTACGAGTGAGCAAGCATTGCTGGTTGAAGGAAACAGCGCCTTCGCCTTTGAGCTTTATCAGGCGCTTAAAGAGAAGGAGGGTAATCTTTTCTACTCTCCTCATAGCATCTCACTGGCGCTGGCGATGACATACGCCGGAGCGCGTGGCGAAACCGCTCAGCAAATGGCCGATGCCCTTCAATTCCTTCTTGAACAGCAGAGGCTGCACCCGGCATTTAACTGGCTTGATGCAGAACTTGCCAAAAGGGGTGAAAGTGCTGAAGGCAAGGACGGGGAAGGATTCAGGCTGAACATTGTCAACGCCATCTGGGGACAAAAGGATTATGAGTTCCTGTCTGACTTCCTCGATGTCCTGGCCGAGAACTACGGTGCCGGGCTGAGAATACTGGATTTCATAACGGAGACGGAAAAGTCCCGCCTCGCCATCAATGATTGGATCAGTGACCAGACGGAAGGTCGCATCGAAGACCTTATCCCGCAAGGCGCGATTGGTGCACTGACCCGCCTTGTGCTAACCAATGCTATCTACTTCAATGCTGCTTGGGAGTACCCCTTCAATGAGGACATGACAGCAGACGGCCCGTTCTACCTTCTTGACGGCGGGCAGGTAACCGTGCCGATGATGAAGCAGACGAAGTCATTCGGCTACACCGAGGGGGAAGGATACCAGGCAGTTGAGTTGCTCTACGATGGCGGTGAACTCTCCATGGTGATTTTGCTTCCTGCGTCCGGGAACTTCGAGGCTTTTGAAGAAGAACTTCAGTCTCAGCAGGTTGATGCCATCATAAGCGATCTGCGACATACTGAGGTCACCTTGACGATGCCCAAATTCGAATTTGACTCGGAATTCAGCCTGAAGGACACCCTCGCCGAGATGGGCATGCCAATTGCCTTTTCTGGTGGCGCGGATTTCTCCGGAATGACTGGTAATCCTGAGCTGGCCATATCAGATGTTGTCCACAAGGCATTCGTTGCCGTGGATGAAGCTGGCACCGAGGCAGCTGCTGCCACCGCAGTGATTGTCGGATTAACAGCAGTACCTGAACCTCCTGTGGAAGTCACCATAGACCGCCCCTTCATCTTCCTGATTCGCGACATTGAGACGGGTGCCATTCTCTTTGTCGGGCGCGTTATGAATCCCGGTGCGTAAGTAAATGCCGCCTGTATTACACGAAAGCCTGGATTGTTCAATCTGGAGGTGAAATGGTTCCGAAATGGCTAAATTTGGACGGAAGAGCAAAACAAACAGTCTGAATATTTATAGGAGGTGAATGAGATGAAGAAGGCATTGATATCAGTATTAATCGTATTGTTGGTACTGCCGCTGATAGCCTGTACTCAGCCGGCAGGAGGCGAGTTGTTCAAATCAGATAAAGAACGGATAACTTCACCAGATGTCAGCACGAGTGAGCAAGCATTGCTGGTTGAAGGAAACAGCGCCTTTGCCTTTGAGCTTTATCAGGCTCTTAAAGGGAAGGAGGGTAATCTTTTCTACTCGCCTTATAGCATCTCAGTGGCGCTGGCTATGACATACGCCGGAGCGCGTAACGAAACCGCAGAGCAGATGGCCGATACCCTTCAATTCATGCTTGAACAGGATAGGCTGCATCCGGCATTTAACTGGCTCGATGCAGAACTTGCCAGCAGGGGTGAAGGTGCTGCAGGTAAGGATGGGGAGGGATTCAGGCTGAACGTCGTTAACGCCATCTGGGGGCAAAAGGATTATGAGTTCCTGTCCGACTTCCTCGACGTCTTGGCCGAGAACTACGGGGCCGGGCTGAGAATACTGGACTTTATAACGGAGACGGAAGCGTCCCGCCTTGCTATCAACCAGTGGGTCAGTGACCAGACGGAAGGTCGCATCGAAGACCTTATCCCGCAAGGCGCGATTGATGCACTGACCCGCTTTGTGCTGACCAATGCTATCTACTTCAATGCTGCCTGGGAGTACCCTTTCGACGAGGACATGACAGCAGACGGTCCGTTCTACCTGCTTGACGGCGGGCAGGTAATAGTGCCCATGATGAAACAGACGGAGTCATTCGGCTACACCGAGGGGGAAGGATACCAGGCAGTGGAGCTGCAATACGATGGCAATGAACTTTCCATGGTCATCCTTTTACCTGAGGCTGGCCAGTTTCAGACTTTTGAAGAAGGCCTTCAGGCCCAGCAGATCTGTGACATCATAAGCAGCCTGCAACCCGCTCAGGTCACCCTGACGATGCCCCGGTTTGAGTTTGACTCAGAATTCAGCTTGAAGGATACCCTCGCCGAGATGGGCATGCCGATTGCCTTTTCTAGTGGTGCGGATTTCTCCGGAATGACTGGTGCACCGGACCTATGCATAAGTGAAGTGCTGCACAAGGCTTTTGTCTCGGTAGACGAGGCAGGCACAGAGGCGGCAGCGGCCACGGCAGTGATCATGGATGAGTCTGCAATGCCGCTTGAGCCCGTGGAAGTCACCATAGACCACCCCTTCATCTTCCTCATTCGCGACATCGAGACCGGTGCCATTCTCTTTGTCGGGCGCGTTATGAATCCCGGTGCGTAAGTAAATGCCGCCTGTATTACACGAAAGCCTGGATTGATACTCTAGAGGGAAAAATAGGGTCGAGGAGTCAACCTCGACCCTATTCGATTTGAGGACTACCTCTGCCAGCCTTAATTACTACGTGGTGCTAAGCCAAAGGTCGTCTCGGAAGCCCTAATCCTCGAAAGGGGATTGCACTTTTCTGACTATTGTGCAATGCTGTGCTCATCCGAGTAGATAGCCTCTCTGTAAGAATAGCGTAAAAGGAGGGTTACATTTATGAGAATAGCAATCATCGGGGCAAGCGGATATATTGGCTCATTCATTCGCGATGAAGCACTGGCGCGGAGTCATCAGGTAACTGCGATTGTGCGCCATCCTGAGAAGATAACTGTGCGGAACCCGCGTCTTACCGTTGTGAAAGCGGACATTCTTGAAGATAAGGTCGACGAACTCGTGAAAGGTCATGATGCGGTTATAAGTGCCTACAGTCCCAGCCGGAGCGGTCCCGATATCTACAATGAGCACATCAAGGGCGCTAAGGCGATTATCAGCGAGGTCAAGAAGTCGGGAATCAAAAGATTGCTGGTTGTCGGTGGGGCTGCAAGTCTTGAAGCCGCCCCCAGTGTGCAGCTTATTGATACGATGAGTCCGGAGCAGGTGACAGACGGAATGCTGGCAACCAGGGAAACACTTTACATGCTAAGAAAAGAAAAGGAACTCGAGTGGACATTCTTGAGCCCGCCAGCCTTGATCGCCCCCGGAGAGCGGACGGGGCATTACCGGGTTGGGAAAGACCAACTTCTTAAGAACAAAGAAGGCGAAAGCAAAATCTCCACGCAGGACTATGCTATTGCCATGCTCGATGAACTTGAGCATCCGCAACACACTCGCGAACGATTCACTGTCGCCTACTGAGGAGGCTTTCAACCTCCACAAACTACAGATGCATGGAATAGGAGTAAACAATGGCTTCTGTGAAAGATGTGCTGGACAAACTCCAGAGCAAAGCTCAGCCAGAGCAGTTAAAAGGAATGGCTAAATACGGAATGACAGTGGAGCAAAGATTAGGCGTCTCGGTTCCTGATATGAGAAAACTGGCTAAAGAAATAGGGAGAGACCACAAGCTGGCACTGGACTTATGGAGAACTGGAATAGCTGAAGCAAGGATCTTGGCTGCGATGGTTGGTGACCCTGATAAGCTAACTGAAGAGCAGATGGAGGATTGGGTGAAAGGCATTAATTCGTGGGATGTCTGCGACCAGGTGTGCATGAATCTCTTTGAAAAGAACCAATTAGCCTGGAAGAAAATTGTCGATTGGTCTGAGCGGGAAGAAGAGTTTGTCAAAAGGACTGCCTTTTCGCTGATAGCTTGTCTGGCATGGCATGATAAGAAGACAAGCGATGAGAAATTCATCGAATTGCTTCCCGTGATAATACGAGGGGCTACGGACGAGCGTAACTTCGTCAAGAAAGCAGTGAACTGGGCTCTTAGAAACATCGGGAAAAGGAACCTCAATTTGAACGAAGCCGCAATAAATACTGCAAAGGAAATCCAACAACTTGATTCGAAAGCTGCTCGCTGGGTTGCTTCTGATGCCATCAGAGAACTTGAGAGTGACGCTATCCAAAGCAGGCTTAGGAGATGAACATTAGCCCATAATGTTTGATTCAAATCACCGCGCTGTTGAGGACTTCTTCTGCATGAGGTAAACTTGCTGTTCTCTCAGTAAAAGACCGAAAAGAGGCAATGAGTCACCAGGGAAGCAAATCCAGAGGGCCTATGAGACGAGTACTCTGGGTTTTGCTGGCCCTCATTGTGGTGGCTGCTGGGATTATCCTGGGTATATCAGGTTATGCTGCCTCCTCGTTGACCCGGTTTGAGCGAGTACCCATTGAGTGTAACCCCGCCGACTTCGGGTTAGAATATGTGGACGTTTCTTTCCCCAGCCGGGACGGTCTGATGCTGCGCGGCTGGTGGCTGGAAGCAGGTGATGATAGGCCGGTTATTGTGGTGGTCCACGGGTCAGAAGGTAATCGAGCTCACCCAGCGGAAAGAATGTTGGGAATTGCCAAAGATCTGGTGAGTTATGGCTATAATGTCCTCATGTTTGATATGAGAGGGCATGGAGAATCAGAGGGGAAACATATCTCGGCAGGCTATTATGAGAGAAATGATTTGTTGGGCGCCATTGACTATATCAGGCAACGTGGTATTGAGAGTAAAATAGGTGTCCTTGGTTTCTCAATGGGAGCCGCTACTTCCTTAATAGCTGCTGCTGAATCTGAGGAAATCGATGCAGTGGTAGCTGATTGCGCTTACGCTGATATCGTTAGCATTATCGAGTCCGAATTCTCAAGGCGAAGTAACCTGCCGAAATTCTTCATCCCAATCATCTTATTTATAGCCAAGAACATATACGACGTTGACTTCACTGCAATCAAGCCGGAGGAAGCGGTGAGGGAGATTTCTGTACCCGTATTCATTATCCATGGAGGACAGGACGACATGGTTCCTGTCCAACATGCGTATCGACTGAAAGAGGCTAGCCAAAATCCTGATAGCAAGTTATGGATAGTGCCAGAAGCACAGCACGCGAACTCATATCTTCTGAGGCCAGCAGAGTACAAGGAACAGGTCATATCCTTCTTCGACGAAGCTCTTGACTTAGATTGGGATAGTAGCGAGGGGGGAAGCAACGCAGAGCTAGCCAGCCGCATGGAAACCGATACTGAACAATCGCCTGAAATGTTACTTAGTTGCACACTGAGAAATGTTGCTCCTTACCTCCATAGTATGTTTTGGATACCGCAACCTATTGACACTTCCTTCGCCAGTGATACAATAGCACTTTGAGGCTCACATACGTGGAAAGACTTAGCATCTTTTTGATTATGGTAGCCTTAATTGCAGGGATGGTAGGCTGTGCTCCTTCTCCTATTGAAATACGGGATTGGTATGATTTGCATGCCCTCAGAAATAACCTGGGCGGCAGTTACATTCTGATGAACGACCTCGATTCTACCACTGCCGGTTATATGGAACTGGCGAGTGAGACAGCCAATGGGGGAAGGGGGTGGGAGCCAATTGGAACCTCCGATGACCAGTTTATCGGGAGTTTCAACGGTCAGGGATATGAGATAAGGGACTTGTTTATCAACCGCCCTGACGAAAATTATGTGGGGCTTTTCACTCATATTTCTTGGATACGTCACATCGAGAATGTCGGGGTCGTCGAGAATGTCGGGGTGGTCAACGCCGACGTGACTGGCTCTTCGCAGGTTGGTAGTCTGGTGGGACATAATGAGGGCCTTGTGAACAATTCGTATTCCAGCGGCAGCGTGACTGGCGATTCGCGTGTCGGCGGTCTGGTGGGATGGAATCAGGCTACTCTGAGCAACTCCTATTCCACCGGCAGCGTGACTGGCGATTCGCGTGTCGGCGGTCTGGTGGGGGATAATTGGTATTATAGGGGTATTCTGAGCAACTCCTATTCCACCGGCAGCGTGACTGGTTCTACGCAGGTTGGTGGTCTGGTGGGATACAACACGGCCACCGTGAGCAACTCCTTCTGGGATAGGGTAACTTCCGGGATGGAAGAAAGCGACGGGGGGACGGGCAAGACCACGGCGGAAATGATGGACATCGCCACCTTCACAGGTGCTGCGTGGGACATAATCGCAGTCGCTCATGAAGAGACCAATCCTGCCTACACCTGGAATATCGTTGACGACGAGACTTATCCCTTCCTGAGCTGGCAGTCCGCTGCTTAATACAACTAGAGCTTAGGCGGCTGCGGTAAAAACGTTTCGTTGAGAAAGCGTGCCATTCACGATTCTTGCAGCAAGCTAGACAACTTGATAGCTTTTCAGCGTCAGATAACAAAATAGCGGTTCACCCGTCCAGATGTCATCGGCGTCTCACTTACCCAATGTGATCAAGAAATAAAGCCATTACCCAAGTGCCGTCAAAATAGTACTCGACACTCTATGCCCTGTTTTCCAAAGTTAAAGGCAAGCTCTTTACCTTTTAAGAAGAAAAAATCATTGCTCATGGCGCTCTCTAAATTATATTTTCTATACACCCAATCGCCATAATGGTAGTTCATTTTGTCGATCAATACGTAGTCCACTTTCCCCTTAAGCCCATCAGCAAGTTCTTCCGCCCCGGGAAGCATTGGAGCAATCATTGCATAGGTTTTAATGCCGGCAAGATGTAGCTCCTCGAGTGCTTTGATCCTTTCCTTGATAGATGGCGCACTTGGTTCAAACAACTTTCTTATCTCATCGTCTGCACTAGTAACTGATAACCCGACCTCGACCTTATCGCTTCTCCTAAATAGGTCTATGTCACGCAACACAAGTGGAGATTTCGTCTGGACCGTTATCGGCCAGCTATATTGGACCAGTATTTCCAAGCACTTTCTTGTCAATTCGTATGCTGTCTCCAGCGGTTGATAGGGGTCGCACACTCCACTTACCCATACTCTACCGGGCAGCATTCTATCTATCTCGTGCTTCAATAGATTCGGGGCATTAATCTTCACATCAACAAATTCACCCCATGGCTCATTATGCCCGGTGAACCTCTTCATAAAACGAGCATAGCAATAGGTGCAACTGTGCTGGCACCCAATGTACGGATTGATTGCGTAGTTAAAGACCTTTGATTTGGACACAACGCATCTCGCATAGATTTCTCTAAGAATCATGGAAGGACTAGCTCACCAACGATAATGATATCCATGAATCATTTTACCACCTATTTCCTTAAAGACTATGAAGTGCTAAAATATTAAACGAACCGTAGGAAATCAGGATATACAGAATGCAAAGTGAACGAGACTACTATGAAGTCTTGGGCATTGCGCCAAGTGCCAGCACAAAGGAAATAAGAGAGGCGTATCACAAGCTAGCTTTTCAATGCCACCCAGACAGGAATCAGAAAAGCGGGGAAGCCCATAAAAAAATGCAAGAGATAAACGAGGCTTATGCTATCCTGTCTGACCCGATTAAACGAAGGGAGTATGATCTTCCCCGGGGGTATGGTAGCAGAGTGCCGAAGTTCAAGAAAGGCAGCAAAGTGAAAATCAGTGTCAATTATCCTTCACCCTACAGCGGCCACACCGGGTTCGTAGAGAAAGAACCTGTTAAGGATACCTTTCGCTTCTGGTATATGGTGAGGATAGAGGCCAAAGGCTTGACGGCTCGCTTCGCTGAAGAAGAACTTGAGGAACCGGACGATTAGCAGCCAGACCGACCAGTCAGCGTTCGGAACGAGTAGCTATCACCCGTGTGCACTTTAGCTAGGTCACATTAGCCTGCATTGGTACTTCAAAGGCAAAACATAGGATCGAGGAGTTAACCTCGACCCTATTCGATTTGAGGTATACCTTTGCCAGCCTTATATTACTACGTTGTGCTAAGCCAAAGGTTATCCCTGAAAAGCCAAAAGGTAGACATAAGCCTGAGTAAGAACTAAAATTTAGCTTCTATGCCAGCGTAGCTCAGGGGTAGAGCAGCGGTTTCGTAAACCGCCGGTCGTCGGTTCGAATCCGACCGCTGGCTGGGAGCTTATCTGTCTCTGATTTTGAACGGGTTGGCCCCGGAAGTAGCCCTTTTTGCCAAAGAGACTTTTGTGGTAGAATCTGCCTGAAAGTCGACCAATGTCTTCGATATACTCATAGCTGGGGGTCCAAGCAGGAGGAGAGCGTGTCTCTCCTCCTGCTTAGTAAAGGAGAGGTAATCATAGTATCAAATATTCAGCAAGATGCCAGCCAGAAAACAGGGGCGGTCCTCGTTATTGGCGGGGGCATAGGTGGCATACAAGCAGCGCTGGACCTAGCAGAGTCTGGGTACTACGTCTATTTAGTGGAACAATCCCCGGCTATTGGTGGGGTGATGGCTCAACTGGATAAGACTTTCCCTACCAATGATTGTTCTATGTGTATCCTTTCCCCAAAATTGGTGGAGTGTGGAAGGCATCGCAATATCGAGATCATAACCTGTGCCGACCTTTTAGATGTCAAGGGAGAGCCAGGGAACTTCAGAGTATCGATAAGGAAGCGGGCAAGATTTGTAGATGAGACACTTTGTACTGGTTGCGGAGACTGTACCAAGAATTGCCCGGTGAGGTATATACCTCAAGTAAAAGAAAGAGGAAATGGACCAGGAAAAGATTGACCAAATCATAGATAAATATGCAGGCGAGGAAGGGGTTTTGATCCAGTTACTACTGGACGTGCAGAGGGAATTGAACTGGGTTCCGAAGGAAGTTGTACAGCGGATAAGCGAGAGACTCCAGGTTCCGCTGAGTCAGATATATCGGGTAGCCAGCTTCTATAAGAGTATGAGCCTAAAACCGAGGGGCAGGCATTTAGTAAACGTCTGCTTCTTGGGTACTGCCTGCCATGTACGGGGTGGCCCCAGGCTCATGGATAGGATAAGAGACGTTCTTGGCATAAACCCTGGGGAGACAACCCGGGACATGAAGTTCACCCTAGAAAGGGTCAATTGCCTCGGCTGCTGCGCTTTGGGACCAGTGGTGGTAGTTGATGGTGAATACCATGGCAAGATAATGCCAGCCAAGGCGGAGGAGATACTAAAAAGCTATGACTAGGGAGGAGCTATGCCAAGGTTAAGTTCACCTGCTGAGCTAGAGGAACGCAGGCAAAAGATATTGTCGAAAAGGGACCCCAATAAACCTTGTATTACGATTTGCTCTGGAACTGGCTGTCATGCTTACGGCAGCGAAAAAGTCAACGCAGCTTTGGAGAAAGAGGTCAAAAAACAAGGTTTGAAGGCTGAAGTAGATATCAGAAGAACGGGCTGTCACGGCTTTTGCGAAAGGGGCACTCTAGTTGTTATTTATCCTGAGGAAATCTGCTATGTTAATGTACAACCTGAGGATGCTGCCGAGGTTGTTCGGAGTGCAAAAGAGAACAAAGTCATCGATCGCTTGCTTTATGTCGACCCTACTACTGGTGAGAAAGTAATACATGAATCAGAGATACCCTTCTACAAGTATCAAAACCGAATTGTCTTTGGCAACAACAGGCGGATTGATCCCAGGAGCATTGATGATTATATTGCTCTTGGCGGCTACTCTGCCCTGTCCAAGGCACTATCTCAGATGACTCCAGAGGAGGTGATGGAGGAGGTGAAAAGGTCAGGTCTCAGAGGCAGGGGTGGAGGCGGGTTCCGCGCAGGGTGGAAGTGGCAGACCACGCGTGACGCCATCGGCGAGCCTAAGTATGTAGTAGTCAACTGCGATGAGGGAGACCCTGGGGCCTATATGGATAGGTCCCTTATGGAAGGGAACCCTCACAGCGTCCTTGAAGGGGTGACCATTGGTGCCTATGCTATTGGTTCCCACGAAGGTTTTATTTATGTGCGTCAGGAATATCCCCTGGCAGTTGAGAACTTAACCACTGCCATTGAGCAAGCCAAGGAGTATGGGTTTCTGGGTGAAAACATCCTTGGCGCCGGATTCGATTTTAAGGTCAAGGTGCATCGGGGAGGGGGAGCTTTCGTCTCCGGGGAATCAAGCGCGTTAATGACAGCGATAGAAGGCAACGTGGGGGAGCCTAGACCGAAATACATTCACACCTCGGAGAAAGGCATTCGGGACAGGCCCAGTTGTTTGAACAATGTGGAGACGTGGGCCAACGTACCCCTCATAATCAATAATGGATCTACTTGGTATGCCTCAATCGGCACCGAGGGAAGCAAAGGGACCAAGATTTTCTCTCTGGTGGGTAAGGTGAACAACACTGGACTCGTAGAGGTTCCCATGGGGATTAGTCTGCGGGATATCGTCTATAAGATTGGAGGAGGTATTCCAGGAGGCAAGAAGTTCAAGGCGGTTCAAACCGGCGGGCCATCTGGGGGTTGTATCCCTGAGCAATTTCTCGATTCCCGCGTAGATTTTGATGAGCTTGCCAGGTTGGGCTCCATGATGGGGTCGGGGGGCATGATTGTCATGGATGAGGATACGTGCATGGTTGACACGGCCAGATATTTTCTTGATTTCCTCGCTGATGAATCTTGCGGAAAGTGCACCCCGTGCCGAGAGGGCATCAAACAGATGCTGGACATTTTGACTGATATCTGTGGAGGAAGGGGTAGGGAAGGAGATATTGAACTTCTGGAAGAGTTGTCTGAAGTAATCAGGGATACGTCTCTCTGTGCTTTGGGAGCAACCGCACCCAATCCAGTTTTGACCACTATCCAATACTTCAGGGATGAGTATGAAGCACATATCAAAGAGAAAAGATGTCCTGCTTATGGCTGCAAAGAATTGGTGTCGTACTATATTAACCCGGCCAAATGCCAAGCCTGTATGATTTGTCTGAGAAACTGCCCCGCGGAGGCTATAAGCGGTGGTAAGAACCAGATTCATGTCATTGATCAGTCTAAGTGTACCAAGTGCGGCAACTGCTTTGACCTCTGTCCACCTCGCTTCGATGCGGTTAAAAGGATTTCGGGTGAGCCTGTGCCACCATCCCTGCCGGAGGATGAAAGGGTCCTGGTAAGAGGCAAGGAATAGGGAGACCAAGATGGATGAACTAACTTTGGAGATCGACGGCAAGGAAGTCAGGGCTAAGGAAGGGACGACAATACTAGAGGCAGCTAGAAGTGTTGGTATTAATATACCTACACTTTGCTATCATCGGGCTCTGACTCCCTATGGCGGTTGTCGGCTTTGCATCGTGGAGATTTTTCGAGGGCGGAGGTCGAGGATAGTCACTTCCTGCGTTTACCCTGTGGAAGAGGGACTGGTAGTTAAGACCAAGAGTGACACTGTGATAAGAGACCGCAAGATGCTCATTGAGCTTATGCTTGCTCGTGCCCCCAAGGCTAAAGTAATTCAGGATTTAGCTAAAGAATATGGTGTTGAAAAAACGAGGTTCAAAATAGAAGACCCAGAAAACCTCTGCATTCTCTGTGGTTTGTGTGCCAGAGTTTGCGAAGAAAGGATTGGAGTAAGCGCGATCAATTTTGTTGGCCGGGGGGTTGAGCGTAAAGTACAAACTCCTTTTCAAGGAACCCTGGATGTAGACTTTGATGCTTGCATAGCATGCGGGGCTTGTGCTTTCGTTTGTCCTACGGGGGCAATCAAGCTCGAAGATATTACACCGAAGAAGCCAATCCCGATCCTCTCTGAATTTGAGATGGGTTTGGACTCAAGAGCTCCTATCTATATTCCATTCCCTCAGGCAATTCCTAACGTTGCCACACTGGATCGCAACAAATGTGTTCATTTTGCTACCGGGAAATGCAAAATCTGCGAAGAATTCTGCGAAGCGGACGCTATTGATTTCACGCAGACCGATCAGGTCATTGAGCTGAAAGTAGGGTCTATTGTCGCATGCCCTGGCTTTAATGAATTTGATTCTCGCCTTGTCTCGCAATACGGGTATGGTAATTTTCCTAACGTCATCACTAGTATTGAGTTTGAGCGGATTCTAAGTGCCTCTGGACCATATCAGGGTGAGTTACTAAGACCTTCTGATAGGCAAAAGGCACAAAAGATTGCCTGGATCCAATGCGTCGGCTCACGGGGAATAGCTCCGCAGAATGGCTATTGCTCTTCAATCTGCTGTACCTACGCTATCAAAGAAGCAGTAGTGGCTAAGGAGCATAATAATTCGGTTGAGGCTACTATCTTCTTTATAGATATACGGACTTTCGGCAAAGGGTTTGAGACCTATTATGACAGGGCAATGACCGAATACGGGGTGAGATTTATCAGGTGTAGACCGTCAGTAATAGAGGAGGTAGCAGAGACAAAGAATCTGACAATAAAGTATGAAACTGAGGATGGCAAGCTAATAAAGGAGGAGTTTGACCTGGTCGTTCTCTCAGTCGGGCTTGAGCCACCCAAAGAGGCTGAGAAGCTGGCGAATAGACTGGGAATTGAGCTTAATAAATATGGATTCTGCCAAACTGACAATTTTTCTCCAGTTGAGAGCTCTAAGCCAAGCATATTCGTTTGCGGAGTTTTCCAGGGTCCCAAGGACATCCCCGAGACAGTGACGCAAGCAAGTGCCGCCGCAGCTTCTGCCGCTGCTTCGCTTTCCTCAGTGCGTAATAGCTTGATAAAGAGAAAGGAATACCCCCCAGAAAGAGATGTAAGGGGAGAGCCACCGAGGATTGGTGTTTTTATTTGCCACTGCGGCATCAATATTGGTGGGGTAGTGGATGTACCCCAGGTTAAGGAGTATGCGAGTTTACTTCCTAATGTAGTCTATGCCGAGGACAATCTATACACCTGTTCCCAGGATACCCAAGAAATGATAAAGGAGAGGATTAGAGAGCATAACCTAAATCGAGTAGTAGTTGCTTCTTGCACTCCCCGAACCCACGAACCTCTATTTCAAGAGACAATTAGGGAGGCAGGGTTAAACAGATATTTATTTGAGATGGCTAATATTCGAGACCAATGCTCTTGGGTGCATAAAGGGTATCCGGTGGAGGCTACTGAGAAAGCTAAGAAATTAGTAAGTATGGCGATAGCCAAAGCCAGGCTGTTCCAGCCTGTCGAGCAGACGCCTCTGGAGGTAATTCATAGTGGCCTGGTCATTGGCGGTGGAATAGCTGGGATGGTGGCTGCCTTGAACCTGGCTGAACAGGGATTTGAGGTCTACCTGGTTGAGAAAAGCGACCAACTGGGTGGAATAGCCAGAAGAATACAACATACTCTTGAGGGTAATGATGTCCAGACTTATCTTCAGGACCTTATCACCAGGGTTTCTGAAAATCGCTTAATCCAAGTGTATACCAATTCGGATATTGTTGAAGCCACCGGCTATGTAGGGAATTTCACCACCAAGATAGCGGTTGGTCCTAACCAGGATTCCCAGGAACTCAAGCATGGAGTAGTCATTATTGCCAGTGGTGGCGAGGAGTATAAACCCAGTGAATACCTTTATAGCAAAGACCACAGGGTGATGACCTTACTGGAATTAGAGGGTGAGATCGCTAAAGGCAACGGTAGGATTACAAGCTGTGATAACCTGGTGTTCATTCAATGTGTAGGTTCCAGAGAAGATGGACGACCCTATTGCAGCCGAATATGCTGTAGTGAATCTATAAAATGTGCCTTGAAACTAAAAGACGTGAACCCGGAGATGAATATCTATGTCCTCTATCGGGATATAAGAACCTACGGATTTAAGGAAGATTACTACCGGGAAGCCAGGGAGCGTGGGGTGATATTCATTCGCTATGAAGTAGATGATAAGCCCAGGGTAGAAACTATAACAGAAGACAACCAGAATCTGCTGAGGGTTACCGCAAAAGACCCACTATCAGGTGAGGATTTAATCATAGATACGGACATACTGGCCCTGGGGGTGGCTACTATTCCTGCCGCCGACAACAAAAGACTATCCCAATTATTCAAAGTGCCACTAAACGAGGATGGCTTTTTGTTAGAAGCCCATGTGAAACTACGCCCTGTGGACTTCGCTACCGAAGGTGTGTTTATGTGTGGTCTCGCTCATAGCCCCAAGTTTACTGATGAAAGTATTGCCCAAGCTAAGGCTGCTGCATCCAGGGCTGGTACTATTTTATCTAAAGACATAATTGAAGTAGGCGGATTAGTCTCGTTTGTCAATAAGAACAAGTGTAGTGGTTGCGGCGTTTGCCAATTGATTTGTCCTTTCCAGGCAATAGAGATTGATGATGAGGAGAAGGTAGCGGTGATTAACGAGGCTCTATGCAAGGGTTGCGGAGCATGTGTTTCCTCCTGTATATGTGGTGCTATAAACATAAAGGGATTTAGCGATACTCAGATTTTGGCTGCGATTGATGCCTCTTAGTACTTATAATGAGCTTAGGGAATGGAACCCAACATAACCCCGGAGTATAAATCAAATGCAACAACCTAGGGAAAAAGCAGGCGAATGGGAACCCAAGATAATCGCCTTTCTTTGTAACTGGTGTAGTTATGCCGGGGCAGACCTGGCCGGGGTAAGCCGCCTTCAATACCCTCCCAATACTCGGATTATCCGTGTTCCTTGTTCAGGCAGGATCAGTCCGTTACTAATTCTAAGAAGTCTGCAGCATGGGGCTGACGGTGTTCTTGTTTCAGGGTGTCACCCTGGCGATTGTCATTATATCAGCAGTAACTATGTAGCTAGAAGAAAGTTCGCTATTCTAAATAATTTTCTTGAATATTTAGGTATTGAGAAAGGGCGAGTGCAATTCGCCTGGATATCGGCAGCTGAAGGGAAAAGGTTTGCCGAGCTTGTTCAAAAGGTTACCGAAGATGTAAGGACCTTGGGGCCGGCAACGAGATTGGTTAGAAAACAGGGTTAAGGCAGGTTCATGTTGGATACATCTGTTGCCATAAGAGATATAGCCAAGAAACTGCTTGATGAGAAGAGGGTTGACCTCATAATTGGGTTTGAAAAAGGCAGCCTCCCTCTGCGCAGCACTCCTTGTTTTGTCAGGAGCACCTCGGAAGCAGATAGGCTTATCTGGAATGTAAATTGTGAGAATAATCTCGCCAAGTATCTACCGAAGACAAAAGAGAGGGTTGGCATTGTTGCCAAAGGCTGCGATGTCCGCTCAATCATTAACCTCATTAAGGAAAATCAGATTACCAGGGAACAAGTGTTTATCATCGGTATTCCCTGTAAAGGGATGATTGATAGAAGAAAGATAGAAGCCAAACTGGACGGTAAGGAAATACTAGAAGCTGAGGAGGAGGATGACACGATTATCCTTAAAGGTCACAACCTCAGAGAGATTATCAAAAAGGAGGAATTTTTCCACAACTCCTGCAAGACCTGTACCCATAAGAATCCAGTAATCTACGATGTCTTAATAGGAGACAAGGTTGTGGAAGACCAAGCAGTTGATGAATATAGAGAGGTGAAGGAGTTTGAAGCTCAATCTCATGATGAGAGATGGCAGAGTTTCAGCGATGAAGTTAGTAAATGTATTAGATGCTATGCCTGTAGAAATGCCTGCCCTTTCTGCTATTGCCAGGAGTGCTTTGTAGATAGCTCCCAGCCTCAATGGATTGGAAAGACCACTAACCTTAGCGATACTGCGGTCTTTCATATTATTCGCGCCTTCCACATTGCCGGGCGTTGTGTTGATTGCGGTGCCTGTGACAGAGCGTGTCCGATGGGGATTGACCTCAGAAGGCTTACCAAAAAGATGGAAATGGATGTTAAAGAGCTATTTCATTACGAAGCCGGAATAAGTCTTGAGGATGTGCCGCCCCTGGCAACCTTTAATCCAGACGACCCTCAAGAATTCATAATGTAAGCATGGTGAACCACTGAAGATAGCTGATGCAAGAATTGGAAATTGCTAAAACTGAGGTAGCTAGTCTCCTGAATACCTTAATCAGGGAATATCAGGTATTTGCTCCAGTAGAGCAAAACGGCTTTATTACATTCCAGGAAATTCACTCAGGCAGCGAGGCGTTCCTCGATTATATTAACTCCAAGAAACCTCCCAAGGAGATATTTTTCCCTCAGTCAGAAAGATTGTTCAGCTATGATTTGAGTAGAGGGGAAGGTTGGGGTGTCGAGGAACCTGCATCAGAAGAGAAGCAGAAGATAATCTTTGGCATCCGCCCTTGTGATGCTAGAAGTCTCGTTCTTCTGGATAACGTATTTGATGGGAAACTATACAAAGACCCGTACTACACAGATAAGAGAAAAAACACAACCATTATTGCCATAGGTTGTAACCAGCCAGGCAGCACCTGTTTTTGCACCTCCCTAGGAGGGGGGCCTTTTTCCCAGGACGGCTCAGACCTACTTCTGGTAGATATCGGTCAGAAGTATATCATTCAGGTAGTTACTGAGAAGGGCGAGAAGCTTGCAAAGGAACATAACAACTTTAAGGAAGCTGAAGACCATAGTTTGTCTGTAATGCGAGACACAATGGAGACAGCAGAAGCTTTGATAAAATCCAAGTTAGAGGTACAGAAGGTAACGGAGAAATTGGATAGTATGTTTGATGACCCCTTCTGGGACCTGGTGTCTGAGAAGTGCCTCGGGTGTGCCGTTTGTACTTATCTTTGCCCCACCTGCTATTGCTTTGATATAACTGATGAGGTTACAGGTCAAAGGGGAGAAAGGGTTCGCACCTGGGATTCTTGTGCCTTTCCCTCGTTCACTCTAGAGGCCTCAGGAGTGAATCCCAGACCCAGCAGCAAGGAAAGATTCAGGCAGAGGATAATGCACAAGTTTAACTATTTCGTAGCTAATCACGGTATGGCAGCCTGCGTGGGGTGTGGCCGGTGTATTAAAGAGTGTCCCGTGAATCTGGATATTCAGGTAGTACTAAATAGCATATTAGATCGTTAGGACATAGGGTAAAGATGAAGAACCCATATTTACCATTACCGATGAGGGTAGAAAAGATTGTCATCGAAACCGAGGACAAGAATATAAAGACGTTCAGCGTCAAGTTCCTCAATGATGAGGACGAAGCTAATTTCAACTATCTGCCAGGTCAGTTTGCCCAGCTATCCGTTCTAGGCACAGGGGAAGCTCCCTTCGGAATAGCCTCGTCCCCAACCCAGCCAGGGGAGCTTCAGTTTACCGTCAACAAGGCGGGGGTGTTAACCTCAGCACTCCACAACCTGGAAGAAGGGGAAATAATCGGGCTAAGAGGTCCCCTTGGAAATTGTTTCCCCATAGAGGCGTTTGAAAGCAAGGATACGATTATTATCGGGGGTGGTTTTGCCTTTACCACATTACGCTCCCTTATCAACTACATTTTACATCAGGAGAATAGGAGCCGCTTCGGCAATGTTGTAGTAATCTATGGGGCCAGAAGCCCCGGCTTGTTGCTTTATAAGGATGAACTTGAGAAGTGGGAAGTAAGGACCGACCTTGACCTACATCTTACTGTTGATAGGGCAGACGAGGATTGGCAAAGGAAGGTGGGAGTCGTCCCCAATATTGTCAAGGAGATTGCTCCCAGTCCGGAGAATGCCTATGCGGTAGTTTGCGGACCACCAATCATGATAAAGTTTACCCTGCCAGTCCTTAGGGACCTTGGTTTCCCACCGGAAAGGATTGTCCTGTCGCTGGAGATGAAAATGAAATGCGGGATAGGAATGTGTGGAAGGTGCAACATAGGAAACCAGTATGTTTGTAAAGACGGTCCCATATTTACCTTAGCCCAGTTAAATGAGCTACCCAGCGAGTACTAAAAATTGGCGGAAAACTTTTAAAGGCGGTGATTGAAATTGAGTCCAATACTGGTAAACCAACTAGATTTCAAATTTAGGGACAAGATTATAGCGCAAGTTGGGGGAGAAAATTTAAAGCATTGCCTGGGGTGTGGAACATGCAGTGCTGGCTGCTTTGTTAGAGAGGTTGATAAGAGATTTAATCCCCGAAAGATAGGTCATATGGTTTTGTTGGGAGCAAAAGACTACTTCAAGGAAAACCCGGAAATTCCCTATTTATGCAACCTTTGTGGATTATGTCAAGAAACTTGCCCTTATGGGCTGAATATCGGTGACCTGTGTTTAGCGCTTCGCGCGCAATTGGTAGAGGATGGGATAGGTCCACTTCCTCAACATAAATTTATGGAAGAGGAGCAGGAATTCGTCCTCACCCCCTCTTTCACCATATCTCTTCCCGACCCTGATAGCACTGAGTGTAAAAGAGTCTTCTTCCCTGGTTGTAATTTATCTGCATACTCTCCTTCCCTTGTTATCGCTACCTGGGACTATCTTAGAGCGAAGCTGCCAGGCACAGGAATTATCCTGAGATGCTGTGGGGCTCTTTCCTATGACCTGGGACTGTACCCCCAGTTCCAAAAAATATCACAGGAGTTGGAGAACGAGGTGCACAGATTAGGAGCATCCGAGCTCATTACTGGTTGCCCCGAATGCTATGACACCATTAAGCGGGTAGCACCTCGCTATCAACTAAGAAGTTTATATGAGGTAATGGCAGAAACAGGTATCCCTGAGGTGCCTAAAGGGAGCGGGCAAACTTTCACTCTTCACGATTCTTGCAAAACGAGATGGGAAAAAGGAATACAGGATAGCGTTAGAGATTTGGTGGCTCATATGGGCTATCAGATAGAAGAGATGAGATATTCCAAGGAATTAACCCGCTGCTGTGGCCAAGGGGGGTTAATTGTTGGGCTCAATCCTTTCCTGGTATTCGGTTTAACGAAGTCCAGAATAGCTGAGTCTCATTTTGATATGCTCACCTACTGCGCTGCTTGCCGTGAGACTTTTGCTATGCACAAGCCCACTTTACACATTCTCGACCTCATGTTTAACCCTAACTGGGAAAAGGATAAAGCCAAACCTATCAATAAAACAACGGTAAGGAGAGAGAACCAAGCACTCCTTAAGTCATTATTGACAGAAAGATTAAAAACGTCTTAAGAAGCGAGGTGTCAATATGTCGTGGGAAGAGATAAAGTTACAGGTAGGAGATGAGGTGAAGAAGCTGCTGGAGGAAAGGCATATATCAGAGGAGGAGGTGAAGAAGGTAATAGATTTTGCCGAGACCAAGGGTGAGAAGCTATACCAGCCGGAGGGAAACAGATACCTGGCTAAAAGCAGGCTTGGCGAGGTGACAATCTACGTTGAATATTCTACTGACGAAAATGGCTATATAGTCCATACAGCTTACTCACATAGGTCGAAGATAGGCAAGGAGTAGAGCAATGGAATGGTATTGCTTTAAATGTAAAGAGAAAATGGCAGAGGGTGAGGTAAACCTAGTCTATGGGGATATGAAGTTACCAGGAGCTTTTGG
The DNA here is from genome assembly GCA_049678605.1 of Dehalococcoidia bacterium. Lineage (GTDB taxonomy): Bacteria > Chloroflexota > Dehalococcoidia > GIF9 > AB-539-J10 > RBG-13-51-36. The sequence continues at coordinate 19,833 of JBAUEM010000113.1, forward strand.
AGTTAAATGCCCTAAATGTGAGGCGGAATACCTACTGGAGGAATTCGTGCTCACGCAAGTAAACGAAGGTGAGAAAATGCTGGAAGCGAAGTAAGCGGTAAAGCGATTATGAAGTCGGAGTTAGACGATTCCAGGCTAATGTCGCTTACCCAAGTTTTTGGAATGCGTCCCAGTAGACTTAAACTTATTGCTGACGCAGTAAGAATTGCTGGACTTAGCGACACCCATACGCTTTTAGAGGTCGGCTGTGGTAATGGAGCTGCAGCCGTTTTTTTATCCCAAAAATATGGCTGCAATGTCGTTGGCATCGATTCATCGGAAAGGATGATTGCTTTAGCGGCAAGACAAGCCGAAGCTGAGAGGTTAGCTTATAACGTGAAGTTTTTGGTGGCAGACGCAGTGAATTTACCCTTTCCAGATTCTATGTTTGATACCATAATATGTGAAGCTGTCTTCTCCACTATTGTAGATAAAGAAAGGGCTGCTAAAGAGTTCAAGCGCGTCTTAAGATCTGGCGGGAAATTATTAATACTAGACTTTGTACTTCGAAGGCAAGTAACAAAGAAACTTCAGAGCAAAGTGTCTTCCCTTCCTTGTTTAGCCAGAACAAGACAGTTAGAGGGATATATCAGGCTCTTTGAACAAGTGGGCTTTCAAAATTCCTACATTGAAGACTACCCACAGGAAGTGAAAAGGACAGGTTGGTGGATAGCTTATACCTCTGGTTCTTGGGTTAAGTTGTTTGCTAACCCATCAGCACAGTCCGACTGCGGTAGTAAAGAGATATTAGATGTTGATTCACTTATTGAGACCTGTCAAAGGTTCTCTAAGGAAGCGGAGCTTGGGTATGCTTTGATAGCTCTGACCAAGCCATAGAGCAAGCAATTTCCTACCACCTTCTAAAAGGAGTGTAGTTTCATATTTATATAGCTTCTAGTTTATGTAATAGAGGGTTTGGCAAGATGAAGGAGGTGCTAACTAAGACAGAGAGCCTGTGCCCGGTTTGTTTAAGCCGGATACCAGCCAAAAGGGTAGTGGAGGGGGGAGATGTCTATCTGGAAAAAGATTGTCCCGAGCATGGTAACTTCAAGGCTCTGATTTGGCGAGATGCCGAGCTTTACCGTAATTGGAGTAAGTACAGCCAGCAGGCTGTTGGTCCTGAAAAAAGGATTACTGATATTGCTCGAGGCTGTCCCTATGATTGTGGTCTATGTCCCAGCCACGAGGCAGACACCTGCACCACTGTAATGGAAGTCACCCACAACTGTAACCTCAATTGTCCTATCTGCTTTGCTTCTGGCAACGAAGGTCTCCACCTCGAACCGGATAGCGATGCAATTCAAGGAATGTACCAAACCATCATAGAAGCCGGAGGACCTTACCCGGTGCAAATAAGTGGTGGGGAACCTACTATCCGGGATGACCTGCCCACCATTATAGCGCTAGGAAAGAAATTGGGGTTTTATCATATTCAGATAAATACCAATGGCATCAGAATAGCTCAAGATAAGGAATATCTTGAAAGGCTAAAAGAGAGTGGTGCTGACCTGATATACCTCCAGTTCGATGGCGTATCCGACGATGTTTATCGTACTATCCGAGGTAGAAACCTATTTGACCTCAAGGTTCGAGCGATAAGTAATTGCGCTGCGGTGAAGATAGGGGTCGTCCTGGTGCCGACAGTGGTTCCCAATGTTAATCTTCACCAGTTAGGCGAGGTTGTCCAATTTGCTAAAAAATGGATACCTACGGTGAAAGGTATCCATTTCCAACCGGTTAGCTATTTTGGCAGGTATCCCCAATCACCGAAAGACGAAGATAGGGTAACCTTACCAGATGTTCTGGATGGGTTAGTAGTCCAGACCAGGGGCGAGCTTAAGAAAGCGGATTTTGTGCCTCGCAGATGTGAGGACTCGCATTGTGCGTTTAGTAGTTTTTTTGTACTGATGGAGGATGGTAAATTACAAGCAAGGACAGACATCGCCCGGGAATCAGTAAGCGGATCCGGCTATAAGAAAGACCCCCCTGCGGTAACAGCGAGAAGGTTTATCAATAGACGTTGGAGATTGGTTAATGAAGAGGCAGAACAGACTGCGAAAGGGTGTGGCCAGTGCTGTGGACAAAATCAAGACTCCTGGCTACGTTTCAGAAAAAGAGAAGGCCTGTACTACCTGACGATTACTGGCATGCCCTTCCAAGATGTATGGACCCTCGATTTACAAAGGCTAAAGAGATGTTGTGTTCATGTGGTCACCAATAGTAAGCAATTAATACCCCTGTGTGCTTTTTATGTCACCAGTATTACCGGGGAAAGGCTATACCAGAACCTTTCCACAGACACTGCACTGTCTCTCACAGATTAGGGAATTCACCTGGATAATGGTAATTGGATGAAAGAGATACTGAAAGAAACAGAGAGCCTATGTCCAGTTTGCCTGAGCAGGATACCAGCGAGGATAATCACTGAAAATAACAAGGTTTACCTGGAGAAAAGTTGCCCCCGACATGGCGATTATAAAGTTATCATTTGGAGGAATGACGCTGAACATTACCTTAAATGGGCTAAGTTTGGTGGTGATAGAATTCCTACAGGCCCCAAGAAGAGGCTTACCGAGCATAATGGGGGTTGTCCCTATGACTGTGGTATTTGTCCGGACCATGAGCAAGACACTTCTTCCGCAGCTATTATGACTACCAATAGGTGTAACCTGCACTGTCCTATTTGTTTTACCTATGGCGACGAAGGACCTGTCTATGAGCCTTCCCTGGATAGCATTAAAAGGATGTATCAAGTCGTGTTGGATACTTGCGGGACATATCCTGTAGAACTGTGTGGTGGGGAACCAACCGTCCGGGATGACCTGCCTCAGGTTATTGCTGCCGGTAAGGAGATGGGCTTTGATCATATCCAAATAAATACGAATGGCATCAGACTGGCTAAAGACAAGGAATATCTGAGTAGATTAAAGGAGGCGGGGGCTACTACTATCTATCTTCAGTTTGATGGTGTAACTGATGAGGTATATCGTTATACCCGAGGCACAAGCCTCTTTGACCTCAAGGTCCAAGCGATAAATAATTGTGCTGAGGTGAAGATAGGGGTTACCCTGGTGCCAACAGTCATCCCCAATGTTAATTTTGAGCAAATAGGAGACATCATCCAGTTTGCCAAGAGATGGGTGCCCACGGTAAAAGGAGTTTACTTCCAGCCAATCAGTTACTTTGGTAGATACTCAGGAACACCCGGGGACAGTGATAGGCTAACTATACCAGATATACTTAGGGCTCTTGAGGAACAAACACAGGGAGAGTTAAGGGAGAGCAACTTCGTGCCTCCTGTCTGTGAGCATCCTCACTGCTCTTTTTCAGGCTTCTTCATATTGATGGAGGACGGGAGGTTATTAGCAACCACCCACTTGCAACCGAGACAAATCAATGAAGACGGGGCTGAACATTCAAGACGATTTGCCAAGCAATATTGGAGATTTGTTGAGGAAGACGATGTACCATCCTACCCACTGTCTCAATATGAGGCGACTCCCTTTGGTAGTTTTTTACAGCATCTTCAAAGGAAGTATTTATACATTTCAGGCATGGCCTTTCAAGATGTGTGGAATATCGACCTTGAAAGACTGAAGAGATGCTGTATTCACATCGTTACTTTTACAGGGAAGATGGTACCTTTATGCGCCAAATACTTGACCAGCGTCGACGGGCAGCGGCTTTACCCGGGAATAGCATAGTTAGGAGACAAATCAAATGGCAGAGCGGATTTCCCTACAGGAGTCACTCAGCAAGATACTTAAACAAAGGATAAAGAGGGAGACTCCGGAATACCGAAAACATATTGTTAAGGAAAGCCTGGAGAAAATAACCAGAGGTGATTTTGAGGATTTTCAGATTTTCCAGCTTCGGAATACATTGCACTATGTTTATGACAAGAGCCTGTTTTACCGAGAACTGTTTAGCAAAAAGGGAATAGAGCCTGGTGAAGTCCAATCCCTGGCTGATTTGGCCAGGCTTCCTTTAACTACACCCGAGGAGTTGGCCGAGAAACCCCTTAGATTCTTATGTGTTCCCCTGGGAGATGTGACCCGGGTGATTACTTTTACTAGCTCCGGTACCACTGGCCCGCAGAAGAGGATTTCTTTTAGTGAAAAGGATGTTGAGGTAATGACCGATTTTATGGGGGCTGGCATAAGCGTGGTGGCTACCTGCGACGATGTCGTTCAGATAATGCTGCCCAGGGGTCCGGTTTTAGGGCAGTCTGACCTGCTGGCACGAGGTGTAGAGAAAATGGGCGCTACGCCAGTCATCACTGGTACTGACCCAACCCCCGAGGAGCAAATTCAGGCGATTGAGAGACATAGCTCAACCGTTGTGTTCTGTGAGACACTCCGTTTTAACCGCATTACGGTGGCAGCTAAAAACAATCATGATTTAACAAAATTGGGGGTCAAAGCCCTATTCCTTACTTCCAACTATCTATCTGACTCGATGAGGGTTAACCTCCAATCTGCATGGAACTGTGAAGTCTTCACCCACTACGGGTTAACTGAGATGGGATTAGGGGTAGCTGTGGAGTGCCCAGCCCATAATGGCTACCACTTTAACGAGGCTGATCTTCTGGCCGAGATTATAGACCCGGAAACCGGGGAGGTTTTGCCTGACGGGGAGGAAGGAGAACTAGTCTTTACCACCTTAACTAGAGAAGCAATGCCGTTAATCAGATACAGAACGCACGATATATCCAGGTTGAGCGTTAAACCTTGTGAGTGTGGCATAACCACTCTCAAGAAGTTGGACAGGACAACACGAAGGCTGGAGTCAGCAGTAAGAATAGGAGAGGGAGATGAGATATACCCAGCGATGTTTGACGAGGCACTTTATGCGATTCCCGACATCGTTGGTTATGAAGTGAGCGTTAGCAAGGATGATGTCAAAGATAGTCTGACTTTTCAGGTGGAGATAGCTAGAAAAGGAGCAGCGGTCGAAGAACTGGTAAGAGAAGTAATATTAAAAGTCCCGCCGGTTCAAAAAAATGTCAAAATAGGAAAAATGACCATACCCGAGATACAACTGGTAACCCCAGGCTCACTGCAAAAAAGCACTCGAGCCAAAAAATTGATAAAGGATATGCGCTAGGAGGTCTGAATGAAATCTGACGGAGTTGACCAGGCGAAAACTCCGGGTTTTTTCCACGGCTGGGTAGTGGTAGCAGCGGCCTTCTTCGTAGCTCTCGTCTCATATGGGGTTCAATACTCCTTTGGCATATTCCTCAAGCCTCTCTCAGAAGATTTTGGCTGGAGTCGGACACTAGTATCGGGAACTGCTTCACTTTTCAACTTTTTGCGTGGCGCCCTGGCCATCCTCACCGGGTGGGCCACCGATAGGTACGGACCTAGAATAACAGTCGCCATCGGTGGCTTTTTCTTGGGTCTGGGCCTCCTATTGACCAGCCAAATCAGCGCTGCCTGGCAATTATATTTATTCTACGGTCTAATGGCAGGGTTCGGACTAAGTGTGGCCTTTGCTCCTTTAGTGGCAACAGCGTCAAGGTGGTTCGTGTCAAAGCGGGGTCTGGCAATAGGTATTGTTGTTGCCGGAATAGGGATGGGCACAGTAGCAATGTCTCCGTTAGCCAGCTATCTCGTCGCTACCTATGATTGGAGCTTGTCCTATATCATTATCGGGTTCCTGGCCTGGATTATCGTTATTCCAGCGTCATTGTTTTTAAGGCGAAGTCCCGAGGAGAAGGGGCTTTTGCCATTAGGTGAAACTGCGGCGATAGCGGGTGATGAGGAGAATTCAAATATAGCAAAAAAAGAGGACAGCCTTGCTTCAGACAGAGCAGGATTCTCACTAAAAGACGCAGTGCATACCAGAGCATTCTGGCTGTTATTGGCGATGATTATCCTTTGGTCCACATGCGTACAAATGTCAATGTTCCACATATACCCCCATGCAACCGACCTCGGCATACCCAAAGTAGAGGCTGCTAACATCTTGATTTTGATCGGCGTTTTCAGCATTATCGGCCGACTGGTGATGGGTGCCGTCTCCGACAAACTGGGGGGAAAGCTCACACTCGCTATCTGTTTGATCCCCCAAGCAGTGGCGATGTTCTGGCTCCTAGGGGCGACAGATATATGGATGCTCTATCTGTTTGCCGCAGTCTTTGGGTTTGCCTATGGAGGTTGTGTTCCCCAGCTCCCGCTAATGGTTGGGGAAATCTTTGAGCTGAAGTCAATAGGCGCAATTGTTGGGGTTCAAATGTTAGGGGTAGCGATCGGCGGAGCGATTGGGCCGCTCCTGGGAGGATATGTGTTTGATGTAACGGGTACGTATAACCTTGCTTTCCTGGTCAGCGGCATATGTATCATCCTGGCGCTGGTACCTCTCGCCTTTATCAGGGTACCAAGGAAGGTGAGATACTGAGGTGGTCCCTGCAATTTGGACAGCTTGTTAAGGTCGGGGTCTGCTCCCTAAAATAATACACAGAAAAAGGGAGGAGCAGAACGTGAATCAGAACCGAAAGAAGCACAATTACATAATTGCACACCATTGTCACGAATCTCCTCTATCATAACCGTTCAAAATCCTTGGTCATTCCCGGCAGCTAATGACATCTGCTGTGCCAAAGTTGGCAGAACGCTTTTTCTTTTTATAATTCGGTACCAGTCTTCGTAGTAGTAGATTCCCTGGAAGATAATGGCGGAGAGAATGCCGTAAGAGATCTCTGGTGCCAGAATGTAGAAGCTCCTTACCGCGAATACTCCGCCAATAACCAGAGCAAGAAACCAGTGGTGCAGGTGGAGCTGATAGTTCCGCCAGGGGATGATTACTGACCTGACAATTCCCTGTTTATCGTCTTTCCGTCCGCTGAGGCACTTGGTAATGACGAAAGTGATAATCCAGCTCTTGTAGCAGAGTACACCAAAGAAGCAAAAGCCGACAATCAGGCTGGCGAGGACTAGCTTCTTCCTCATTCTATCTCTTATGATAATCCTAAATAGCCCAAAAGTCCACTTGATATTACCACCTTTTCGCGGGCATTGGGGAAGCTCGGTAGCCTTTACAATGGATGTTTACAGCCATATAATTGGAGGGATGCAAAGGGATGCCATGGGGTTACCAGGTGGGGTGTTACCGCCAGGGGAACGGCACTAGAAAAAACAGCGCCATTTTAGAGCTAAAAAGTAGACATAAGCTTGAGTAATAACTAAAATTTAGCTTCTGTGCCAGCGTAGCTCAGGGGTAGAGCAGCGGTTTCGTAAACCGCCGGTCGTCGGTTCGAATCCGACCGCTGGCTGGGGATGATATGAGCAAATTTGTAGATAAATTGCAGAGTCTTTCTAAGTCTTCAACCACGCCCATAGGTTTTCATCCGTCTGTCTCTGCACTAAAAAGCCCAGCAATGTTGCTTATTGCGGGGCTGTCCGGGACACAGGTCAAGGAAGCCAAAATCGTGGCTGATGCCAATACTGATGCCGGGTTGATATTGAGCGAGGGCCCAAGCGCCAGGATTGTTAAGCAAATGGTCGAAGCTGTGGGCGATGTCCCTCTGGGGGTATTTGTGAAGGGCATGAGCGAAGAGAAAATAAATGAGCTTGCGAGCCTGGGGTGCGACTTCGTGGTCCTTGACATTGGGATACCTGCCGCAGTATTACACAAAGAAGAGGTAGGCAAATTTTTGATGATAGAGCCTTCATTAGACCAGGGTTTTGTTAGGGCCATTAATAGCCTTGAAGTAGATGGCGTGTTCATCAGTAGTAGAGGCGGAGATACTTTTGTTGCTGTGGAGCATCTGCTTGTTTGTCGGAGGTTCGTCGAGCTCTTAGAGAAGCCGGTTATTATGGCCTTGCCTACTCTGGTCACGAAGGCTGAGCTAACCAGTTTATGGCAAGTTGGGATAGATGGCGTAGTTACTCCCCCAACGCAGTCGGTTGAGGCATTGGCAGAGCTAAAGAAGATGATTGGCGATCTGCCCGGAGGAGCCAGAGGTCGCCGCGCCAAAGCAGGTGTGATACTCCCTCATTATGGTGGGGTTGTGGCTAGGGAGGAGGAGGATGAGGATGAGGAACAAGAGGAAATTTAGCCTGAATCTGGTTTTTCCCAAAGTAAGTCATGGAAACAAGCCTGGGCCTATTTTTATTGTCAGCAGCGGGAATTTCTCTTACTGGCGTTATGCTACCCGGACCAATGACTGCGGCTACCATAGCCAAGGGGTATAGTGACAAACACGCTGGTGCCTGGATTGCAGCAGGGCATGCTGTTATTGAGATACCGCTCATAGCTGCAATTTATTTTGGATTCGGGCATTTCATCGACTCTCCCCAGGTGGAAAAGGGTATATATATTGCCGGTGGCTTGATGCTGCTTTACCTGAGCTTCCGAATGTTTCGAGCCACTGGTGAGGCGCCTGGTGCGGTAGGCGGTCTACCGGCTAGCTCTTTACTGACAGGCATCGTAATTACGGGAACTAACCCGGCTTTTTACATATGGTGGGCGACTGTGGGTGCAGCCATGGTAACCGGTGCCGCCAAGTTCGGGCCTGCCGGTGTTATTTTGTTTACCATAGTGCACTTGCCTTGTGATTTTGCCTGGAGTGAATTTCTCTCTGTGAGTACATTTAAGTCAAGGCGGTGGTGGACACAGAAGGTACAAAAGATTGTGTTTAGCGTTTGTGCTTCGATTCTAGCTGGCTTTGGTGTCTGGTTTTGTCTTTCGGCGTTTCTATAAACTCAAGGGGCATTCTGGATTGCCTGAAAGTATTTCCCTTCAGTCTTTATAGATGGGGCAATAATCATTTTAACTTTATGCATTTCTTTGATGGTTCGAGCGCTGCATACTCCCATGCCAGTGCGCAGAGCGCCAACTAAGTTTTGAGTGCCGTTGGTGACAGAAGTAGGACCGAAGAGAATTTGCTCTAACGGGGCGGTAGTGCCAACTCTAACACGTGTCCCTCTAGGCAATGCTGGATGAGAATGAGACATGCCCCAGTGATAGCCTTTTCCTGGCGCTTCTGTCGCTTGAGCCAAAGGCGAGCCAATCATTACAGCGTCAGCACCGGCGGCGAATGACTTGCATAAATCGCCACCAGTGCGAATACCTCCATCTGTTATCACTGCTACGTATTTATCACTTTCCTTGAGATATGTTTCTCTAGCAGCAGCACAATTCAGAGTAGCAGTTATCTGGGGAACTCCAACGCCGATGACTTCCCGGGTGGTACAGGCAGCCCCAGGCCCCACTCCAACTAGGATGCCATCGACCCCTGTTCTCATTAGCTCCAATGCCGCGTTATAGCTGCAACAATTGCCTACTATGATAGGCAAGGACATTTGCTGGCATAGCTCGGGCAGGATAAGTCCCCGATAGCTCTTGGAGATGTGCCTTGCCGTGGTGACGGTAGATTGCACCACGAGTATATCCATCCCGGCATCCTTGGCTATGGGAGCCAACCATTTGGTGTTGGCTGGAGTTATAGATACGGCACAGATAACCCCAGCCTGTTTTATTGCTCCAATGCGTTGGCTAATGAGCTCTTCCTTGATAGGCTCAGAGTAAATTTTTTGAAGCAGGGGAGTAACTTCTTTCTCAGAAGTTTGAGCAATTTGGTTTAAGACCTCATCGGGGTTTTCGTACCTTGTCTGTATACCTTCTAGATTAAGGACAGCTAGCCCGCCAAGCTTGTTAAATTTAGTAGCAAAGGTGGGGTCAACAATAGCATCCATAGCTGAGGCTAGAATGGGGATGGACAAGGTGTAATTTTTTACGGTAAAGTCTATGTTGGCTTGGTCAGGATTAATGGTTACATCTCCGGGGACAAGTGCAACTTCATCAAATCCATAAGTGCGTTCCATCTCTTTGAATTTAAGGCGAGGCATTTTTCTTTACTTGATAAAGGTTGCCACAAACTATACCCACATGGAGGTCTGAAGTCAAGAAAGTGGATAAAATTACAGCTATTAAGTATAATTGCAGGTCGTGCCTGTTCTTTATGTTATTGCCACCCCTGTTGGCAATCTGGAAGATATTTCCCTGCGTGCTTTACGCCTTTTACAGGAGGTGAAACTTATTGCTGCTGAGGATACCCGCACTACGCGCCACTTGCTTAACGCCCATAATATAAAAACTCCATTGACTAGTTATCATGAGCATAGTAAAAGAGCTAAACTTGATTATTTATTGAATTATCTCGAGAAAGAAGATCTGGCTCTAGTTTCGGAAGCTGGCACGCCAGGGCTAAGTGATCCTGGTTACGAGCTTATTGTTGCTGCCATTGAGCGCAGGATTTCTGTGGTACCGATTCCTGGTGCTTCAGCAGTGATTACCGCTTTAGTGGTTTCCGGGTTGCCGACCGACCAATTCCTTTACCTTGGGTTTTTGCCCCGACGTAAAGGGCAAAGGCAGCGTCTCCTCAGCTCAATAGTCGATGAACCAAGAACTATAGTGGCTTTCGAGACACCCCATCGCCTTAGGGAGGCATTGAGTGATATTGAAGAAATTCTAGGAAATAGAAGACTATCTGTATGCCGTGAGCTTACCAAAGTCCACGAAGAGATTTTCCGGGGCAGAGTGAGTCAGGCTAGGGAGCATTTCGTCGAACCAAGAGGGGAATTTAGTCTCGTTATTGAAGGTAAGACTCGAGCTTGGTTGAAATTTCAAGAAAGGAGCTAAAATGCGCCGTGGTTGTATTGCTACAGAAAAGGTGGAATGTGATGGTTGTCATTGTCCTATTAAATATGGAGAGCGCTATCTCATAATCAACGGGGAAGGAGATGAAAAGCAACGTCTTTGTATTGATTGCTGCCTGAGCCGTGGTTATATCTCACACAGAACGGAGAAAGGAAAGCAAATAATCACCTTTCTCCCCGAGAAATAAACGTTGGCAATCGTCATTTGAGAGCCTCGGCTCATGGCAATGACACGGGGCAATTAATGATTTACAATAGGCTGACCTTTGGGGAAAGAATTTGAGCGAGCGCATTTTTATCGGTGCTGCCTGGCCTTATGCCAATGGTCCTCTACATTTAGGACATATCGCTGGTGCTTATCTGCCAGCCGATATTTTCGCCCGTTATCATCGTCTTAAGGGCAATAAAGTGCTGATGGTTTCCGGTAGCGATCAGCACGGAGCGCCGATTACAATTCGTGCTGACCAAGAATCTACCACGCCACAAGAAGTAGTGGACAAATATCATCAGCAATTTGTCGATTGTTGGGAAAAATTAGGCATCTCTTTCGACTTATTTACCACTACCGGCACTCCCAATCATACTCAAGTTACTCATGATATATTCCTCACTTTGCTCAATAGTGGCTATATTTACAAAGACAAGATGCTTCAAGCTTATTGCCCTAAGTGCCAGAGGTTCCTTCCCGACCGCTATCTGGAAGGTACTTGTCTTCACTGTGGCTTCACTAAAGCAAGAGGTGATGAATGTGATGAGTGTGGTAAGCCTTTGAATCCATGGGAGCTTAAGGGTCTTCGCTGTTACCTTTGTTCTACTCCGCCTCGCTTTGAATCTTCAGAGCATTTCTTTTTGCGCCTTTCTTCTTTTCAGGATAAGTTGACTGCCTGGATAAAAGAGCAGACTCATTGGCGGCGTAATGCGCTTGGCACCACGTGGAAATTTCTGGATGAAGGATTAAAGGACAGGGCTATTACTCGTGATTTGGATTGGGGAGTAATTGTGCCGCAATCAGGCTTCGAGCGTAAACGTATTTATGTATGGTTTGAGGCAGTCATCGGTTATTTATCGGCAAGCAAGGAATGGGCAAAATTGCAGGGAGATGATACCGCCTGGCAAGCTTTCTGGCAAGACGATGCTAAGAGTTTTTATTTCATTGGCAAGGATAATATCTTTTTCCATACCCTTGTTTGGCCGGCGATGTTGATGGGTTATGGTAGTCTGAATCTTCCTTATGATGTTCCAGCTAATGAATTCTTGACTATCGAAGGCAAGAAGCTTTCTACTAGCCGTGGTTGGGCAATCTGGCTGCATGATTACCTGGAACGGTATGAGCCAGATTCTTTGAGGTATACTTTGGCAGTGAATATGCCTGATAGCGGGGACAGCGATTTTTCCTGGCGTGAATTCCTTCGTCGTAATAATAATGAGTTGGTAGCCACCTATGGTAATTTAGCTCATCGTGTTCTCACCTTTGCTTATCGCAATTTCGATGGAGCTGTGCCTGCGCCGGGTGAACTGGATGAACGCAGCCAGGGCTTGCTTCATGAGGCTGAAGTTACCTTAGACGGTGTGGATAAGTTGCTTTATCGCTGTGAGTTTAAAGGGGCGGTCAAAGAGGCTATGTCCCTAGCCCAGGAAGCTAATCGTTATCTTGACGAACAAGCTCCGTGGAAGGCAATTAAAACGGAGCGAGAGACTTCGGCTAAATCCGTCTATACAGTCCTCTCTGTGCTGGCAGCATTGAAAACTATTTTCTATCCCTTCCTCCCCTTCAGCTCCGAAAAGCTTCATTCCTCCCTTGGATTTGATGGCTGTGTGGAGGAACTAGGTTGGAAAATTCAGTTTTTACCTCCGGGGCAGAAACTCCGTCAACCCCAACCGCTATTTGTCAAGCTGGATGAAGATATTGTCGCCAAAGAAAGTAGCCGGCTCGGCTCCCTGAAAGAAAATCAAAAAAATTGAATCTTGACTTGACCTTTGCTTTTTGATTTAGCCGGGGGTTGCTTGTGGTGCTAAGCCTTCAAATATTTTGTCGAGATCAGGTTCATCCAGAGTTTCACGAGCTATAAGCTCTTCAGCTAGCAGTTTTAGTTTTCCTTTATTCTTTGTCAGAATTTTCTTGGCGGTATCGTAGGCCCGCTGGATAAGATTATGCACTTCTTCATCGATTTCTTGGGCTGTCTTATCGCTGTAATCCTTCTGTTCGCTGATCTCACGACCGAGAAAGACGAGTTCCTGCCTTTGACCAAAGGTCCGCGGGCCCAATTTCTCACTCATGCCATACTCGGTGACCATTTTTCTAGCTAGCTTAGTTGCTTGCTCCAAGTCGTTTTGGGCGCCGGTAGTCATTTCCCCGAAGTTAATTTCCTCGGCAACACGTCCGCCCAAACTCACTGCCAATCTATCATCAAACTGAGACTTACTCCATAAATGGCGGTCTTCGGATGGCAGGAACCGTGTCCAGCCCCCCAGCATCCCTCGGGCAACAATAGAAATTTTATGCACAGGGTCAGCATTAGGCAACATCCTGGCAGTCAGGGCATGGCCACTTTCGTGGTAAGCAATTATTTCCTTTTCTTTGGGACTTATTACACGGCTTTTCTTTTCCGGTCCAGCTATAGTGCGGTCGGCAGCATCCTCCAGCTCCTTTAATGTGACATCTTTACGGTTGCGCCGCGCAGCTAGGATGGTTGCCTCATTAATCAGGTTAGCTAAGTCAGCTCCACTAAATCCCGGCGTTTCCTTAGCTACCGTTTCGAGGTCAACTTCTTTGGCCAGCGGCTTGCTCTTGGCATGTACCTCTAGAATAGCCTTGCGGCCTTTCATATCGGGTAGATCGATGACGATGTGGCGGTCAAAACGACCGGGGCGGAGGAGGGCTGGGTCGAGGATGTCGGGGCGATTGGTGGCGGCTATGACAATGATGGTGGCATTGGTATCGAAGCCATCCATCTCAGCCAGAATTTGATTCAAGGTCTGCTCCCTTTCGTCGTGCCCTCCACCTAAGCCAGCACCACGGTGTCGACCTACAGCATCGATTTCATCAATAAATATAAGGCATGGTGCATTACGCTTGGCTTGCTCAAACAGGTCTCTGACCCTCGCGGCACCCACGCCCACAAACATCTCCACAAATTCGCTGCCACTAATAGAGAAAAAGGGCACCCTGGCCTCTCCAGCTATAGCTTTAGCCAGTAAAGTCTTACCTGTTCCTGGTGGCCCTACTAGGAGCACTCCTCGGGGTATGCGTCCCCCCAGTGCCTGGAATTTCTGGGGAGACTTGAGGAATTCCACTACTTCCTGAACCTCTTCTTTTGCCTCATCTGTTCCAGCGACATCGGCGAAAGTTACATCGGGCCTCTTGTCGATACTTAATCGGGCACGGCTTTTGCCGAAATTGAAGGCTTGTGTGCCAGCGCCACGGGCGGCACGGAAGAATAAGAAGTAAAATAATGCCCCAAGCAGCACAATGGGTAGAATGACTGTTAGTGCTATCGTTCCCCAATCAAGGCCACTGGGTTCAACGAGGAACGTTATTCCTTCTCCTTCTACTCCCAGGACTACCCCTTCATCTTTGAGAAAATTGACCAGCTCATAGGTAGTACCGTCAAAATGCGTTGTAATTGTGACTTGACCATCTTCCAAGCCCTCGACCGTATCGCCACTTTGCCTAATGGTGTCAATTTCCCTAGCTTTGAGCATGAATCCCGCTTGATTTACCTCATGCTCATTATCAAGCTTACCTTCGGCCTCCAGTGCAGCACCGTCGAAGCTAGGCTCGAGCTTCACTGCATTGACATTTATGCCTTCTTCTTTAAAAAGTGTACTCAGGTCATCGGTAGTCTCTGTGTACGGAGTCCAACATATAACGTCTGTATTTTTCAAGCCAATGAGCTTCTGCCCCTGTTGCCAGTATCCAATCGTACTGAGTTGTTCTGGTTTGGCTATTTCGGTAAACTCAGGCAGGGTTACTTCGTCAGGCCCCTCACTGGGCATAAAGGCAAATACCAGAGCTAATACCACTGCTAAAATCAGCAGGTAAAAAAACCCGCTACGCCACCATTTTGCTTGCATGTCTTTATCCTCGTTTCAATTATAGCAGATATATCACAAACCGAAAAATTTCACTCGCAAATTTGCAAGTGGAGTAGTCTTGCAGTAGAGTTCTGATGCAGGGTACATTATTTTCAAAATATACATGGCAAGATGGTCTTGGTCAAATGTTGCCACAAGTGATATAATATGGAAGGAGGTTAGTGCCTTTCTGGAAGCGGAGGAAATAGCGCGCTTGGCTACCGAACTTGCTTCTGAGAAGCAAGCAAGGGATATCGCTATGCTGGACGTTAGAGCCCTGTGCTCTTTCGCGGATTACTTTGTTATTTGCACTGGAGATACCAAGCGGCATATTGAAGCTATCTGGCAGGGTATTGGTGGAGTGTTGAAAACTAAAGGCGTCGTAACTCATCATAATGAAGGGACTCCTGACTCAGGTTGGATGCTTGCTGATTTTGGTTCGGTTATCGTTCATATATTTGCCCCGTTAGAGCGGGATTATTATCAACTGGATAAATTATGGGACAAGGTGACCCCCGTGGTTAGAATTCAATAGATCCACGTATCTAGCTCCCGGTCATAGTTGAAAATTTCCTCTGCTGAGAAGAATAAGTCTATTTCCTTCGGGGCATTTTCCAGTGAATCAGAGCCATGTACTAAGTTATGTCCAATATCACTGCCAAAATCGCCTCTGATAGTGCCCCTGTGGGCTTTGGCAGGGTCAGTTTCTCCCATCATTTGTCGTATTATTTCCACGGCATTTTTACCCTGGAAGACGATGGCGATGACGGGGCTAGAAGTAATGAAATTTACCAAATCGCCAAAGAAAGCTTTCCCTTTATGAATGGCATAGTGGCGTTGGGCCAAATTTTTATCCATATGCAACATCTTCATAGCTACGATTTTAAGCCCCTTCTTTTCCAGGCGAGAAATGATTTCCCCGGCCAATCCCCGTTGTACGGCATCAGGTTTGATAAGGACTAAACTTTTCTCCATGATTTAAATCTCCTTCCTCCTTATTCTGGCTCCTTTCTAAACCCTCGTGAGCAGGGTGATCAAATCCACGTTTTCTAAGGAGTCAGCTACTTTGTCAGCCTCCTCGAGCTTTTGTCGGGGGTGCGTATTGGCTATGGCCAGGCATTTCATCCCCGCAGTTTTGGCTGCTTTGACCCCCAAGGGAGAATCTTCAATTACCACACAATCGTTAGGTGTCACTTCCAGTTTCTTGGCGGCTAAAAGATATATCTGAGGACTGGGTTTGCTTTCGGACACTTCTTGACCAAAAACAATACAATCAAAAATTCCTTCCAAATTAAGCTCACTAAGGACCAAGTCGATGTTTTCCTTTGGCGCTGAAGAAACCAAGCCTAGTTTGAAATTCCCCTTCTTTATGGCATTCAGCAGCCTTACTGCCCCGGGAAATGGCTTGATGCTTCCTATTGCCTTCCGTCGAAAATTTTCTTCTTTCTCCTGTACCATGACTTTGACATCTCCTTCAGGGAGTTCCCTGCCCATAATGCTGCCGATTATGAAGTCATTTCTGGTGCCAAAGAGCTTGGTAAAATCTTCTTTGGTGAATTTTATCCCCCTTTTAGCAAATGTCTCTTGTCAGGCAGCAAAGTGGAAGGAATAGGAATCGGCAATAACTCCGTCCATGTCCCAGAGGATTGTCTTTTTTGACTGTCTCCAGATGTAGAATAAGAAATCGCCATCGACTATGACTGTATTATCCTTGAGAGTAAGCACTCCTTTAGTTTCCACTAGCCGTTTTGTCAGTTTAGTGACCCAGGCAGAGGCTTGGATTGGCTCATTAATGGGTGCTACCTGTTTAAATCTTATCTCGCTCTTGGCAGTAACGCCAAATTCAATCCCATGGCAAAGCATGGCGTAAGCAGTTACTTCATCGAGGAGGGTGTAGAGAATACCGCCGTGGACCACATCATTCCAGCCTTGATGAAACTTCCCGGCGGTGAACTCTGCGGTGACTTTTTCTCCATCGTGAACAGGTTTCAACTTTAGCCCTATAGGGTTCTCCTGGCTACAGGCAAAACAAAGCCTCGCTGTGTACTCAACATCTAATCTGGGAATTTCCATTTCCTGGTCTCCCTTGCTCCACTCGGAGTGACAGAAGGGGTGTTTTATCCCTGGGCTTGGTTATATGAGGGGGGCGAAGGTATAATGGCTGTAGGGTGACAGGGTCATCTTGTTCTCCTCTGCTCAATCTTCGCCAACCTAATATAGCCAAAGAGCTAGCTCGAGATGGGCTATTACTTTGGGAAATTATAGCTTGCTTGCCCAGGTTTTGCTGTATTTCGCTTATTATGTCAGGAGGGATTTCACCACAAAAAAGCGTTTTTTGCTTAATCCGACGGCACAAAGTTTTAACTGTGGCTAGATTTTCTGCCTCCAGACATTGCCATTCATTATCTTTTTGCCGGTAAAGGGCAGTGGCTATTTCCTCGCGACCAGCCTTTTGAATGGGGCGCAGGGGCAATCCAGTAAAGGCAAAGGGATAGGCTTCAGCTTCTAATGTGTTTACACCAAGCAAAGGAATATTTAAGGCAGAAGCTAGCCCTTTAGCAGTGCTTATGCCTACTCGGAGCCCATTAAATCTGCCTGGACCTTTAGCTACAATGATTGCTTCTATAGAGCCTAGCTCCACCTTGGCTTGTTGTAACAAACAAACTAAATTCGGCAAAAGTTCTATTGTATGGTTTTGTGTTGTTTGCCAGGTTAGCGAAGCCAGTATCTCACCTTTATGAAATAAGGCAACGCTGACGATATTGGACGAAGTATCTATAGCTAATTCCATAGCAGAAATCTAATCTCTAAACTCCAGACAAATCCCTCTGAAATGAAAAGAGCAAAAGTTAAAAGGTTTAGCATTTTGAGTTGTCATTTTGATTTTTTACCTTTGATTTTTAAATTTCTGTATTGTTCGGCATTCCGTATTTAGCGTCAGAATTTCCCTCTCATTTTGAGTTGTTCTGTCAGTTCCTGGTAGCGCTCGCCTTGGGGTTTCAGGCAAATAGACCGTCCTGTCTCGGAGGCAGGAATATAGTGTATGGTGATAAGCAAATTATCCCGGGGTACTACCTGCAGCCCCTTCTCTGCCCATTCAACCACACAGACTCCATCGCCGTAAAAATACTCCTCCAACCCCAGGTCAGCAATTTCTTCAATGCGATCCAAGCGATAGAAATCAATGTGGTATAAGGGAAGTCGGCCATGATACTCTCTAAGGATGACGAAAGAGGGACTGAAGGCATATTCTTTTACATCCAGCCCGCGAGCGAGGCCTTGGACAAGACAAGTTTTGCCCGTTCCCAACTCACCTGTGAGAAGGAAAATATCAGCTTTTTGAGCTAGCTCCCCCAGGTAGCTTCCCAAAAGCTGAGTTTGTTCAGGGCTATGCGAATTTAACTTCAGGGACTCCATTCTTAAAATGTTCCCAGCCCCCTTTTTTGTAAGGGACGATATTTCCCTTACTATCCATTACAGTCACTCGTGTTGGTAACTTTTCTTCTGTTATGTCACCGATTACAGTCACCGGGCAGTTCAGGGCTTGCTTAGCCCGGGCAACAATAGCCTCATCAGCGGTAAAAAGAAGCTCATAATCCTCTCCACCATATAAAGCCAGCTCTTTATGGTTAGGGAAATTTGCTGTGACCACAGGATGCACTGGCACCTGTTCTATCTTTATCTTGGCGTTGACTTTGCTGGATTCACATATATGGGCAAGGTCAGCAACGAGCCCATCGCTTATATCTATAGCGGTTTTAACTCCTTGTTCGATTAAGATTTGCCCTTCTTTTACTCTTGGCATGGGCTTAAAGTGAGCTCGCCTCAGGATATTGCTTATTTCGGGATCTGAGATGGTTTTTCCCTTGAACATTTCTAGGCCGGCTGCCGATAATCCCAGGTATCCGGTGACAGCTATTTGCTCACCAGAAGAAGCTGTTGACCTCTTGAGTATCGCTTTGCCTTTGGAGCAGCCTATGATTGTTACAGTGATAACTACATTGGGAGCGGTAGCTACATTACCTCCAACTATAGCCACTCCAAATTCCCTGGCCAGATGCATCATGCTGTTAGTAAATTTGGAGATGTCTTCCACCTCCAGTTCGCCAGGCAGTGCCAGAGAAAGCAAAGCATACCTGGGAATACCGCCCATGGCAGCTATATCGCTTAGATTTACAGCCAGTGCTTTCCAGCCCAATTCCTCCCAGTTAATGACGCCTAGGTCAAAGTGTATATCCTGGACTAGAGTATCTGTAGTAGCTAACTGGATGTGATTGTCACTTTGCCAAGCAGCAGCGTCATCACCAATGCCCACTAAAACTTCTTGCCACGGAGTGCGTCCAGAATTTTCGTATCTAGCACTGCTGCTGCGTATGAGGTTAATTAAGCCAAATTCTCCTAACTCAGATACTTTCATTGCTGGAATTATAACACTGGCTTTATTTAACATTCTAGCTGGTATATATAATAGGTGGCTAAAACATAGGTCTTGTTGCCATTTTATTCCCTGTGGTATAAAATCTAGACATGCGTGATTATGAGCTGGTGGCTGTAATTAGTCCCGAGGTTGATGAAGAGGGAGTGTCTAAAATTGTAGACAAGGTGACTCAGTCCATTAATAGCCGTGGTGGGGCGGTGGAAGAGATAAAAAAATGGGGGAGAAGAAAGCTGGCTTACCCTATAAGGAAATTTATGGAGGCTGATTATGTCCTAGCTCGTTTTAAGTTAATGCCAAAATCGGTTAAGGAACTTGAAGGAGAAATTAGTGCTTCGGGGGACATTCTGCGATATCTTGTGGTAAAAGTAGAAGATTAATATGGCGAGCTTAAACAAAATAATGCTCATTGGCAACGTAGGTAGTGACCCTGAAATGCGCTATACCCCGAATGGCAAAGCGGTTACCTCTTTTAGCTTGGCTACTAGTCGCCGCTACACTACTTCTGCTGGAGAGACCAAGGAAGAAACAGACTGGTTTAGAATTAGCGTTTGGGGTAAGCAGGCGGAGGTTTGCAATCAATTTGTGACTAAAGGTAAGCAGGTTTATGTAGAGGGCAGGTTACATGCTCGCAACTGGGAAGGACAGGATGGGCAGGCGCGCACCAGTCTTGAGGTAACTGCAAATCAGGTGCTTTTTCTTGGTAAGCCAGGAGCTGTAGCTCCCCTTCCTGAAGAGGGCGTTCCTGAGGAAGGTGAAATTAAGCCTGAAGATCTACCCTTTGACTAAAATAAAGGAGAATAAAATTTGGCTTATACTGGAAGAGTAGCTAATACTGGAAGAGTAAGAGGTACGAGGAACTTCATCACCAGGCCAGCAGTCTGTCCCTTTTGCAAGGGGCATATGAAAATCGACTATAAAGATGTTTCTGTGTTATCTCGCTATATTTCCAATCAGGGTAAGATTGTGTCGCGGCGGAGGAGCAGAAGCTGTGCTAAACATCAAAGAAGCTTAGCACAAGCTATAAAGAGGGCTCGTTATCTCGCTATGTTACCTTACGCACCAAGCCATATTTGGAAAACAGGAGGCGTAGGCCTATCCCGTTCGATAGGCCTATCCCGTTCGACAGGCCTATCCCGTTCGACAGTTTGAAGAATGCCAAAACGGACTTATCAACCGAAGAAAATTTCCCGGAGGCGCAGCTTAGGTTTTCGTGCTAGAATGGCCACTCGAGCTGGAAGACGAGTGCTTAAAGCAAGGCGCCTTAAGGGGAGGTATAGGCTGACTCCAGTTTAACTCTATCCTGTGAAGGAGCCTCGTTTTTTAACTAATAGAGCCCAATATACCTTGGTTTATCGACAAGGCAAAGTATGGGCAAATAGCTTGCTAGTGATGAAGGCGATGCCCAATGGTTTAAGTCTAAGCCGATACGGTTTTTCCGTGACCAAAAAAGTAGGTAATGCGGTGCAACGTAATCGTTTGAAGAGGTTACTCAGGGAAATAATGAGGCTGCAATCGCTAAGGCCTGGATGGGACATTGTCTTCATTGCTCGGTCTGTAGCAGTCAATACTGACTATCACCAGCTAGAGAGGTCAGTAACCAAGCTTTTAGCTCGGGCGCAATTGTTGGAGAGCAACGAATGACTCAATTAGCTCTGGGTTTAATTAAATTGTACCAGAACACAGTGTCGAAGGTCATCCCTAATGTTTGTCGTTTCCAGCCTACATGCTCTCGCTATGCTTTTGAGGCAATTAAAAGACATGGGTTTGCCCGAGGTAGCTGGCTGGCAGCCAAGAGGCTAGGTCGATGTAATCCCTTCTCTAAAAGTGGCTACGACCCAGTACCTTAGTTATAGAATGAAACAATCAAAGATATTATTCCTCATTGTAATTGCTCTTTTGCCCTTGACACTGGTTTCCTGTATTTCAGGTGGCGCTCAGTCAGCGAAGGGATGGTCAGGAACTGCAGTTCACGACGGCATTGCTTATGTGGGCACCGCGGATGGCAGGGTGGTGGCGATAAATTCGTCAACTGGAAATCTAGAATGGTCTTATTCCATCGCCCCAGTCACCGCACCCTCCAGCGGCTTAGCATGTGGCCCAACATTGGCTCCAACTGCTATATATGGTACACCGGTTGTAGATAGAGATATAGTTTACATTGGCACCTATAGTGGCCAGGTTCTGGCATTGAACACGTTGGCGAGAGTCGAGGATTTGACCTTTCCTCAGCAAAGGTATGGTGAATGGAAGTGGGATTGTCCCATAGATAATGCAAAAAGCAATGCTATAGTAGCTGACTTGTTAGTAAGCGAGGATGCCATATATGTAAGTAGCTCCAATGGCAGGGTGTATTCTCTGGATAAGGAATTCGGTGACTTGAAGTGGGAGTCGGATATCTTAGACGAAAAACATGGAAAGCTATGGACCTC
Source organism: Dehalococcoidia bacterium (assembly GCA_049678605.1). Classification (GTDB taxonomy): domain Bacteria; phylum Chloroflexota; class Dehalococcoidia; order GIF9; family AB-539-J10; genus RBG-13-51-36. Next base: position 41,474 of record JBAUEM010000113.1, read on the forward strand.
CCCTGTAATTCAGGGTGATACTCTCTATGTGAGCACTTTCGATGGCCATATCTATGCTTTATCGTTAGAAACGGGGGAGCTATTGGAGTGGTCTTTTGAATCAGAGGCAGGCTTTGCTTCTTCACCAGTGATTTACGAAGATACTATATTTTTGGGTTCGTTTGACCGCTATCTTTATGCCGTAAAAATAGGTAGTGATGTGCCAATGTGGAAATTTCCCGAGGAGAAACCAGCCGGTAATTGGTTCTGGGCATCTCCTATAGTCAATGAAGGCATTGTTTATGCTGGCTGCCTCGATGGCAAAGTTTATGCGATTGATGCTGAGACAGGGGAAGAATTATGGCAGTTTGAGAGCCAGGATTCGAGAGGTAAGCCTGCCGCCATAGTATCCCCTCCTGTTTTGGTTGGTGATCTGCTAATAGTAGCTAACGAGGCAGGCAATGTATATGTCATTAATCCCGAGACTGGTGACAGTGAGCGAATTAAAAATCGAGAAAATGGCGATAAACCAACTATTAATGACCAAATAAGAGCGTCTCTTTGCGCCCACGAGGGTTTGGTTTATATTCGAGGTGAAGATAACCAGTTATATGTTGTGGATATTGATATGGGGGAAGTGAGTTGGAAGGTCCCCTTGACTATTGAAGAGTGAGGGTCGCGCCCCATGATAGAAGTATGGCATTTAATTATAGGTAACCCAGTACTTAATGTGTTGATTGCCCTGAGTCACCTCTTATCTGGTAGCTTTGGGTTAGCAATCGTTGCCCTTACTATTATCGTTCGTTTAATCTCCTGGCCTCTTACCAAGCGCCAACTCAATTCCAGCAAAGCTATGCAGGATATGCAGCCGAAGATTCAAGAATTGCAGAAGAAATATGGTAAAAATAAGCAAAAGCTTCAGCAAGAAATGACGAAGCTTTATAAGGAAGCCGGGGTAAACCCTCTGGGCTGCTTATGGCCCATGTTGGTTCAATTCCCCATCTGGATTGCTCTCTATCAATCCATCATGAGAGCTCTGGCTACCACGCCCGAGAACTTACTTGATTTAGCTCATCGTCTTTACTCCTGGGACATAGTGAATCAAGCGATTCCGTTGAGCAGTATGTTTTTAGGGCTCGATTTAGGAAGCACTAACAACTTTATTCTAGCTATCATAGTTGGTGGCACAATGTGGGTACAGCAGAAGATGACCCAAGCACCAGCCATTGACCCAAGGCAGCAGTCCACAAGCAGGATGATGTTGCTGATGATGCCCCTCATGTTTGGATTTATTACCTTGATGGTCCCCAGTGGCTTGGCTCTCTACTGGACAGTTTCCAATATAATTGGCATTATAACTCAATATTTCTTCACTGGTGGCTGGGGTTACCTTAAATTCCGTTCTCCGTCTCAGTCAACATAGTGAAAGAAGAACCAGCATTGTAGAGATGCTCGCAAGTTGTGCTGGTAATAAAGCAAATCGCTAAAGGGAAATCGGACTATGGAAGGGATTGAGATAGTAGCTGCGACAGTAGAACAGGCGATAGAGAAGGCAGAGGCGCAGCTAGGGCTGAGCCGGGACCAATTTGAGGTGGAGGTTGTTAGAGAGGGGAAGTCGGGTATTTTAAGAGCAAGAGGCAAAGAGGCTTTAATCAGGGTGACTCCAGTAACCCCGCCGGAAAAGGCCTGCCCTGAGCTTGTCGAAGGGGATGCGGTCAAGGTGATCACAGAAATTTTAGATACGTTGCTTGGATTGCTGGGTGTAACAGGCAAGGTTGAAGTGCTATCCGATGAGATACCTCTAGCTTTGAATATCAAGGGTGACGATTTGGGTATCTTGATTGGTCGGCGAGGTCAGACTCTATCTTCCTTGGAATATATTACCAAGCTCATAGTAGTTGGACGGTTAAAGGCCTGGCTGCCGTTAACAGTTGACGTTGCCGGATACAAAGAACGCCGTCGTGATTCCTTGCAAAAATTGGCCCTATATCTAGCTGAGCAGGTGAAATCAAGACGCCATGACATAACTATGGAGCCAATGCCTGCTGACGAACGCCGTATTGTTCATTTAACTCTGGCTGATAATCCCGATGTAACAACTCAGAGCATAGGTGAGGGTGAGAGTAGGAAGGTGGTTATTTTACTGAGACAGGGTTAGCCATGTTCCGGGAAGTAAATACCAAGATTAACTTTCTTCAACTGGAAGAAGATATCCTACGCTTCTGGAAAGAGCAGGGAATTTTTAACAAGAGCATCGAGACGAGAAAAAGGGGGGCACATTATGCCTTTTATGAAGGTCCACCCACAACTAATGGTAGCCCGGGCGTTCATCATGTGCTGTCTCGTCTATATAAGGACGTCGTTTGCCGGTACAAGGCGATGAAGGGTTATCATGTGCCCCGAAAGGCAGGGTGGGATACCCACGGCTTGCCCGTTGAGTTGGAGGTGGAAAGCTCTCTTGCCCTCACCAGTAAGGCTCAAATTGAGGAATATGGAGTGGCTCGATTCAATGACCATTGTCGCCAAAGCGCTTTCAAATATATTAAGGAATGGGAGGCTATGACTGAGCGTCTTGGCTGCTGGTTAGATATGGAGCATCCTTATATAACCTTAGACAATAGCTATATTGAATCCTGCTGGTGGATAATGAAAGAGCTATGGGACAGGGGCTTAATTTATCAGGGCTATAAAGTAACGCCGCATTGTCCTAGATGTGGCACATCCCTCAGCTCTCACGAGGTGGCTTTGGGCTATAAGGATGCTGAAGATCCATCGGTACATGTAAAGTTTAGACTTGAGCCCAGCTCGCTTGAGAAAGAACCGGGACTCCATTCTTTTCTCTCGCCTTCTCGCATATTAAGTAAACCAGCATTTCTCCTGGCCTGGACAACGACACCGTGGACACTGCCGGGCAATACAGCTTTGGCGGTCGCTCCTCATGCTGAGTATAGTGTGATGGAAGGTGACCAAGATTATCTCATTCTAGCCACAATGCTTGTGGATAGGGTTGGGTTTGAGGGGTACACTGCGTTAGGAGTTGTTTTGGGCGAGGATCTTGTGCATCTTGAATATGAGCCTTTGTTTAATCCTCATAATTTTGCTGTGCAGCGTCTGGACTTGCCAACACTGCGCGTGGAAGAGACAAGAGAAAACTTAACTTATTCTGTGATCGGCGCTGATTTTGTCTCCTTGGATGAAGGCACCGGTGTAGTTCATATTGCTCCTGCCTTTGGAGAGATTGACTTTGATATTGGGATGAGTAGTGGGCTTGATTTCGTTCAACCTGTGGATTTGGAGGGCAGGGTTATCGGCACCTATCCCTTTGCTGGCAAGTTTGTCAAAGATGCCGATAAAGACATTCTTGACAACTTGAAGTCTCGTGGGCTGCTCTTTCGCAGTGAGAGGATTACCCATACCTATCCCTTCTGCTGGAGGTGTGAATCACCTCTTCTCTATTATGCCAAGCAAACCTGGTACATCAAGACGACCGCAGTAAAAGAGAGGCTTATCTCGGGCAATACCAAGATAAACTGGTACCCTGATTATATTAAGCATGGTCGTTTTGGCGACTGGCTGGAGAACAACGTCGATTGGGCTTTTTCCCGGGAAAGGTATTGGGGGACTCCGCTTAATATTTGGCGCTGTGAAGCTTGTGTAACCCCTGAAATTCCTATTCCTAGTTATCAGTGTGTTGGCAGCGTGGATGAATTAAGGGCGCAGTCAAATCTCAGTGGCTTAACCACGCCCTTGGATTTACACCGCCCTTATGTGGATGAAATTACCTTTGCCTGTCCTAAATGTGGTGGCAGGATGCAGCGCGTTCCCGAGGTAATTGATTGTTGGTTTGATTCTGGAGCTATGCCGGTAGCTCAGTGGCATTATCCCTTCGAGAATGAAGATAAGTTTAAGCAGAATTTCCCCGCAGATTTTATTTGCGAGGCTGTGGACCAGACCAGGGGCTGGTTTTACAGCTTACATGCCATATCTACTCTACTTTTCAATCGTCCTTGCTTTAAGAATGTCATCTGCTTAGGGCACGTTGTCGATGCTCAGGGTGAGAAAATGAGTAAGTCCAAGGGCAATGTAATTGCTCCCTGGGCTGTGATTAATAATTATGGTGCAGATGCTCTAAGGTGGTATATGCTGGTTTCTACTACAGGAGAAGATACCCATCGTTTCTCCACTAAGATGCTTGAAGAGACGATACGTAAATTTTTCCTTACTTTGTGGAATACGTATTCCTTTTTTACCCTTTATGCCAATATCGATTGCTTTGTTCCTCAGCCCTTGACGGCTGACAGCGATCAGCCAAAAGCTTTCACGGAGCTGGATAATTGGATTAGTTCAGAACTCAATCGGCTCGTAAGCGAGGTTTCCAAATCGATGGATAGCTACAATCCTACTTCTGCGACACGTAGGATTGAGGGATTTATAGATAATCTCTCTAACTGGTATGTGAGAAGAAACCGCCGCCGGTTCTGGAAAAGCGAGAACGATGCCGATAAATTGGCCGCATATACTACGCTACATCAATGTCTGGTGACTTTATCTCAATTGTTGGCTCCCTTTGTGCCATTTATTGCTGAAGAGCTTTATCAGAATTTGTTTCGTTCTGTTAATCCTGAAGCTAGAGAAAGCGTTCATCTAACTGATTTCCCCATAGCGGATGAGACTAAAATCAATGACAAGCTAAATGGCGATGTTGAGCTAGCTATGAAAATATCCAGCTTGGGCAGGGCGGCACGAGCTAAGGCGGGGATTAAAGTGCGCCAGCCATTGGATAAAGCCCTGGTCGGGGTAGAGACCGAAGGGGAAAAGAAAGCTTTAAAAAACTTATCTACTGAGGTAATGGAAGAGATAAATGTCAAGCAACTCGTCGTATTGAGTGAAGCGAAGGAACGAGAGGAATTTCCTTCAAACATGCCAGATTACAGCGTGGCCAACGACGCTAGATATTGGGTGGCCATAAGTACTGAATTGACCCCTGAGCTAATTGCCGAGGGAGTAAGTAGAGAGCTTGTGCGTCATCTTCAAAATATGCGTCGCAATGCCAAGTTTGATATCACAGACCACATCATTACCTATTATCAGACAAAAGAACCACTCATCAAGCAAGTAATAAATACCTTTGCCGACTACATTAAACAAGAAACCTTGTCTCAGGAGCTTATCGACGGTTTGCCTCCTGATGGAGCTCATGGTGAGAACCACCGTATCTCGAACAGCGAGGTCTCCTTGGCAATCAAAAAGCAAATCCCAAATCCTAATTTCTAAACGCTAAACAAATTCCAAATCCAAAACAGGAGGGTCCTGGTTACTGAGCTCGAGATTTGAATGAAGGAAGCTTGTCCTAGGAAGTCGGGCGTTCTACCAGTCGGGCTGAGGTTGTTTTAATATCTTCGCCTCTAACGAAGACTATTTCTACTTCCTCACCAATTTCGCTGGTTCGAATAGCTCGGACGAGGTCGGCAACATTGCTTATTTCCTGACCTCCAAAGCGGATGATGCTGTCATCTTCTCTTAACCCCGCAGTATCTGCAGGGCTGTCAGCAACTACTTCTACAATAAGCGCTCCCCTCTCCACAGAAAGGTTTAATGCCGCAGCTAGCGAAGGGTCAACGGTATATAATCCCACTCCCAGCCAGGGATAGGTCACACGACCATGACGAATTAAATCCAGGATGATAGGCGTAGCCTCATCGCTGCTTATGGCAAAGCCCATACCTTCCACTTCGGACGCAACTATCTTAACGCTGGTAATGCCTATCACCTCACCAGACATGTTCACCAGTGGGCCACCGCTGTTGCCGGGATTGATAGCCGCCGTGGTTTGAATTAAACCATAAAGGGTATTTCCCTCAATGTTCACGGATACATTTAAGCGGCTGACTATGCCCTGGGTTGCTATTATTCCTTCTCCCAGAGCATTGCCAATAGCTAGCACCCACTCGCCAAGAGATAGTGAGCTTGAGTCGCCCCAATAGGCATAAAGCAAATCTGCGGCATCTATCTTTATCACGGCAAGGTCAGATAAGGGGTCAGTGCCTACTATATTTGCAGGGAAAGTACTACCATCGGCCAACTTCACGTAGATGCTCTGGGCATTTTCAACTACATGGTCGTTGGTGACAATATATCCTTCATCATCGATAAGTATCCCGGACCCAGCAACATATTCCGTGCTCTGACCGAAGAAAGAAGAGACGACCGTCTCCGTAGTCACGGAAACCACCGAGGGCATTACCTCGGCAACTACCGGACGGAAATCAGGCAAGGGAATAGCTGGCTCGCTCTCTGGGGGGAATGTCCAACCGGGTTCAGTGTGCTGGGTTGAGTTATTAGACTGGGGTGGGCTGGATATTGGGGAAAGGGATAGAGTCCAAATACTGATACTTAACGCTGCCGCTACTATTACTACGAAGGCCAGAATGTATTTTTTAGACATTTTTTGCTACGCTTATTATAGCATTGTTACCTTTTATACAAAAAATCTGCGCCCGAATTCAAGACAGAGTGTGTCAAATCATTTGAACAAAGCACACTTTTTTGAAGGATTGTTTAAAATATGCTCATAACACTATATCACATCTGATTTAACTTATGGAGGTGACGACCCAGATGGTCACGACTCAGGTGGTAAAGTGGCTTAGTACGGGCGAGAGGCGGTTGCTGAACTGGAATAGGCGTGGAGTTTTGTCAGCGCTGAGCTTCACCGACAGCGGCGGCGTTCGCTACTTCGACCGGGCGTGGCTGAGGAAAAGCCACGGAGATTGTGGAGGGCAACAGGGGGAATGCAGCACCAAGGGGTCAATTCTATTTTTCCGGGGGCTCGTGAGGCGTGGAGGCTGAGATACACGGGTAACACTCATGGTATGTTTAGTGGTAATCACTTACCATGGGAGTTACCGGGATGAGAAAGCCAGCTTCTACTTCCTCAAAAGAAAGCCCATTGTCCCGACTTGTCGGGATAGATATGAACTCTGGAGGGGAGTGGCAGACCTTTTGGGTTTTGCAACCCAGGAGAGATTGAGAGTGGAATGTCCCGACTTGTCGGGATTCAACCGCCCGCATCAATCTCCTGGCTATCTTACTCCGGTAGAGTATATTGAAGGGAACTTGCTAAAATATGCTGTCCAGTGTTACCCATGTGGTCAGCCAGCACAACCTCTGATCTAGTTCAGACAGATGGGTGACACTTTGTATGTTTGTAACATCGGGTAGTAACCTTCCGTGTCATTGCGAGCCGAAGGCGTGGCAATCTCCGCGCCCAACAACCCCACCGAGATTGCTTCTGGGCTTCCGCCCCTCGCAACGACAGCAAGGGAGATTGCGGAGCCTGTTCCGAAGCATAAGCGAGGAATCTCGCTCCTCGCAATGACAAAAAAGAAGTGTCACCAATCATATGAACGAGTACAACCTCTTGACTGTGAAGGCTGGGGTTTTGATATTATAGGAGATAAGTTGCTGGACGCCATAAGTAGCACCCAGTTTGTCTTAGTACCAAAGGGTATCCAGCACAATCCAGAACGGAGGTGGATGCACCATGCGAAGAATGGTCCTCGCAGCTATTAGCTGTCTTTTGCTCGTAGGGCTAACTCTACCTGGTTGTGTTACTGAGGTTGACCATCTAGTCGCGCTCACGGTCTCCAGCACAATTGGCGGATCAGTAACCGCACCCGGCCAGGGGACTTTTTCCTACGACGCCGGCACGGTGATTAACCTGCTGGCCGAAGCCGAGGCAGGTTACGAGTTTGTCAAGTGGACCGGCGATGTGGACACCGTCGCCGATGTCAACGCTGCTGCCACTACCATAACCGTAGACGACGACTACTCCATCGAGGCTGAGTTTGCGGCGATTCCGCCTGTTCAGTACGACCTCTCCACCTCCAGCACCGCTGGCGGTTCGATAACCACTCCTGGCGAGGGGACTTACACCTATGACGAGGGAATGGTCGTTGACTTGGTAGCAGAAGCCGAGGAAGGGTATCAGTTCGTCGCCTGGACTGGCGATGTGAGCACCATCGAGAGTGTCGATGCGGCTCAAACCACGATCACTATAGATGACAGCTATTCAATCGGTGCCAGCTTCGAGAGAAAATACATCCCCATGATTGCCGGAGGCGCCTGGTATACATTAGGGCTTAAGTCGGACGGCACGGTGGTTGCTGTGGGATACAACTCCTACGGGCAGTGCAACGTGGGCAACTGGACGGATATCATCCAGGTCGATGGAGGTGGTGACCATACGGTCGGGCTTAAGTCAGACGGCACTGTGGTGGCCATCGGATACAATGGCTACGGGCAGTGTAACGTGGGCAACTGGACGGACATCATCCAGGTCGTTGCCGGTAGACAGCATACGGCGGGGCTGAAGTCAGACGGCACTGTTGTGGCCGCGGGTTTGAACGCGTACGGGCAGTGTAACGTGGGCAACTGGACGGATATCATCCAGGTCGCCGCGGGTGCCAACTCGTGGCACACGGTGGGACTTAAGTCTGACGGCACTGTTGTCGCGGTGGGAGGAAACTGGGACGGGGAATGCGATGTCGCAGACTGGACGGGCATCATCCAGGTCGCTGCCGGCGGTCATCACACGGTGGGGCTCAAGTCCGACGGCACTGTGGTCGCCCTGGGACGGAACAACTATGGAGAGTGTGATGTCAGCAGCTGGACCGACATCGTGCAAATCGCCGCAGGCTGCCAGCTCACGATAGCGCTTAAGTCCGATGGCACAGTGGTCACCGCGGGATGGAACGACTATGGTCAGCGCAGTGTCGGCGGCTGGTCGAGTATCATCCAGGTCGCTGCCGGCATGGTACACACGATAGGGCTTAGGTCCGATGGGAGCGTGGCTGCCACGGGAAGCAACGGCAATTGGCAGTGCAATGTCGGTGATTGGATGCTGGCCTAGGCTTGCGCCGTATACCCCGGCCGTTATGGGCCAGGATAGGACAGGATAACCATTGCAGGCAGGCGTAAGATGGATGGCCATCTTACATTCTGAGGTGCTCCCTTCTTGCCGTTGCGACTGGCGAGCCGTCAGGGCGGGGCTCGTCCCCGCCCACAAGGCGAGGATAAACATCGCCACTACATCAATATCTATCGGACCTCGTCACCATAATTCAATACCGTAGGGGCGGGGCTCGTCCCCGCCCACAAGGCGAGGATAAACATCGCCACTAGATCAATATATATCGCACCTCGTCACCATAATTCAATACCTTATGGGCGGGTCTTGTACCCGCCCATCGAACGTTTTGAGCATTGGTATTTCATGTTTTGATATTGCTTGGGCCTGTCCTGAGCCGGCCGATAGGCGGGGATAAACCCCGCCACTACAGCAATATATATCGCACCTCGTCACCATAATTCAATACCTTATGGGCGGGGATAAACCCCGCCACTACAGCAATATGTGTGGCCCTCGTAACCATGATTCAATACCGTAGGGGCGGGTCTTGTACCCGCCCTCAAGGCGGGGATAAACCCCGCCACTAGATCAATATATATCGCACCTCGTCACCATAATTCAATACCGTAGGGGCGGGGCTCGTCCCCGCCCACAAGGCGAGGATAAACATCGCCACTACATCAATATCTATCGGACCTCGTCACCATAATTCAATACCGTAGGGGCGGGGCTTGTACCCGCCCTCAAGGCGGAGATAAACTCCGCCACTACATGCATAATTATTGTGGATCTACGTTTCAACGTCGTAGGGGCGGGTCTTGTACCCGCCCGTTGGTGTTGCTAACATTATCACGGTCTTCAAATGAACCCAAAACATCGTCAAAAGATTCGCCTTGACTCCGAAATATATCGAACTCCTAACCTACCTTGTTTTGTCACCATAACTACCAAGGGGAAACAGGCAATCTTTTCTCACCGAAATGTCGCTCAGAATTTCGTGGCCTTGCTGAGGATAATATGTAAAGAGAATAGTATCCCGCTTTATGCATATTGTGTCATGCCAGACCACGTTCATCTCTTGGTAAGTGCTTCGGAGACGAAAGGCATCATCGAGTTTGTCAGGGAAACAAAGAGCCTTTCTACCAGGTTAGCTTGGCAACACGGCTACAAAGGACCTATTTGGCAAAGAAGTTTTTACGACCATTTTTTGCGGCGAGACGAAGATTGCATGCTGGTTGCCAAATACATCGTTGGTAACCCGGTGAGAAAAGGTATCGTTGAACATTGGCAGGACTATCCATTTTCAGGGTCGCTAGTCTACGAGTTGTAGGTGATTTCGGGAGGGTACAAGACCCTCCCCTACTTAAGGGGGGTTAGAGGGCAACGAATACCACCATTCCCCCACGCCCACAAGGCGGGGATAAACCCCGCCACTGCCGACTCGTCAGGGCCGTGGCGGGAAGAGGGGTGGGGCCCGTCCCCGCCCGCTCAACAAATGTAGTGCGAGGCTTTAGCCTCGTGCACGGGCGGAACGCCACGACCTTAAAAGGTCGCACTACAATCGGGTTTGGGACTCGAGGCGTCGGCCTCGTACCCGCCCACAAGGCGAGGATAAACCCCGCCACTACAGCAATATGTATGGCCCTCGTAACCATGATTCAATATCGTAGGGGCGGGTCTTGTACCCGCCCATCGAACGTTTTGAGCATTGGCATTTCATGTTTTGATATTGTTTAGGCCTGTCCTGAGCCTTGTCGAAGGAATTTCGTGCTTGGGATTTAGGGCCGGCTGTTGCACCGGCCCGCGAGGTGACTGCGCCCGCACCGTCGCCACTCCCAGAGGCGGAGATGAACTCCGCCACTACATCAATAATATGTGTGGCGCCTGGTCACCATAATTCGATACGGTAGGGGCGGGTCTCGTACCCGCCCTCAAGACTTACCACTGCAAAATCTTTGAAAAAGTTCCCTAGAGATAGATTCGACAACTACTTGACAAGGTCTGCCAAGGATGGTATGCTTTTAATTGAGGTTTAGGTTAGCGCTTGTGAAAGGGGGTTTGTGGCAAGTCAGAGTAGGGAGTTGACAGTGGAGCGGGTGCTTATCCAGGAATTGCGGGGAATGTGACCGGTAGCCGGCCAGGGGAGGAGCAACAAGCGTGTTTTCCAAAAAATCTCGCGAAAGTCTTGACAGTGCCACTGGAGGTTGATATTATGTTGACTAACGTGTTGGCGATGGCGGGGCAAGCATCACTTGATTTATGTTACCGCTTGATTTATCCCGCTGGCCAAGGAGAGGGGCGGATGGGGCTGACGAGCAGGACGACTATTTCTGCCCACGGAGCATCCTCCACAAGGAGGGTGCCGGTCGGTACTGGGCAATAAACAACACCTCAAATGTTTCTGGGGTGGAGCGAAAATAGACAAAGCAAGTGAAAACAAACACAAAAATCGGAAAGAGGCTGTTTACATAATGTAGTTGCCCACCAGGCAACCGAGCAGGATGAATCGGGCAACTACAAAATCAAACAGCCTGAAACTCAGGAAAAACCTGAGAACATGAAAGGAGGAAAGAAGTGAGAAAGATAATCAGTATTGTGTTAGCTCTAGGCCTGATACTGGCCCTGAGCGCGGCGGCTGTGCCGGTAGGAGCGCAGCCACCACCCTGCGCCACGATTATAGCTTCCAATAACTGCTCGGGCTCTACGGCAGAATACACCATCACCTACGACGCCCCCGTGACGCTGGAGCCAGTCAATGACCTGCTCTCGGTAACGTTCCCGACAGGCACCACGTTCGGCACATTCGTCGCTGGCGACATTACAGTCAACACCTTTGATGTCGACTTAACCACGCTTGTGGTGACCGACACCAAACTAGTGTTCCAGGTCCCGCCGGCGGCAGGTGTGATTGTGGCCGACGACCCGGTTGTGATCGTCATAGGCGGGGTGGTTAATGGCCCAGCGGGGACCAACGGCATATGTCTGGACTACGACCTCGACTGCTGTGGCGAGGTGGAGTTCTGTTGCATCGCCTACACCATCGTTCCGGCGATTCACGAGTTGGGCTTCCATTTTGACTTCAGCCCAACGTACGTGGGCCTGGCTGAGGACTTCATACCGCCATTCAAGGCCTGCGGTCAGACTGGCTTTGGCCACCCTGAAGCCGGTGTCGGAGATGTGACCGACTTCGACATCATCTTGAGAGCCGACGTAGCGGGCTGCGCTCCTCCGTGCACTAACGCCACCATGTGGTTCGTGCTGACGAAGTGTCCGGCGGGCGAAGTTATCACCTTTGACTTTGACGGAGCTACGTTCACACTGACTGCTGCCAACATTACCGACCCAGAGACGAAGATCGCATTACCTAACGTTATAATGCCCCCTCCCACTCCCGACTTCGTTATGCCCGCCTGGATCCACTTCTCATCGCCGGGCGAGTATGAACTCTGCTTCTATCTGGAGTGCCCGGCTGTCCCTTGTCTAGCGGGAGTGCAGATAGTTGCTGAGAAGTGTCTGGCTGCCAAGGTTTACCAGTGGAAGGACGCTTACAAGATACCACTGTACCGCAAGTGGAACCTCATCTCCCTGCCTCTTGTTCCCCTTGTCGACCCGCCTATCGCCGATATGCTGAAGGCTTACATGTGGGAGAAAGACGTTATGAGCATCTGGCACTTTGACCAGTGTACGGATGAATGGTACGTGTACCCAACCCCTGGCGCTGATCAGCAGGCCCTCACCGATTTGGTGGACGGCAAGTCGTACTGGGTCCGCATAGTCTATAACTCGACTCACATCGCGGGCTCGCCGGCTGATGGACTGTGGACATGGGGCACGGGGAAACCAGTGCCACCAGCCTCACCGTCAGCTTACCCCGTGTGCACCGGCTGGAACATGGTCGGCTACACGGAGACGACTTGGATCGCCGGCTTCCCAGGAGCTGGAATGTGGGATGCCAACTACCTGTGGAACTGGTATGACCTCATATTAGCGTGGGCTGACTACGGCACAGTCTCTGGATGGGATGCCACAACGCAGACCTGGTGGTCATACCTTCCCAGTTTTGGCTGGTTCCCTTGGATTGGGCTGGGTGAAGGTTACTGGATCTCATTCGAGCACGACGGGATGATTTATCCTCCGTAGTAATCTAGAGTGTTAGTAATATGATCAGGCAGACAAGCGGAAATGACTTAAGGAGAAGAAGGGCCAGCCGGCTGGCGGGAGCCCTCGGGCTCCTGCTGGCCCTGGTTCTCATAGGTGGCGGCATCCTGCCGGTCTATGTGAGTGCTCAAGGCATCCCGCCAATGCCAATGGGCCTGGCGGGCACGGTGAGCACTCTCACCCCAGCGGGGCCGGTGCCGGCAGGGACGCTGGTGCAGGCTTTTGTGGGCGCTGAGTTGCGAGTTCAGACGACCACCGACGCCGAGGGCAAATACTTCTTCCTGGTGCCGGGCCCTGACCCCGGGGCGATCACGTTCAAGGTGGACGGTGTGCTGGCACAGGAAAGCATTGTCTGGGAGTCCGGTGAACTGAACTATGACTTCGACCTGACGATTGCCTCGCTGCCATCGGTTTCTTATAGCCTGACCATGGCGGTGAGTCCGGCTGGTACAGGAAATGCGACTGATATGACCAATACATCTCCCTATGCAGCCGGTGTTGGAGTCAGCATAAAAGCGGAACCCGCCGCAGGCTACCGGTTTATCAACTGGACAGCGCCGGCGGGCTCGTTCGCCAGTGCCAGTTCCGCCACGACCACGTTCACCATGCCGGGTCAGGATGTAACGGTCACCGCCAACTTCGAGGAGGGTGTGTTCTACGCCCTGACCATGGCAGCGTCCCCTGTGATGGGTGGGACGGCGACCGATGTCACCGGTGCTTCGCCTTACGAAGAAGGTGAGGTTGTCAGCATACAAGCGGCAGCCGCATCGGGCTACCAGTTTGTTAGGTGGACAGCGACTGCGGGCGCATTCAGTAATGCCAATGCCGCGTCGACTATCTTCCAAATGCCCGGTGCAGACGTAACCGTCACCGCCAACTTCGAGGTTGTGACTACTAGTGGCCTAGGTTGCTTCATCGCCACCGCAGCCTACGGAAGTCCGACCGCACAGGAAATAGAAATTCTGCGTGAGTTCAGAGACGTGGTCTTGCTGCCCAACGGTTTAGGCGCTGAATTGGTATCTCTCTACTATAGAATCAGTCCTCCCATAGCCGAGTTTATCTCCCAACACGAAGTTGTGAGAACAGCGGTGAGGGTGGGCTTGGTTGACCCAATTGTCGCCATATTAAGTTGGAGCCGTGATTTGTGGGGGGAGAGAGGCTGATGAGCGTAAGAAGTGTTTCTGAACATTGTGTCTGCCTGAACATAGGGAACAGGATAGATTGTATGCAAAAATCAGAAAATCGGACGATGATAATGATAAAGAGGGCTAAGAGCCTAGAAAGGAGGATCAGGTGAGAAAGTTAATCAGTATAGGTCTTATTCTTGCGTTACTGGTCACTTTTATGGTGCCTGTTGTCGTGGGGGCACAAGACGACGAGTGCTGCGACTACACGCCGCCGGATGGCGGGCCGCTGCCCGCAAAAACGACTAAGACGCTGGCTGGAGCTGCCGTCTGGACTTACCTCGGTGTCCAGGACATCATGGGGCGGGCTGTTTGTGCCACTACGGGACACATGGCTGCCAACTTGGGAGGTTGGTCTGACGAGTTGGGCGTCATAGCTGTTGATGTCTCAGCGTCGGTGCTGGATGGACTCGCGGGCCTTGTCGAAGCCGCGATAGAACAGTTCCTTCCCGATTACGGGGACTTGGGCACTTCGATAGGCGACATGCTCCGGGGCATAGCTGATGCAATCGGAGGTACCACCGAAGAGTGACCCCGGTAACAGTGACGTAAGACTTTTGCTCGGTTGCCGATGAAAATACAAGGGGGCAGCGTGAAGCTGCCCCCTTCAGCATCCTAAACAAATACCAAATACCAAAGTCGCTCCGCTCCAAATCCTAAATTCCAGGTTTCAAATTGAAAACCGTTTAGCCCTTTGGAATCTGGTTATTCGCCGGTGTTTCGTCAGGCGGGGATCAACCCCGCCACTACATTTGCCATTGTTTGCGGTTTTTAGCTTGATCTGGCATTTGAATTTCGTCATTTGATATTGTTTAGGATTTAGAAATTGGGATTTGGAATTTCCCCTTCGGGGCCTGTAGGGGCGGGTCTTGTACCCGCCCGCTGGTGGGATTGCGCACTCCGACTTGTCGGGGCGCGCAATCCCACGCCCCACCGCGAGATTGCTTCGTCCTGCCACGCTTCGCTCGCAGCTTCGGCATCGCTCGTCGCAATGACCCCCCACTTGTCATTGCGAGCGAAGCGTGGCAATCCCACAGCTCAAATTCTAAATCCTAATCTCTAAGCTCTAAACAAATCCCAATACCGAAGTTCAAATCTCCAAACCGTTTCGCTCATTGAGCTTTTGGTCGTTCGATATTGTTTAGGATTTAGAAATTGGGATTTGGAATTTCCCCTTCGGGGCCTGTAGGGGCGGGTCTTGTACCCGCCCGAGGAGGCGGGGATGAACCCCGCCACTACACTCCAAATCCCGTCAAAATGCAAAAATAAAAGTGCAAAATGACAGAGCAAAGGTTAAAGGTTTTGCATTTTGAGTTGTCATTTTGATTTTTGAATTTCGATATTGTTTGGGATTTCCCGATTTTATCGGGATTAGGATTTAGAGTTTCCCCTTCAGGGCCTGATAGCCCTTTCCTTCTTGTCATTGCGAGCCCCGACAAGTCGGGGCGTGGCAATCCCATGGCCCACCACGAGATTGCTTCGGCTGACTAAAGTCAGCCTCGCAAAGACGGGAGGGAGGGATTGCTTCGTCGCTACACTCCTCGCAATAACGCAGAATTTCTACCGTTCAGGGTGCGTGTTTAATGTCTCGTGGTCACACACAACATCCCCAGCTTGTGTAATGAGGCAACAATCCAAGCTAATGTACAGTTTCGCCCTCAGGTGGCCGCTGCACCTCTGCCTCTTCTGCGCACGAAGAAAATCACCAGTCCCACTGCCACCGCCGCTACTATTATCCAGGGCCACCAGGGCATCCCCACCGCCGCAGCTCCCCACATGTTTGTCTCTGTTGCCTTAGCGGTGGCTGTAATGCCGGGGGAAGTTGAGGATATCTCCACCATTACCCCGGTCAATTTATCCCAGTAGTAAGTAGCCTGGGTTTCATTCTGCGAAAAGCCTGCGTAGACTACCGTTCTGTCTGCTCCCGCATAAGTTCTTGTAGCTTCGCCTTCTATTGTTACATTGCCATACCCGGCTATGTAAACGGAATCTCCTGTTGTCCGGTTGGCGGAGACAGCAATTCCTGCCAGCCCGGGGACTTCGCTGCCAGACACAACGTCTACAGGCCCGGTGTCGCTGTATTCGGTCCCGTCCGATATGTGCAGCGTAGCCCGCACATCAGCGAGTGTGCCGTTAACGCTTAGAAACTCCAGCTTCAACCACTCCAGATACGGCTGACCGGCAGGCCAACCAGTAAGCGTATACGCAACCTTTATCCAGTCGCCGGCCTCAATGCCCACATCGCCAGCCTCAACGCCCACAAAGTTGGCCGTTATGGAGTAGTCGCCGTCCATGGTGATATTAGTTGAGGCGGCATTGACATCAGCGATTTTGCCGACGTCGCCAGTCCATTGGACAAATCGGTAGCCAGCATCTGCGATCGCCACCAGGTCGACCACCGTCCCCTCGTCATAGGCAAAGGTCCCCTCGCCAGGGGTGGTTACCGAGCCTCCAGCGGTGCTGGAGATGGTCAGAGCACGCTGCGACGGTGGCAATGCAAGCGCCAGATTCCATACGGCAAACTCAGTCCCCGGGCCCGCGGCGACCACAGTGCCATCGGACTTAAGCCCCACCGTGTGATAGATGCCTGCGGCGATCTGGGTGATGTCCATCCAGCCGCCGACATCGCATTGTCCGTGGGAGTTGTCTCCCACGGCGATCACGGTATTGTCGGACTTAAGCCCCACCGTGTGCTCGCTGCCTGCGGCGACTCCGACGATGTCCATCCAGCCGCCGGCATTGTATGCCGTGGCGGCGACGGTGCCGTCGGACTTAAGCCCCACCGTGTGCTGGCTGCCTGTGGCGACCCCGACGATGTCCGTCCAGCCGCCGACATCGCACTGCCCGTAGCCGTTGTCTCCGACGGCGACCACGGTGCCGTCGGACTTGAGCCCCACCGTGTACCTGTCGCCGGCGGCGACCTGGGTGATGTTTCTCCAGCCGCCGACATCGCACTCCGCCCAGGAGTTGTCTCCCGCGGCGACCACGGTGCCGCCGGACCTAAGTCCTACGGTGTGATACCAGCCTGCGGCGACCTGGGTGATGTCCGTCCAGCCGCCGATATCGCACTGCCCGTAGTAGTTGTATCCCACGGCGACCACGGTGCCGTCGTTATTAAGCCCCACCGTGTGCTGCCAGCTTGCCGCCACCTGGGTGATGTCCGTCCAGTCGCCGACATTGCACTGCCCGTGGTCCTGGTTCCTTCCCACGGCGGCCACGGTACCGCCGGACCTAAGTCCCACTGTGTGATAGCCGCCTGGGGCGACCTGGAGGATGTCCGTCCAGCCGCTGACTTGGCACTGCCCGTGGTACTGCGCTACACCCGCGGCGACCACGCTGCCGTCGGACTTAAGCCCCACCGCGTGATGGTAGCCTGCGGCGACCCGGGTGATGTCCGTCCAGCCGCTGACATTGTGTGTCGGGGCGACTACGGTGCCGTCGGACTTAAGCCCCACCGTGTGATAGTAGCCCGCGGCGACCTGGGTAATGTCCGTCCAGCCGCTGACATCGTGTGCCGTTGAGACCACGGTGCCGTCGGACTTAAGCCCCACTGTGTGACGGCCGCCTGCGGCGACCCGGGTGATGTCCCTCCAGCCGCCGACATTCCACTGCCCGTAGCTGTTGTCTCCGACGGCAACCACGGTGCCCCAGGCTTTAAGCCCCACCGTGTGACCGCCGCCTCCGGCGACCTGGATGATGTCCGTCCAGCTGCCGACATTGCACTGTTCGTCGTCGTTGGCTCCGACGGCGACCACGGTGCCGTCGGACTTAAGCCCCACCGTGTGATAGTAGCCTGCGGCGACCTGGGTGATGTTCGTCCAGCCGCCGACATTGCACTGCCCGTAGCTGTTGTCTCCCACGGCGACCACGGTGCCGTCGGACTTAAGTCCCACCGTGTGATAGTAGCCTGCGGCGACCATGGGCGTTACTTCGCCTTCAGGCGTAGCCAGGGCCATTGCCGAAGCAGCGCTCGAGCTATCTAACTCCAGATGACCAGCACAACAGTCCTCTGGCAGAGGCATGGTTGCAGAAGCTCCTCCTGCCGAAGCAGGAAGAATCAGGCTGAAGACCAGAACCAGAGAGAACAGAGCTAGTAAGTGTATTTCTTTATTTTTCATCGTTACTCCTCCCTTGTTTACTCTTTTGTATTCGCCTCAGCCCTCGATAGACCCCAAACAGGCTCTCATCCCTCCCTATGTGCTGAACTGACCACGATGAGGACTGTGACAACCCTCTGACGCACATACTTGACCACCGACTATATGTTGCTTTTGTTGTAACTATAGGCCACTATCGAAAAAATTGTCAATAGTTTTTGTGAGGCGTCCAAGACATACGATAGAATTAAGGAGTCACAAAACGTCAGAATGTGTAACACTCTTAGGCTGGCAATTGAATCCCGAAGTGTATCACCACAAATGCCATAAGTTCTTAAAGAGCCCTGACAGACGTAGCTGGATTCCTTACATCAAGCGAAAAGAGGCCAATATGATTGTCCCTAATGGCTGTGCCATTAAGGCAAAATTCAGCTTGCGTGGGAATAGAGTGCTGGTCTGGCAGATTATTGGATTATTGTTCGCTGGTTTGCTTTTCGTGGCGTTCACGAAAATTACGGCATCTATCCATAACGATTTTGTCCTGATGCAGTTTATCCGGAAATTTGACTCTCCCGGTATGTTGACCATCCTTCGAACGGGACTGCTCTTTTTTGTTTACGTGCATGCCTTTGTGCATGAGAAGGTCCATAAACTCAATATCGGCGCTATGCTTGCTCCTGTGCGACCGGCGTATCGGGCTCGTTTTCAGTGAATCACTGCCACAACAAAGGATGGTCAGCCGATAAACTTGAGGCCCTAGTATGGAGACAGATAGAGCATATTCTGGCCAATCCTAGGCTTATGATTACTGGGCTTGAAAAGCAACGGCAAGGTTCTAATGACGTTGGTATTTTAGAGGCCGAATTAGGGCAAGTTGAGCAACAACTTAGGGCGCTAGACCGTGACTAGGCACAGCTCTTACAGTGGGCAATTAAGGGGTTTCCAGAGGACATCGTTACCATAGAGAACAGGAAGCTCAATGTGAGGCGCGAAACCTTAAAAATGCAAAAGGCCGAGCTCGAGCAAAAGATCAAAGCTAGTCAGGAAGCGGCTATCAGTTTGCCGAGACTTGAGCATTTCGTTGAACTGATCCAAGAAAAGCTATCAACGCTAGACCTTGAGACAAAACGCATGGTGCTAGAAATGCTTGATGTTAAGGTGTGGATAGACGGACACAATGTGGAAGTAATCGGGATCATACCTATTTCTGATTATGTTATTGCGACACCGCAAACTGGATAGCTCGACTAGATGCTACGCTGTGTCTTCGCTCTCCAATTGCTGATTTCATGCCGACGTCGTCGGGACAAAGGCGGGACAAATCGGAATATGAATCCCCATTCAATGGGGAAGAATCCCTGCTATCCTCTCTCCCCTGGCGGGAGAGAGTTAGACGTGTCCTGAGCGAAGTGGAAAGAGTGGGAGGGAGAAATTCATCGCAAAGTTACAACCGTAAATCCACCGTTCAAGCCAGCGATGAATACCCTATTACCCTGTCGGTTTCACTCCCACTGCCCTGAAGGTGAAGTTCTCAACGTTCTCTGCCATTTCATCCAGTTCAAGCACCTGCATCGTCTCCAGCGTCAAATTCCATTTTTACCAATTCCTCCAGGGTCTTATCGCCGGTCCCTGATGGGTAGTACTGGAGCTCCGCCTCATATTCTGGGTCTGCACCGATGACATGCATAGTGCTATCCACTGCCTCCTTTATGGTGGCCTTTTCAGAGCATAGCTGTCCGATTAGATAGAGGGTAGCTTCATCTACGTAATATAACTCCACGCTGCGGTCCCAGGCAAGATAGACCGAGGCGCCTTTATCAACAAATGCTTGAGCCAGGTCTGTCAAATAGATGCCGGAACAGCCCATCATTATGATAACGGTGTCATCAAATCTCCCTTTCATGTCCGTGGCCTGGCCTACCACGCTTTTGGCGCTGACGAATTCTGGAGTTATACCGAACATCATAGGACAACCTTCACCAGCCCTGCCCATAACCAGTTGGTCATATATCTGTTCAAGATAATAATCTGACTCGCTATATTCCTCATTGGTAAACAGCACGGTCCTCAAGATTACCTCCCCATCTTGTGCCAGTATACCGGAATGGGCTCGAAAGATGATAAGCTTATAACCATGAGTTGGTAGTTCGCGGTAAAACTCAACCGTAATCTCATCGCCCTGGTAGAGGTCAACTTCAAAGCCGTAGTCCTCAAGCTCCCTGGTGACATTTGCAATAAACTGCTCGTTTTCCTGAAAGGTGGAAAGCTGGTCAACGATTGCTGCCTTGAGCTTCCCGAGGTTATCCGGGGAGGGCTGACCCATAGGGTAGATACGGACAAAGACAACAACGCCGGCAATGGCTAATGCTATAAGCAGCCACGCAAACCAGGGCAAGCCCTTCTTTGGGGGCTTTCCTTCGGCTTGCTTTCCTCCGGGCTGCTTTCCGTGAGTCGCCTTTTTAGCTTTTGCTCTGGTCATAGTTCCCCGCCCCTGCCACAGCATCCAGAGGTCCCTGCTCAGTGTCCACCAGGCGTCTGGATGATGTAAGCAGGCATATCGAACTGGGGCTATCCTGCCTGCATTTTAGCTTGTTTCTCCACTCACCTCAACCGGGCAAACCAGCACCGGCCCTGGCAGAGTCCAGCATGAGGCTAAAGCCTGGCACTACATTTGTCATTCTTGCTTTTGTCATTGCGAGTCCCGATTTATCGGGGTGTGACAATCCCGTTGGCTAAATTCCAAATCCCAAAATCCAAACTCCAAACAAATCCAAATATCAAAATTCAAGGCTCTAAACTGTTTTGGCCATTTATTTGAGGGTGTCATTCTGAGCCGAAGGCGAAGAATCTCGGAGATTCTTCATTCCGCTTCGCTCCATCCAGAATGACATACCTGTCTAGTGGAGATAAACTCCGCCACTACATTAATTTGTTGTCCCCGTCCAGCATTTTTGTAGTTGCCTGATTTATCAGGCGGGGTTGCTAGAATTTTTGCGTTTTGAGTTGTCATTTTGACTTTTGACCTTTGATTTTTGAATTTCTATATTGTTTCGCATTTGGGATTTGGGGCTTGGGATTTGGGATTTCTTCAAATCAAAAATTAGTGGTCTGTCTTTCAGTGTCCCCTCTTAAAATAAGGCTTCTCTCCTTTCATAACTCCCCTTCCCCCTCTTATCTTAAGAGGGGGACCCTTCACATAGTGATTCTTTCCTTAAATGTCCCCCTTAAAACCTTAAAATATGGATTCTCTCCTTCGTTATCCCCCCTTAAAATAAGGGGGGATAAAGGGGGGTTATTTCCATGGGCATCACATGTTGTGCTTGCCTGCTCAATATCGATTGCATTCATCCTGAGACAGCGTCGCTTCGATTTTGTAGTTGGATCATTGTAAAGGTATATATTCATAACTCTCCTTTCCCCTCTTATCTTAATAGGGGTCTTAAGAAGGGGAAGGGAGAGCGGCGGGGCTCGTCCCCGCCCGAGTGGCGGAGATAAACTCCGCCACTACGTTCTTTTGTACGCATTTTGTACCTCGGATGACCGTGAAGGAAGGGATTCCTTCACGCCTCGTAAAGGAGGGAGTGTCATTGCGAGTCCCGATTTATCGGGACGCGGCAATCCCATTGCCTAAACTGCTAAAATAAGATTGTGTCCATAAGGTTAATAGCCAAGAAAGGGGCGGGGCTCGTCCCCGCCCACTCTTTGTCATTGCCAGCGCGACCGTGAAGGAAAGGATTCCTTCACGCCTCGTAATACGAAATTATGGGGAAGACCATAAACTGCTAAAATAGGATTGTGTCCATAAGGTTAATAGCCAAGAAAGGCTCGACCTTCCATGATTTCCCCTACTCTCATCCCGAACGGAAGTGCTTCCATTGCTGGATTATCAATGTCACGCCACCGGGTCCCAACCAATGCCTTCATGATTGTATCTACTGCTATGCCCGAGAAGCTATTTACTCCAACTACTCCGAGGATACCCTGATTTATACCAACTTACCCGAGTTAGTGGAGAGAGACCTCGAAAAGCTGACTTTATGCCCGCCGATTTCCCTGTCCAATATCTCCGACCCCTGCCAGGACATACCTGAATTGAAGAGAGAGGTCAAAAGACTGATACAGCTTCTTATGAACTACGGCGTCTCGTTTTTCATCACCACCAAAGGCGACCCATCCTTTCTTCTGGAATTGCCTGGCTTTATCGAGTACAAGCCTAAATTTATAGCTATAACCATCGAAGGGACTCCTGAGGTGCTCGAGCTTTTGTCACCAGGGGCGCCTTCGTTCGATGCCAGGGTAGCTGCTGCCGCCAAGCTATCTGACATGGGTATAGATATTGTCGTTCGCCTCGACCCCATTTTGGTCCATTTATTCCAAGCCCTTTACGGTGATTCCTGGTTTGAAAAAATAGCTGGGTTGATTGATGTCTTCGCCGCGATTGGAGCCAGGCATGTCACCGCCAGCACTGGCCGGCTATCCAGGAGGCGCTCTCCATTAGCCGGTCACAAAGGCACAAGTATATGGCAGCGAATATACAAAGTTATCTACAGCCAGTCGCCACTAGCAGCTAAGAAATTCGAGCAAGAATACATCTACGAGGCGCATTGGTCAGGCGGAGGCTATCGCCTGCGCAGGGACTTGAGGCTCGGCTTCCACCGGAAAGTAAAGGAATTGGTCGAAGCCAGGGGAATGACCTATGCCACCTGCCAGGAACTTTCCGCCGAGGAAAGTGACTCCCCGGGCATCCCGCACTGCGAGGGATTACCACTGCCCTTTGCCCGAAGGCAAGCAGATGGCAGGTTCAAACCTGTTCCAGGTTGCACTGCTAACTGTCATGTCTCTTGCCGGGGGTTATCCAACCCGCCCTGCGGGCAAACTAAACTGATAAGCTTCGAGCCGCTGCGTCTCAAAAAACTACGCTTTGAATCAACCCTAAAAAGTCGTTAAGGATTTTTGGGGACACGATAAATTTATAGTTAACCGCATAATCTCGTATAAAATTCCTCTCCCTTGATGGGAGTCCCGATTAAATCGGGAAAGGTGAGGGTAAAATCTCCCTCCCTCTTTCACCCTGCCAAATCTTCGATTTGTCAGGGAACCCGGGGTCCCCACAAAATCTGAGACTTTGTGGGGTATAAGCTCCCCCCCACCAGGGGAGGGAGAACTATAAGGAGTTTTGCAATGGACTATAAATTAACGGGGGCCCACGGGAATCACAAGATTTTCGTGGGAGGTTTAATGGTTTGTCAGCTCCACTATGGTGACGCCATAGTCTCCTTCGCCATAATCACCAAGGCGATAGGACTTAACCAGAGGATGCTTGGCTAGTGAGTCATGTACGGTACGGCGTAATTTTCCTGTCCCCTTACCATGAACAATGCGCACAGAGGGCAAGCCAACCATAAAGGCATCGTTGAGATATTGGTCAAGCCGCCATAGGGCTTCATCGACGGTAAGATGGCGTAAACGTAATTCCCTGTCTACTGCTTTCATTGTGACTTGATAAACTCCAGACGAAGGATTTCTTTGCTAGCTTCAGTAACCTTGACCCTATCATCAATGCGCCAGCCCGCTACCCAGATGATTTGCTGAGGGGAACAGACTATTGGGATGTGGCCTCGCCAGGAACGAGGAATCTTGGCGTCAACCATAAACTCTGGAAGCTTCTTGGGTATATTCATGCCCAGGGGCTGAAATCTATCCCCGGGCCGACGCTGACGGACGAAGAGCTCGGTTCCTGTTTTGTGTAAATCGAAATCGGCTGAGATTGCCTCGCAGAGCTTACCTTGAGCGGGGCGAGATTCTTCGCGGAGTTTACCCTGAGCGAGATTAGATTCTTCCCCTTCACTTCGTTCAGGGTCAGAATGACAGGTAGCGAAGGGCTCAGAATGACACTCTCCCCTGTCATTGCGAGGAGCCGAAGGCGACGAAGCAATCTCCAGAGATTGCCACACACCTTTCAGGTGTTCACAATGACCTTCGTCCACTCGCTCCCCAACTATGCTGGCTATCACCTTCCATCCCGGAAAAACTGTCTTACCAGGCACTTCAAGAGGAAATTCGCCCGGCAGCGGGGGAAAGGGACATGGC
Source organism: Dehalococcoidia bacterium (assembly GCA_049678605.1). GTDB lineage: Bacteria > Chloroflexota > Dehalococcoidia > GIF9 > AB-539-J10 > RBG-13-51-36. Next base: position 65,893 of record JBAUEM010000113.1, read on the forward strand.
GGAAGATGAGACTGCTTGGCTGTGCTCGCAACGACAAGCTCATCATATCCGCCCTGACAGATAAAGCCATGGGGCAGAGAGATTCTTTTGCCTACTGGTTTATTTAGCAGGCTCCTTGCGGCTTCAATATGACTGGCTTCGATGTCTCGAGTATCCCCGGCCAACTTGGTCACAGCTGCTCTCAATAATTGCCTCTGCAAGGCTATCGGCAAGCTAGCAATCTGCTTCTTATCCAGGTAAATGGCGTTATTTTCCTGCCTGGCCACTTCATTCCACAACTCAGAAGCCTGCTGTTCAATGAACGCATTATCCTCTTTGGCAATATCAGCCAAACGGAGCAGGGCCTGGTCAACGCTGGGATTATACTGTCTGAGCAGAGGCAACAACTGGAGGCGAAGGCGATTTCGGAAGAAGGAAAGCGAACGGTTGGAGGAATCAATACGCGGGTCAAGCCGGTGTTCCTGGCAATAACTAGTTGTTTCCTCTCTAGTAATATCTAGAAGCGGTCTTATTACTAAGAGATTGCTTCGCTCCCGCCTGCCAAGCCTTGGCGGGCAGGTCGCTCGCAATGACAGGGGGGAGTCTCGCAATGACGGGGGGGAGGCGGGCCATGACATTCTCTGGCTGTCATACGCCATAGGCGAGCAAGGGGCTAAACCGCACAATCCGGTAATTCCCGTTCCCCGTAATATGTGCATCAAAATGGTCTCTACCTGGTCATCCCTGGTATGACCTATGGCTATTCGATTGGCTCCGACCTCTCTAGCTACCCTGGCGAGAAAAGCATAGCGTAGTTCCCGGGCAGCTTCCTCAACAGAAAAATTTCTTTCAATCCTGTAGGCAGCCACGTCTTGCCTATCAATAGTGATGGGAATGCCAAGCGAGCCAGCCAGATTAGATACGTATTGGGCATCAGCTTCGGATTCAACTCCCCGAAGTTGATGATTTAGATGAGCTACCTGAAGTTTTATCCCTAGCTCTTTCTGCCATTTTGCCAGGACATGAAGCAAACATACTGAATCAGCACCACCTGAGACCCCGACAACCACTATCTCCTCAGGTGAAATCAAGCTATACCGCTGGATAAAGTCTCTAACTTTTGACTCCAGCTTAATCTTGTTCATAGGGATTGCTTCTTTTCTCTGCCCCTCGCAACTCTAAACAAATCCAAATGCTTAAATGCCAAAAATACTTTTTTTGCTCATTTGGATTTTGAGCTTGATTTGGCATTTGAACTTTGCCATTTGTTATTGTTTAGGAGCCCAATAAATTTGGCCTTGCTCCCTCCCAGCTAACACTGATAGGAGGTATCGTTAAATGTCAGCAAGCGGGTCCCATAATCCCGGAACTCAAGAATGCTTAGTTCATCAAGATCCACTTTGAAATCGGTCAAGTAGCCCACAGGCAAATCTAGAGCTTTGAGAATGATGTGCCTTAGCCATCATTCTCAGGCACGTGGAAACAAGAACAGTCGGTCCACCTGCCTGGTTATAGAACGCCTGTCGGAAAGGTGCAAAGAGGCGGTCGTCCAGCGTCCCGTCAATCTTGGTCAGTTCCTCGCTCATTTCAACAAGCTTAGGTGCCAATACTGCCTCCCACCGTGATAGCAGGTTATTATGCAATCGCAGCGTAGCAACTATCTACTTTGCCCTATTTTACCAGCTTCCCTCCCACTTGGCCAACCTCGAGTTTTTCAGGGTGACTATTTAGCGGTGCCTTTCGAAAAACGACAAAATGATTCTCTGGTACTCCTCAGGCTGTAGTGCATAGGTGTTGTGTCCGCAGCAGGGGAGAACAGCCAGTTCCCCGTCAGGTAGTGAGCGATACATCAAAACAGCTTGCTCTACTTCGAACAATCCGCTTCTATCAGGGTACAAGACCAGTGCCGGACACTGGATATTCTTAAGGATGTCCCTCAAATCAAATACTCCAGAGCCGTAGGCGCCTCCACCTGAAAGAGCAAGGGAATAAAATCGCCGTGCCCAAGTTTCCCCGTGCCAGTAAACTAACTTGTGCTGGAACTCTGAGTCGCCCTCTTCAAAGGAAGAAAACATCCGGCTACTGTTAAGTTCAGACATTCGAATTTTGCTATAACATAATGTGCTTGATATGGCTATAGCCTTGACTCTCTGGGGGTACTGAGCCGCATAATAAAATCCTATGACACCACCCTCACACTGACCAAGGAGACGGATTTCATCCTTGATGTTCAGATGTTCCAGCAGGATTGATAACTCTTCAACGCTATTCTGGTTATATTGCTCACTTCGATAATAATCCCAGAAGTCCTCCCCCTTATCCGACTCGCCAAAGCCTCTGCGGTCATATGAAACGACCTTATACTTGGCAGCGAATGTGGGAAGCAAATCTTCCCATATTTTAGTGCAGCCAAACCCATGATGTAGCAATATCAGAGGCTGTCCTTGGCCATGAACCTCATAATAAATATTGACCTCGTTAATATTTACTTTAGGCATACTACTCTCCGCATCATACTAATGTCTGGCAAGCCAAGGCAGCGCGAGCTTTACCCTATCATCCAAGGAAAGGTCACGTGATTTGGGAAGTTCACCTAGAGCCCGGTTTGCTTGAGCACGGGAGTAGCCCAGATTCGTAACCTCAGATACTATATCACTTTTCTCCGTGGTCAAATAGGAAGTCTCTTCTTTATCTAGCTATTGTTCGGCTCTCCGGTAACAGTCTAGCTTTTGCAAATCTAAATACAGCTTACACTATTTCTACTCTGTTGATTACAATTTTTGGAAAACTTACCTGTTATGCCTTCCTTGTAATTCTAAAACCAAGCGGTTACCTGTCTTCTTGCCTGAGCTGGGCACCCGGCCAACAATATTAATAATACTGTCAAGTGACAGCCACTCTTTTGAACCGCCTTGACCGGCGTATAGATTACGTCACTCGCCCTGCATTGTCAATGTTAGAGGCTTTGCTCGGGCTTGCGCTCACCTTTGATTGCCCTGCGGACTGGGAATAACCTCTCACGCAGCACGTCGAGGCGGGAGCAGGCTGAACCATGAACCTTATCTCCTCTACTTATAGTTCCCCTTGGAATATTCCATTTCAAGCCAAGTTGCAGGCAGGCTAGCCCTCATGTCTGCCTGTCAAGCACCGCCCGCTATCGCTTCATTTGATTTTACTATTATGCCCGCCGCTTGCCATAGATTACGGGCAAATACGCCCTCTCTAACCCACACCTCAGTAGGTTGGTTTCCCCGCATCAGGCTTCTACCCAGGGAAAACTGTCTTACCACGCACTTCGAGAGGAAACCCGCCTGGCAGGGGAGGGAAGGGACATGACGGAGGCTCAGATTGCTTCGCTTCGCTCGCGGTGACAGGGGGGTGGCAACAATATTCACTGGCTGTCATATGGCACAAGCCAGCAAGGAGCTAAACCGCATAATCGGTAATTCTTGTTCCCCGCAAAAAGTCTCTAGCTTTTGACTCTAGCTTAATCTTGTTCATAGGGATTGCTTTGCACCCCCAAAATTCTGCGAATTTTTGGGGAACCCATTTGCTTTGCCCCTCGCAGCTAACACTGATAGGAGGTATCGTTAAATGTCACCAAGCGGGGTCCATAATCCTTAATCTCAAGGATGCTTACCCCACCAAGGTCTACCTTGAATTTGGTAAAGCAGTCCAGAGGCAAATTTAAAGCTTTAAGAATGATGGCTAAGGTAACGAAGTAATGGCTGACTACTATCATCGTCGTTCCTTCGTTGTGCTCAGGACTAGTTTTATGCCTTTCTAGCAGACGTTCAACGGCCTTCCAGGCTCTCTGTTGCAATTCAACAAGACTTTCTCCGTTGGGCAATTTCACTGCCCCCCCGTTTTGCCACCATTGCATTAAAAACTGGCTGAACGTGGTACTTAAATTTGAAACAGACATGCCTTCCAGTTCACCAACTTTGAGCTCTCTAAGCCCTTGATCAATCTCTACGGGCAACTGGTGATGGCTAGCTATGACTTCGGCTGTAGCTATAGCTCGCCGCAAAGGGCTGGAGAGTATGGCTGCAACGGGCTCATTCTTGAGGAAAGCTGCTAGCTTCCTGGCTTGCTCCAATCCGGTATCATTCAGTTCGATATCGCTATCGCCTCCCTGGATACGCCTCTCGTCATTCCAATAAGTCTCGCCATGCCTAACTAAAATAAGCTTCAAAAGACCTCCTTAGATTGCCTCGCCCCGATAAATCGGGACTGATAGCGAGAAATATCCCGACATGTCGGGATGAGCTAATTTTACCCCTCGGTATGGGTAATATTTTAGTTTTCCACAAGTTCCCTCTTAGAATTGGGGCTCTCTCCTTCAACATGCCCGCTAGCATAAGGATTCTTTCCATCATAACTCCCCTTCCTCCTCTTACTCTTAAGAGGGGGAATTTTGGAAAACTTACCTGTTACCATCATAGGTGGGATGGACTAAATTTACGATGCAGCAGCGCCCTTTTCCCTGGTCACTATGACCTTCTCTATCTTCATTCCACGTATTTCAGTGATAACGAACTTCAGGTTCTGGTACTTAAAGTGCTCTCCCTGCTTCGGTATCCGACCAAGGTGGCTGAGAATAAAGCCGGCCACAGTCTCATAATCGCCGCTGGGCAAATTCAGCCCCAACTCCTCGTTAGCGTCTTCAATTCTGAACCCTCCCTCCAGTTGAAAGGTGCTGTCACCAGTTACAATGAAATCCTTTTCTTTACCCGTTAGCTCATCGCGAATATCGCCGACAATCTCCTCAGTTAGCTGTCCGAGGGTAACCATTCCCGCGATTCCCCCAAACTCGTCGACAACGACTGCCGCATGGTGACCACCGTCTCGCATCTCAGCAAGAAGCTCCCCTAAACGTTTCCCTTCAGGTACAAAATAGGCAGGGCGCATCAAATCATCGATGACGCTGTCTCTGCTGTCAGATTCATCGGTTAACTTCATCAGCACATCCTTGGCATGCAACATACCTACCACATTATCGGTATTATCCTTATATACGGGGAAACGACTGTAGCGTCCCTGGGTATAGAGATTCAGGAAATCACTTATCTTCGTCCCTTGCTCTACCCAGGCGATTTCTGTTCTGGGGACCATTATCTTACTCACCGGGCGGTCCGTAAACTCAAACACCTTGTGTAACATCTCTGCCTCATTACCTTCCACTACCCCTTCAGCCTCACCTATGCTGATAGCTGTACGGAATTCCTCCTCGCTGATGGTCGGCTTGGGAATTTCGCTCTCCCCGACTAACTTGGTGAACCTAATCCCGATGTGGTTCAGGATGTAAACCAGAGGATAGAGGATGGCAGAGATTACTTCTAGAGGTCTAACATATCTCAAAGCTATTCTTTCTCCGTAACGAACTGCCAAGCTCTTAGGAATAAGCTCAGCGAAAACTAGGGTTACTATAGTGATCACGATGGTAGCAATGGCTACTGCCCAGTTCTCATTTTGGATTAGTGACATTGTTATGATTGTGCCCAGAGTGGCTACTGCCGTCTCAAAGAAGTTGATCCCCAAAAGAACTGTGGCGAGAAATTTCTCCGGCTGTTCCACAATCTTGGCCACCCTTTTGGCGGCAGGGTGTCCACTCTGGATCAGGTGTTGTAGACGCAGCTTCTGCATACCAATGAAAGCAGTCTCAGCACTGCAGAAAAAAGCGGCACATCCAAGAGAGAGGAAAAACAATATCACAAAGAGGCTGTTAATGTTCACCCTGAGTAAACGACATGTGCAACCAGATTGCTACCAGCTTTAGGCAAGGAGATAAAAGCCGACTCAGCACCGGAAAAGAAAGCTGAAGGAGCTACGCGAACTGGAAAGGCTAATAAAAGCCCACTACTGGCGGCATCCACCTATTACCACCCCCTAAGTCCCCTCCCCAACGAAATTGACCATCTTGCTATCATTAACTTTGGCTGCAATCTACTTTATGTAAGCTATGATAGCATTAGCTGGCAAACCTGTCAAACTCCACATTTTTAAACAAGCCTCGGCGAGTGATAAGCTCCAGGTTTTCCGGTATACTTACGGGGATGGACAAAATGTTCCTGGTGGACAAGCCTAAAGGGCTTACCTCCTCCCGAGTGGTGGAGCGGATAAGAAAGAAGTTCAACGTGAAGGCGGGTCATACGGGGACTTTAGACCCCCTAGCTACGGGGCTTTTAGTTGTTCTCACCGGCAAGTTCACGAAAAACGCCTCTTTGTTTATTAAGCTGGACAAGGCTTACGAGGTTAAGGCTGTTCTCGGTGTCGAGACAGACACCTTTGACTCTGAAGGAAGGGTTTTGCGGCGAAGCAATAACGAAGTAACTAGAGAAGAATTGGAAAGGGTCTTGAAGGAATTTTATGGTGATATTTGGCAGACCCCGCCAGCATTTTCAGCTAAAAAAATGGCGGGACGAAAAGCTTACCAACTAGCCAGAAAGGGTATCAGCGTAGATATACCACCTAAAAAGGTAAGCATTTATTCCTTGGAGCTCACGGAGTTCCAGTTTCCCTATTTTGCTTTCACTTGCGAGGTGTCTTCAGGATTTTACGTTAGAAGCCTTGCTCACGATATCGGAGAGAAACTTGGGGTGGGCGCTACTGTAGTGGAAGTTCGCCGCACTAGAGTGGGCCCTTATCATGTGGAACAAGCTAAAGGCTTGGAGGAGCTCCTAGGCTATAAGTTGCCCCCTGCAGTCAACAGCTTTGATCGAGGTGGAATCTAAAGCTGGGGCGTCGATGCAGTGCCCATAAATCCACCCGAACACCGTTTTTAGCTTCGATTTTCAGCGGCAATGGTAAACTAAGGCAAATTTCCACGCTAAAAAGCGTAGACCCGGCATTATTTCCCCATTGATTGGGTTGTAGTCCCCATGATACAATATTTAAGGAGTGGCTACTGAGAAAGAGAAGGCAGTCGAATTAGCCATTGAGCAAATCGAGAGGCAATATGGCAAAGGTTCGATTATGAAGTTAGGCGAAGCTCCAGCCAGAGTAGCTGGAGATGCCATTCCCACCGGGGCACTGGCTCTTGACCTGGCTTTAGGAATAGGTGGCATACCTAGAGGACGAGTTACCGAGATATTTGGTTCTGAGGCTTCAGGTAAAACTACACTCGCCCAGCATATAATTGCTGAAACTCAAAAAACTGGCGGTATTGCTGCATATATTGATGTTGAGCATGCCCTTGACCCTAGCTATGCCGCTAACTGCGGTGTCAACCTGCGCGATTTACTTATCTCCCAACCTGACACCGGCGAGCAAGCTCTGGAAATTACTGAAACCCTGGTGAGAAGCGGTGCTGTGGATGTAATAGTCATCGACAGTGTAGCCGCCCTAGCGCCCAGAGCTGAGATAGAAGGAGAGATGGGCGATGCCCATGTTGGTTTGCAGGCACGATTGATGTCCCAGGCACTGAGAAAATTGAGTGCTGCTATCAGTAAGTCTAAAACAGCGGTTATTTTTATTAACCAGTTGCGAGAAAAGGTGGGCATTGTTTTCGGTAATCCGGAGGTAACTCCTGGGGGAAGGGCGCTTAAGTTCTATAGTTCGGTGAGGATAGATTTGAGGCGGAGTGACTCCATCAAGCAGGGCACAGAAATGGTAGGCGCAAGGGTAAAGGCCAGGGTGGTTAAGGATAAGGTAGCTCCTCCCTTTCGCAGCGCTGAATTTGATATTATGTTTAATCACGGGATAAGCAAGGAGGGAAATCTGGTTGACCTTGGGGTGACAACAGGTGTGATAAAGAAAGCTGGTGCCTTCTTTACTTACGGTGATACGAAGTTGGGGCAGGGTAGGGAAAATGCCAAGGATTACCTGAGGCAGCACTCTGAACTAGCTTCACAACTGGAAAGCACAATAAGAGCTTCAGCAGCTATTCCCGACGTCTCCCTCAGAGGAAGTTCAGCAACCTCCGCGCAACAAGACTGATATTACTCAGGGAAAAACCAGTTGACAGATAGTAATTCCTTGCAGGACTGCCTTGATGCAGCCTACCGTTATCTCAGTTATCGCCCGCGCAGCGAAGCGGAAATAAGGCAGTGGCTTCACCGGCGCGATTTTGCTAGTGAAGTGGCAGAGGAGGCAATTGCCAAACTCAGAGAGCAAAACTTGAGCGATGATTTTGCCTTCGCCCAATTCTGGAAGGATAACCGCTTATCCTTCAGGCCTAAAAGCAAAAGGTTGATAGAAAAGGAATTAAGAGATAAAAAAGTAGCC